>JBKPCQ010000150.1:0-6186 GCA_046727455.1 Actinomycetota bacterium | reverse complement strand
TGCCCGAGACGCCCGCACCGGTGGCGGGATCGACCCGCAGGACCGCGCCGTCGAGGGTGGCGGGGCCGTCGGTACGCCGGACGCTCTGGCTGCGCAGCGAGCCGCCCTCGGCTCCGGGTGGGCTCAACGGGGTGCCGACCGCGCCGGGCGGGTCGCCACACGGATTCGCCTGGTCCCCGGCGTACTGGTTGCCGTACTGCCCATAGTCGACGTTGTTGAAGCTGGCGCCGTCACCGCCGCTGACGTAGAGGTACCCGTCGCGCCCGAACAGCAGCGTGCCGATCGAGTGGCTGGGGAACTGCTGGCACCAGTCGTTGATGAGCACCTGCTCGGGGCCGCTCATGACGTTCCCGCTGATCGGCAGCCGGGACAGCCGCCCGGAGATGAGGCAGCCGTCGGTGGTCGGGCCGGGCGGGGTCGGGCAGGCGTCGTTCCACCTCGGTGGGGTACCGCCGATCGCGGCGTCGAACGCGTAGAGCACGTAGACGTGCGGGTCCGCGGCGAGGTCGGGGGGCAGCGCCAGGCCGAGCAGGCCCCGGTCCCAGTAGTCGTCGACCTCGCCCGACAGGTCGGCGAAGGTGACCGGACTCGTGTCGGTCAGGCTCTGGAAGACCTTGATCACGCCGTTCTTCTGGCCGACGAAGATCCGCCCGTCGCTGGCGAACTGCACCACCACCGGGTTGGTCAGCCCGCTCAGTACGACGGAGTCCCGGAACCCGGTCGGCAGTGTCGACGCCCCTGCCGGGCTCGGCTGGGCCTGGGTGACGACCGAGGCCGCCAGTACCATCGCCGTTGCCATCGCCAACCGGCGCCAGCGCGTGGCACCCTCGATACGCCGCATGTCGCCCTCGACAATCCGGCCCCGCGCCGCGGATCCGCGCCGCGTGAAGGCCCTCGCCCCCAACGGCACCCTTGCCGTTGCTGGAAGCGAATACTTCTCGGCGGCCAAATCCGAGTCAATCGGCCTTGCGTTCAGGTGTCGTCGCTGTTCGTGGGCGCTCTCTCGCTGGTTGTCGAGATTCCAGGGGGCTGCCCGACGGTTCGCGGATACTACCGCACTTTACGGCTTGCGGCCCACGCCGCAGGTCGCCTGCTCGGCACCGGGGCCCGGGCGGTAGCCGGGTTCGGGCCGCCACTGTATTGCCGGGACGACACCGGGTTCCACCAGTTCCAGGCCGTCGAAGAAGCCGGCGATCTGCTCGAAGGTGCGCAGCCGGTACATGACGCCGGCGGCGTTCGCGACCCGGGTGCCCTCCTCGCCTTCGGCGGTCTTGATGCCGTCGTCGACGACCAGGTAGCTACCGGACGGTACGCCGTCCAGCAGCCGCTTCACGATCGCCCGCGCGTCGTCGTACTCGGCGTAGCCCAGGACGCCCAGCATCATGATGGCGACCGGCCGGGAGAGGTCCAGCGTCCGGGCCGCCTCGTGCAGGATCCTGTCGCTGTCGTGCATGTCGGCGTCGACGTAGTCGGTAGCGCCCTCGGGGCCGCTGGTGAGCAGGGCGCGGGCGTGCACCAGTACCAGCGGGTCGTTGTCGACGTAGACGATGCGGGACTCGGGAGCGACGCGCTGGGCGACCTCGTGGGTGTTGTCGGCGGTCGGCAGGCCGGTGCCGATGTCGAGGAACTGGCGGATCCCGGCCTCGCCGGCCAGGTACCCGACGGCACGGACGAGAAAGGCCCGCGCCGCGCGGGCGACCTCGACGATCGCCGGGTGTACCGCGCGAACCCGTTCGCCTACCTCACGGTCGATGGCGAAGTTGTCCTTGCCGCCCAGCCAGTAGTTCCAGGTCCGAGCCGGGTGCGGGACCTTGGTGTTGAGCTTCGACACGTAGTCCTCGTCGGGAGCGGGTGAGCTGTCGGTCATCGGTCCCCCTTTCGGCCGGGTGCCGCAGGCGTCCGCCCGCGTCACGCACACCATAGCCACTGCGCCTCCGTATCAGCATCCGGCGTCAGGTCGCGGCCGGATAGGCGTGCGTCTCGGCGGCCTTGACCGCGGCCCAGACCTGCTGGCCGGGCGCGAGGTGCAGGTGGGTGGCCGCGGCCGGGGTGATGTCGGCGGCCACCACGATCGGGCCGTCGAGTTGTACGCGAAGATTGTCGCCGTGGCGCTGGATGCCGGCGATCGTGGCCGCCCAGGTGTTGCGCGGGCTGCCGTCCGGCCGGTGCGGATGCAGGGCCACGGCGGACGGCCGGAACGCGACGAACGCGTCCCCGTCGAGCGGGTCGGCGGCGGTCAGGGTGACGCCGCCGCCGACCTGGACGAGGTGGCCGCTGGCCCGGCCCCGGTACAGGTTGAGGCCGACCAGCCGGGCCACGTAGTCGGTACGTGGGCGGGCGGTGATGGTGGCCGCGTCGCCTTCCTGGACGACGCGACCGTGTTCGAGGATCACCAGCCGGTCGGCGAGGACGAGCGCGTCGAGCGGGTCGTGGGTGACCAGGAGGGTGGCGCCCGGGTGGTCGGTGAGGTGGCGGAGCAGCTCGCCGCGGGTGTCCGCGCGGGTACCGGCGTCGAGCGCGGCCAGCGGCTCGTCGAGCAGGAGCAGGTCGGGATGTACCGCGAGCGCGCGGGCGAGGGCGACCCGCTGGGCCTGGCCCCCGGACAGGTACCGGGGCTTGCGCCGGGCGTGTTCGGTGAGCCCGACCCGGGCCAGCCAGCCGGCCGCCTCCTCCCTGGCCCGCCGCCGGGGTACCCCGTGGCGGCGTGGGCCGAACGCGACGTTGTCCAGCGCGGACAGGTGCGGGAACAGCAGGTACTCCTGGAAGACGACGCCGATCGGCCGGTGCTCCGGCGGTGTCCACACCCGCCGCTCCGGCCGGTCCAGCTCGCGCCCGGCGAGCCGGACGTACCCACCGGTGAGCGGTTGCAGGCCGGCCAGCGCGCGCAGCGCCGTGGTCTTGCCGGCACCGTTGGGTCCGAGCAGGGCGACCACCTCACCAGCGGCGATCCGCAGGCCGGCGTCGAGGCGGAAGCCGCCGAGATCGACGACCAGGTGCGCGTCCAGCGTGGTCACGGGCTGGTGATCCACCGGTCGCGCAGGGCGGCGAGGATCGTGACCGAGACGGCGAGCAGGATGAGGCTCAGCACGATCGCGGCCGGCAGGTCGTTCTCCAGCGCGAGGTACACCGCCAGGGGCATGGTCTGGGTGCGGCCCGGAAAGTTGCCGGCGAAGGTGATGGTGGCGCCGAACTCGCCGAGCGCCCGGGCCCAGCACAGCACCGCGCCCGCGACGATGCCGGGCGCGACGAGCGGCAGGGTGACCTGGGTGAAGGTGGTCCACCGGCCGGCGCCGAGGGTCGCGGCGGCCTCCTCGTAGCGGGTGTCCGCGCCGCGCAGCGCGCCTTCCACGGCGATGACCAGGAACGGCATGGCGACGAACGCCTCGGCCAGCACGACCCCGGTCGTGGTGAACGGCAGCGTGATCCCGAACGTGCTGTCCAGCCACGTCCCGAGGATGCCCTTGCGCCCGAACACGAGCAGCAGCGCCACCCCGCCGACCACGGGCGGCAGGACCAGCGGGACGGTGACGAGCGCGCGGACGAGGCGGCGTCCGGGAAAGTCGACCCGGGCCAGCAACCAGGCCAGCGGTACGCCCAGCAGCAGGCAGACCACCGTCGCCACGGTGGCGGTCTGCAGCGACAGGCGCAGCGCGGTGCGGACGCCCGGGTCGGTGAGCCGCTCGGGCAGCGTGGTCCAGGGGGCACGGACGAGCAGCCCGGCGAGCGGCACGACGAGGAACGCCAGCCCGAGCACCGCCGGCAGGAGCAGCCCCAGCGGTACCCGGGCCTTGGCGCGGGCGGTCACGGGGACTGGAACCCGGCCGCGGTGAGGACCGCCCGGCCCTTGTCCGACTCGACGTAGGCGACGAACGCCCGCGCGCCGGCCCGGTTGGGTGCGTTCTTCAGAACCACGATGGGGTAGTCGTTGACCGCCTGGGCGGACTCGGGGAACTCCACGCCGTCGACGCCGGACGCGGCGGCCGTCGCGTCGGTGCGGTACACCAGGGCCGCGTCGACCTCGCCGAGCTTCACCTTCGACAGCGCGGCCTTCACGTCCGGCTCCAGCGTCACCGGCGTGAGCCTCACGTGGGCGGCGGCGAGCGCCTTCTTCGCCGCCGCGCCGCACGGTACCTGCTCGGCGCACAGGGCGACCTTCACTCCTGGTCTGGACAGGTCCGCCAGCCCGGTGACGCCCTTCGGGTCGCCCTTCGGTACCGCGATGACGAGCCGGTTGCGTACGAACGTGACCGGGGTGCCGTCGCCGTTTCCGGCGTCGGTCACCGTCTTCATGTTCCCCGGGGCGGCCGACGCGAACACGTCGGCCGGCGCGCCCTGGTCGATCTGGGTCGCGAGCGCGGAGCTGCCGGCGAAGTCGAAGGTGACCTTGGCCCCCGGGTTCGCCGCCTCGAAGTCCCTGCCGATCGCGGTGAACGACTCGGTCAGCGACGCGGCGGCGAACACGGTGACGGCGCCGGTGACACCGGAGCCCCCTGCCGGCGTGGCACCGGTGCCGCCACCGCACCCGCCCAGCGTGACCAAGGCCAGCAGCGCGCCGGCCCACCGGACCCTCATGACCGCTCCACCACGACCGTGGTCGACTTGATCACCGCGACGGCCACCGAGCCGACCTGGAGGTGCAGATCGTCGGCCGCCTCGCGGCTCATCAGCGACACCACCCGGAACGGGCCGGCCTGGATGTCGACCTGGGCCATGACCGTGTCCTTGACGACGGCCGTGACGATGCCCCGTAACCGGTTACGCGCCGACGAGGTCTCGGC
Source organism: Actinomycetota bacterium (assembly GCA_046727455.1). GTDB lineage: Bacteria > Actinomycetota > Actinomycetes > Mycobacteriales > Micromonosporaceae > AC-43. Next base: position 1,408 of record JBKPCQ010000150.1, on the reverse strand, counting down.
GTGCTCGTCCTGGCCGCCGCCCTGCGACCGGGCGAACGCGGCGAGGTCGGCGCCGTCGATCACCCGGTGGCCGTGCTCGTCCCGGACCGCCGCGACCCGGCCCAGGTCGACCCACCGGCGTACCGTGTCCGCACTCACGCCCAGCAGGTCGGCCGCCTCCCCTATCCGGAATGCTGCCATGAAGGCGATCCTAGCCTCGCATCTGCGATGATGACAGGCGGATCAGGCTCCTACTTGCGCAATGGGCCACTGGGGTCGCGGCAGCGTTGCCCAGAGGCGGCCCGGCGCGGCGGGTACGGTCGTTCATCGGCTTCGACGACCCGTTCGGCAACCGCCTCGAACGGGTCTGCCAGTAGGAGACCGTCACCCGGCAGGTCGTTCGCCCGGCACGCCGGAATGACACCCTCGGTGCTCAGGTCGACGGCTGCTGTTTGGCAAGCTGCACGATAGCGGCCGCGCCCATTGCGAGCGCCGCGTGCGGCGGGATTCGGCTAAGCGCTAGCCACACTTCGGCCCATGCTTCGACTTCCGGCCAGTCGTGGATCAGCAACCGGGCGCCGTTCACCGTCTGGTCTAAGCTCTCGAGCGCTCCTGCGTAGTCCTGATCAGCAGCGGCCAGTATCCAAGCGGGCGGTTTCCTCGTCATGTCGCGCGCCTACGGTGCGGCCGTACGTGCGACGCTCCGACGTTCGGCAAGCGGTGTCATGAGCGGTCGCTCGTCGGTCGACACGAGGGCTGACGCATCGGTACTGACGCGCGTCCGACAGCGGGTACCGGGTTGCATATCAGGCAGCGCAACGGTTCGCAGCAGCTTCCCGACGGGGGGCGGGCTGTCCGCGACTCGAAAGACCCTCATGGCCCGGTCCTGACGTTCGACCGTGACTCGTGGCGGATGTTCGTGGACGGGGTGCGGTCGGGGGAGTTCGACCTGTAGGGAAACGGACAATCCGGGCTGGGACACTGCGCGGGACCCCCATCCCAGGCATTAATCCGGTGACCGTGGGAGCCTCGCCGGGCCTGGCGGTCGCGCGGATGTGGCGGCTGTCCGCCGCCTGCGAGATCTGCTCGCCGTCCTCCGGCACGGCGGGGGAGGCGCCCTCACCGACCTCCGAGATCGCCGCGTGGCGGGCCGCCGCCCCCGAACTCCTGCCCCGGCTCTGGCGGCACGTGCGGCGACGGACGGGGCCGGCTCCCGTACCCTGATCCGGCTATCCTCACCGCCATGGACGGGGGTACCGGCAAGCGCTGGCTCCGGGTGGTCCTGGCCGCCGCCCTGACCGCCTTCCTCGCGGTCGCGGCCGAGCTGTCGGTGGCCGCGTCCGGCCCCGGCCCCGGCCTGGCCGCGTCGGCGGCGCCGGCCGCGCCGACGCCGCTCGGCCACCGCATCTACGCCGCGGGGGAGGACGGC
>JBKPCQ010000149.1:0-8603 GCA_046727455.1 Actinomycetota bacterium | reverse complement strand
GCGTGTAGGTGCCGGCGGGCAGGCCCGGAACCCGGACGTGCCCGCTCCCGTCGCTGCAGAAGACGCCGGACGCCGACCGGTTCCCGACCTGCGCCGACACGCACACCTGCGGGACCGGCTGGTGGGTACGGGCGTCGAGCGCGGTCGTCTCGATCACCGCCGCGTGCTGGAGGGCGACCGCCAACTCGGTGGTGGTGCCACCGGTGACCTTGACGTTGTGCAGCACCACGCCGAGGTACGTGTCGTCGGCGGTGTTGACGTCGACCTCGTGGTTGTCACCGGCCGGTACCCCGGTCACGGTCACCTGCCCGGTGCCGTTGCTGCACACGACGTTGGAGGACGGGCCCGGCTGCACGTTGACGCAGAAGTCGGCGATCGGCGCGCCGGTCCGGGCGTCCTTCGCCACGACGTGCACCGACCCGGTCGGCAGGAAGTGGTCGTTGACGGTCGTGGTCTGGTCGACCTTCACCGTGAGGTTGGCCGCCTTGAGCCGGTCGAGCGTGTGGAACGCCCACTGCCGGCGGTTGAAGTCGTTGGAGGTGAAGGAGACCACGTAGGGGCCGGGCGGCACGAAGTCGAGCCGGTACGTGCCGTCGGGGGTGGTCGTGGTGTACAGGCTCTCGTTGTTGGTCGTGCCGCTGATCTGCACCGAGGCGCCTGCGGCCGGGCTGCCGTCGGCCTCGGTCAGCCGGCCGGACAGCGTTCCGCTGGGTAGCACGGTCTCGTCAACCGTCACCGTGGCGCCGGCGGCCACCGCGAACGCCGTGGCCTTCGCCGGATCGGTCTGCTGGCGGGCGTACTGCACGGTGCCGGCGCCGAAGAAGAACGCGAGCTTGTACGTGCCCGCGAAGACCGGGATGGAGAACGCGCCGGCGCTGTCGGTGGAGCCGCCGACGCCCACGTTGGGGCTGGACGCGATGACCTGCGCGGCCGTGACGGGCTTGCCGGTCCGGTCCCGGAGATGGCCCTTGAGGGTGCCGGTGCCCAGCGCCTTGTCGTTGGCGATGGTGGTCCGGCCGGCGCTCACCGTGAACACGTCGGCGGAGCCGAAGCTGACGTGGCGGTGCAGGTACTGCACGAGGTTCGTGCCCGGAAGGGTGAAGTCGACGACGTACTTGCCGGGCACGACGCCGTCCATCCGGTACCGGCCCCGCGTGTCTGTCGCGGTGAAGTAGAAGCCCTGGGTGCCGTTGGCGCCGAACGCCTGCACCTGGGCATGCGCGAGGGGCGCGCCGGTGCTGCTGGTCAGCGTACCGGCGATGGAGCCGCTGTCCGGCGGGGGACTCCCGCTGCCACTGCCACTGTCGCTCGGGCTGCCACTGTCACACGGTACGCCGCTGGGCTCGTCGCTGGGTCCGGTGCTCGGTCCGTCGCTGGGTCCGGTGCTCGATCCGTCGCTGGGCGAACCGGTCGGCGACGGGACCGGTGGCGGCGGCGTCGGAGGCGAGCTGACGGTGGACGCGCTCACCGACTCGTTCGCGCTGGATGGTGGGCAGCCTGGCTCGTCGCCGAACCCGCCGCCGGGCTCGGCCAGGGCCAGGCCGGCGGCCAGCAGGACGAGCGCGGCGCAGGTCGTGGCGCTGAAGACCTTGGTACGCAGTGAATAGCTCATTGATCCCCCCTGAGCTGCGGAAACTTGCTTGTCGAACGGGTGTACGAGTAGCGTGCTGGGCGTGGAACGGCGCAAGCACTACTGGAACGGCCGGTGGGGCCGGCTGGCCCGGATGGACATCCTGGTCTTCGAGGACGCGGGTGCGTGGGTGGTGGAGGCCCGGGAGGGCGGCGCCGACGGTCGGAGCCGCTGGTTCGAACTACCCGACGAGGACCATGCCCTGGACTGCGTCCGGGATCTCATCGCGGCGTCCAAAATGGACGGTTGGCGAGAGTTGTAGGTGCCCATGAAGACCCCGTGATGAGCGACGCGAACGACGCGCCGCGTCATCGCGGCGTTGAGGTGGAGGATAGAGCGCGCTCGACATCCTGTGGGGGCATTTCAGGTGGCCGGGACGGCGACGCGGGTATCGGGAAGGGTCACGAGGCGGCGCAGCGGGCCACGCAGGGTCCACAGGACGCACAGCATGCCGCCCACTCCGGCGATCCACAGCGTGTTGCGGAGCCCGACGACGGTACCGAGCAGGCCGCCGCTCAGCGCACCGAGCGGGCGTACCCCGTAGTTCACCGTCAGGTACGCGCCGGACACCCGCGCTTTGAGGTGGTCCGGGATCACCGCGGCGAAGATGGCGCCGATGCTGATGTCGAGGATCATCACGCCGACCCCGGTGCCGAACTCGGCGAGGAACAGCAGCGCGAGGATCGCCGGACGGCTGCCCGCGGCCAGCGGTACCAGGAGCATCGGCGCCGGAAACACCACGCAACTGAGGATGAACGCGGGCCCGATGCCCAGCCACCGGCTGATCGGGGCGGTGATCGCGGCGCCGATCAGCCCGCCGACGGCCCCGGCGCCCAGGACGAGGCCGAGTTCCGCCGGGCGGACATGCAGTTGGGTGGTGACGTACAGGACGAAGATCGCCATGAAGATGAAGTTGAAGTAGTTGACGGTGGCCGTGGCGCCGAGCGCGGCCCGTACCACGGGCGAGCGGGCGATGAACGCGAACCCCGCGCGGAGCCGCCCCCGGCCGGGCTCGGCGGTCGGCGGCTCGACGGGGCGGATGCGGGCCAGTGCCGCCGCCGAGCCGACGAACGACAGCGCGTTGAGCAGCAGGGCACCCGGGGCGGTCAGCAGGGACACCAGGAGTCCGGCGAGGCTCTGCCCGCCCACGTGCGACATCGCCCGGCTGCCGTGCAGCAGCGAGGTGCCCTGCACATACTGCTCGGGCGGCACCATCGACACGAACAGCGTGCTGTACGCGACGAAGAACAGCACGTCGAAGGTACCGATCCCGAACGCGACCAGGTAGAGCTGCGTGAGGCTGAGGATGCCGAGCAGGTACGCGACCGGGATCGTCGCGGTGAGGACGGCCCGCGCGAGGTCGGCGACCAGCATGGTGCGGCGGCGCTGCCCCCGCCGGTCGACCCGGGCGCCGGCCAACACCGAGAACAGCAGGCTCGGCAGCAGTGCGGCGGCGGTGAGGTAGCCCATCTGGGCGGCGTTCGCGTGCAGGACGAGCACGGCCGTCAGGGGTACGGCCAGCAGGGCGATCTGGTCGCCGAACAGCGACACGGTCTGCCCGGCCCAGAACCGGCGGAACGTCGGCTCGCGGAGCAGATCGGGAATCCACCTAGACATCGGCCGGCCGATCGGTCGGGACCGCGATGTGCAGCCAGGTGACCGGGCGCGCGCCGGCCGGCCGGGTCTCCGGGTGGGCCATCCGGAGGGCGTACCGCTCCAGCAGCGCCTGCGTCTCGCGCCCGAGCTCGGCCAGCTCGTCCGCGGTGAGGTAGAGCAGGCTGTCGCCGAACTGGGTCGCCTCGCGCCACGCCGCCGGCTCGTCCCCGCTCGCCGCGATCCATTCGCGCATCACCGCGTGGTACCGCTCGGCGACGGCGGTGTTGAGCACCTGCGTCGCCAGGGCGGCCTCGGGGTTGTCCGGCGTGGACGGCCAGGAGGTCGACATCGCGGTGGCCCGCCAGGGCTTCTCCCGGCCCCGGCCGCCGCCGGCCTCCTCGACGAGGCCGTACTTGGCGAGCTGGCGCAGGTGGAACGAGCAGGTGCCGGAGCTCTCGCCGAGAAGCTGCCCGGCCCGGGTCGCGGTGAGCGGGCCTTCCCGGCGGAGCAGGCCGACCAGGCGCATCCGGACGGGATGCGCGATCCCGCGCAAGGTACGGGGGTCGGTGATCTCGATGGTGGGGCGCACGATGCGAAGATACCTTTGCAAAGGTATCTTCGCAAGGCGCCGGGCTCCGATCGGCGGCCGGAGCCCGGCGCGGGATCCAGGCTCAGCCGGTGTAGCCGGCGAAGATCTTGCTGAAGTCGTACGGCTTCTGCGGGATGTTCGTGCACTTGTACAGCGCGCCGGTGCACGCGTTGCGGTCCCGGGTGACCTCCCAGAACGCCAGCTCGCCCACGTGGTGCGCCTTGGCGAAGCCGACCAGCCCGCTGGCCGCGCCGAGGCTGAAGACGTGCCCGTCGTCGTTCTGGCCGAGCATCGGGGTGACCCCGACCATCCGCCAGGCCGCCGCGTCGGACAGCCCGTACAGCGACTTGAGCTGGTCGTGCGTGGCCTGCGCCGCCTGCTGCGCGAGGGCGCCGTAGTCCGGGTTGCCCTGCACGTAGTAGTCCATCGCCATCACGTTGACGGTGTCGACCGGTACGCCGGCCGCCTTCGCCGCCTTGACCACGTTGAGCCCGTTGGCGTCCAGGCCGGTGGGCATCACGGGCAGGGTGAGCGTGATCTTCAGCCCGGGGTTGGCGGAGGCCAGCCGGGCCAGCGCCTGCGAGCGCTTGCTGATCGAGGCCGGGTCGGCCACCGCCGCGCCCTCGATGTCGAAATCGATGAACTTCAGGTGGTACGCGGTCACCACAGCTTGGTACTCGGCGGTCAGGCTGGCCACGTCGCCGCACGCCTGGGCCAGCTCGATGCCGTTCGCGCCGCCGAAGGAGATCTTCACGTCGCCGCCCTTGGCCCGGATCTTGCCGATCTCGTCGAGCTGCCAGGCGCTCCGCGGGTCGTAGGCGTTGAACCAGCTCGCCTTGCAGCCGGCCGAGTTGACGAACGCCAGCGTGAAGTTCTTCAACCCGCTGGCCGCCGAGATCTCACTCAGCGCCGGCGTCGGCCACGCGCCCATGTCGATGTACGGCGCGGTGAACAGCGTCCCGCCGCCACCCCCGCCGCCTCCGCCGCCGCCTCCGCCGGCCGCGGTCTTCACCGAGACCGCCGCGCTGGCCGGCGAGGTGTTGCCCGCCGCGTCGCGCGCCTTAACCGTGAACTTGTACGTGGTGCTCGCCGCGAGGCCGCCGACCTTGGCCGAGGTACCGGTGACGGTGAGCGCGACCGCGCCGTTCACCAGGACGTTGTACCCGGTGACGCGGACGTTGTCCGTCGAGGCCTTCCACGCCAGGCTGACCGAGCTGGACGTGGTACCGGTCGAGTGCAGGTTGGTCGGCCGGCTGGGCGGAGTCTTGTCCCCGCCACCGCCTCCCCCACCGCTCCCGCCGCCGCAGGAGCCGCCGTTGACCGTGCAGTTGGCCGGCGCGCCGGAGCCGCCGCTGACCAGGAAGCCGAAGGAGGCACTCGCCCCGGCCGCGAGCGCACCGTTGTACTCCCGGTTCTTCGCGGTCACGTGCTGCCCGCTCGTGGTGAGCACGGCGTCCCAGAAGCTGCCGACCGACAGGCCCGCGGGCAGGTCGAACGCCACGGTCCAGGAGGAGATCGCGGCCGAGGTGCCGTTCGTGATCGTGTACTTGGCCTGGTACCCGGTGCTCCAGTCGGAGTCTTTGCTGAACGTCGCGGTCACGCCGGTGGCCGCCCGCGCGGGGGTCGCAAGGCTGACGAAGCCGGCCACCAGAACGGCGCCGGCCACGGCTGCGAGCGCTGCAATCAATCGACGTCTGCCCATGGACAAAACCGTAAAGATACCTATCTGTTTCCGCAAGCCTCACCCCGGGGAGAACCCGTTGGGCGGGAAAAACGCCGCCGTGCGAGGATCGCGGCCATGACAACAACGACGTTGATCACGGTTGCGCCCACCGGGGCTGAGTCGGCCAAAGCCGACGTACCGGCCCTCCCGGTCACCCTCGATGAGCTGGTGACCACCGCCCGCGAGTGCGCGGCGCTCGGCGCCAGCGTGATCCACGTCCACATCCGCGACGACGAGGCCCGGCCCACCCTCGACCTCGGCCGGCTGCGCGACACCGTCGCCGCGCTGCGCGAGCGGACCGACCTGATCGTCCAGCTCTCCACGGGTGGCGCCGTCACCGACCCCGAGGCCGACCGGCTGCGCGTACTGGAGGCCGCGCCGGACATGGCGTCCTGCACGATGGGTACCGTCAACTTCGGCGCCGACGTGTTCCTCAACCGTTGGGAGTTCATCGTCGAGCTGCATACCCGGATGCGGGAGCGGGGCATCGTCCCGGAGTACGAGATCTTCGACCTCGGCCAGCTCACCACGCTGCGCCGGCTGCTGGACAGGTACGGGCTGCCGGCCGGCGGCCACGTCCACGTCGATCTCGTCATGGGGGTACCCGGCGGCATGCCCGGTACCGCCGCCGCCCTCGTCGCCTGCCTGCGCGACCTGCCCGACGGCGCCACGTTCTCGGCCACCGGCATCGGCCGCGCGACGATCCCCGTGCTGCTCGCGAGCCTGTCCGCCGGCGGCCACCTGCGGGTCGGCATGGAGGACACGATCACCTACGCCAAGGGCCAGCCCGTCGAGTCGAACATGCAGCTCGTGGCGCGGGCGGTCGGCCTCGCGCGGCTGGCCCAGCGCCCGCCGGCCGCACCCGACGAGGCCCGCGCGCTGCTGGGGGTGAAGCCGCGTGGCTGACGGGTACAGCGGCGGCGAGCTGATCGCCGAGGTGGTCCGGTCCGGCTTCGTCGAGGGGTACCACCGGGGTTCGGTGGTCGTCCTCGACGCGACGGGCGGCGCGGTTGCCGGCGCCGGGGACCTGACCGGGCCGATCTTCCCGCGCTCGGCCAACAAGCCGATGCAGGCGGTCGGCATGCTACGGGCCGGCCTCGCGCTCGCCGACCCCGCGGATCTCGCGCTGGCTGCCGCGAGTCACCGGGGCGAGCCGATGCACATCGAGCGGGTACGGGCGATGCTGCGCGCGGGTGGCCTGACCGAGGACGATCTGGCCTGCCCGCCCGACCTGCCGATCGGGGTCGCGGCGCGGGTGGCCGTGCTGGCCGCGGGCGGTGGACCGGAGCGGGTCCTCGCCAACTGCTCCGGCAAGCACGCCGCGATGTTGCGTACCTGCCAGGCGGCCGGCTGGCCGACGGCCGGCTACGAGCGGGCCGACCACCCGCTGCAGGTGGCGCTGGAGGCGACGGTCGAGGAGCTGGCCGGCGAACCGGCGGCGGCGGTCGGCGTGGACGGCTGCGGCGCGGCGGTGTTCGCGATGTCGCTGGCCGCCCTGGCCGGGTCGTACCTGCGCCTGGTCTCCGCACCGGCCGGTACCGAGGAGGCGGCCGTGGTCGACGCGATGCGGGCGCACCCGGAGCTGGTCTCCGGCACTGCCGAGCCGGAGGCGTGGCTCATGCACGGCATCCCGGGCGCGCTGGTCAAGGGCGGCGCCGAGGGCGTCCTCGCGATCGCGGTACCGAGGGTCGGGGCGGTCGCCATCAAGGTCGACGACGGCGCGGCGCGGCCGATCTATCCGGTCCTGGCCAGCGCCTTGGGTAAGCTGGGAGTGACCGCCCCGGTACTCGCCGAGCTGGCGTCGGGCGCGCCGGGCGTCCGGATCACCGGCGGTGGGCGCCCGGTCGGCGGCATCCGGGCCTTGTGGTAGATGACACGCTAGCCAGCGCAAGCATTCGCTTGCTGTTGCAAGCACGCCGACATAGAGTCGAACCGTGCCCACCGCAAGCGACCTGCCCCGCGACATCGGCGACTTCATCCGGGACCTGCGCCGCAACGCGCGGATCTCGCTGCGTCAGCTGGCGTCGCAGGCGGGGGTCAGCAACCCGTACCTGAGCCAGATCGAGCGCGGCCTGCGTAAGCCCAGCGCCGAGGTGCTCCAGCAACTGGCCAGTGCCCTGCGCGTGTCCACACCGATGATGTACCTGCGTGCCGGCCTGCTCGACGCGCTGGACGCCAAGGAGGGTCACGGGGTACTCGCCGCGATCGCGGCCGACCCCGAGCTGACCAACGCGCAGAAGCAGTCGCTGAGCCAGATCTACGAGACGTTCCGGCGGGACAACGCGCGTGACGCACCGCATGACGCGCCGCGTGACGCGCCGCCCCCACCGGAAGCACCACCCGAACCACCGGCACCAAAGAAGCAGACGAAGAAGGCGGCCCGCCCGGTCGCCTCGAGTTCAGAGGAGACCTCGTGACCACCACCCAGACCAGGAACCGGATCCCCGCCCCGCTCTACGCCGCCGCCGGCGCCGGCGACCTCGCCTACCAGAAGCTGCGTGACCTGCAGGCCAAGGTGATCGAGCTGCGCGCCCGCCGGGGCGCCGACCTCGACATCGACGTCGAGCGGCTGCGGGTCGTCGCCCGCCGGCAGACCGCCGCGTTCGTGGCCGGCGCGCAGGCCGCGCAGGAGAAGGCGGTCGCACTGTACAACGACCTGGTCTCCAGGGGCGAGAAGGTCGTCGGCGGCGGCGCCCGGACGGCCGAGTCGAGGGCCGCGCAGATCGCGGCGACGGCCGAGGCCGACGCCAAGCCGGCCAAGCGCACCCGCCCGGCCGCCAGCACCACCGAGTAGTACCGCTACCCGGACGGGTACCGCCTCAGCCGGTACCCGTCCGGGTAGTCTTCAGGTATGTTCCTCGCCGACCGCGGGCCCGACTTCGCCATCCCGATCGCAGGCTGGGTGAACAACGTCCTCTGGCTGATCATGCTCGTGGTCGAGCTGGTCGCCTTCGTGAACTGCCTCACCCAGCGGGCCGAGGCGTTCCCGGTGGTCGGTTCCATCCCGAAGGGCGGCTGGCTGGGTCTGACCGGTGCCGCGATCTTCTTCACGCTCTTCCTCGGGC
>JBKPCQ010000148.1:0-6424 GCA_046727455.1 Actinomycetota bacterium | reverse complement strand
GGCAAGCCGCAGGCCCGGCGGACGATCAAGCTGCGGGTGCCGAAGAAGGTGCCGCGGGTGGTGACCGCCGCCGAGATGCAGGCCATTCTGGACGCCTGCGAGCATCTGCGGGACCGGTTGCTGTTCGCGCTGTTGTGGGATTCCGGGATCCGTATCGGTGAGGCGTTGGGGCTACGGCATGAGGACATCGCCGCGGCGGAGCGCCAGTTGACGATCGTGCCGCGGCTGAACGCGAACGGGATGCGGGCCAAGTCCGGTGGGCGGATCGTGCCGATCGACGCCGCTACTGTGCGCCTGTACGGGGACTACCTGCACACCGAGTACGGGGATCTGGACTCCGACTACGTGTTCGTCAATTTGTGGGCGCAGCCGCTGGGGCAGCCATGGACGTACGCGGCGGTGTACGACTTGGTGAAGCGGCTGCGAGTACGGACCGGGGTGGAGTTCGACCCGCACTGGGCGCGTCACGCGTACGCGACCCGGGCCCTGCGCGATGGGGTACCGATCGAGGTGGTATCCGCGTTGTTGGGCCACACATCCGTAGCCACTACGACATCCATCTACGGCCATCTCACGGTGGAGGACGCGCGGGCGGCGTTGGAGGCGGCCGGCTGGTTCGCGGGCAAGGAACTGTCGTGGTGAGCGGGCAGCGTCCCAGGCCGCAGTCTGCGCCGGATCCGGGTGGCTCAGGCGGCGTTCGCGGTACGTCGCGGCGGCGGGTGGCCGGCCGAACCCGAACCGGTACGCGATCGACGGAGCCGATGCCGGCGACCGGAGGCGGTCGGGGCGAGACTGGCCTGCCGATGGTGGGGCGGCCAGCCGGGTTGCTGGAGAAGCTGGTAGCGGTGGTGCGGCCACCTTTTCGCGCGGAGGTGCTCGCGTTCGACCCGCGGGATCCGGTGTTCGGCGCGCCGCCGTGCGCAGTGCCTGACTGTGGGCGTCCGCGCCGTCAGCGGGGATTGTGCACGGGGCACGTGCACCGGTGGCGGGAGCACGGCTATCCGGACCTGGCCGAGTTCACAGCGGGCGCCAACCCCCAGTTCTGGGGCCAGATGGCGTTGCAGCGCTGCATCGTGGACGGCTGCGGGTTCGGGCACCAAGGCCACGGGCTGTGCCCGCGGCACTATCACCGGTGGCTGCGTGTCGGCCGGCCACCGCTGCCCGGTTGGGCGGCCTCGCCCGGCCCGGCACCGGCCCCCAGCCCGGTGCCACCACCATGCCGGGTGGGCGGCTGCCGATTGTGGGCTCACCCCGGCTCCCAGTGGTGTTTCCAACACCGGAAACGGTGGATCCGACGGGGCCAACCGGACCCGGAGGCGTTCGTCGACCAGATGGCCGAGCACGACGAGTTCACCGGGGAACGTATCGATCTGCGGCGGCTACCCACACCGCTGCGGCTGGAGATCGCGTACGTGCTGCAGTGCCGCAGCGATGAGGGCAGTGTACGGCTGATCCCCTGGCAGCTGCAGCGCATCATCAACGCGTTGGCCGGCACCGGCCTGCACTCGCTGCTGGCCGTCAGCGAGGACGACTGGACCGCCGCCGGACCGGCGCCGCAGTTGAAGAAACGCCTTGGGGCGTTGGCGTTCCTGCGCGACGCGTACCGCCGCGTCGAAGCGCTCGCCGTCGGGCAGGGCTGGGACGTGGAGTACCCGCGGACGGTGTGGCGGCTGCACAACCTCGGCCGGCACGAGCAGGTGGCCAGGTTGGACTTCACCCCTATCGGCCAGCTCTGGTTGCGGGAGCTGGCCAAGCGGTGGGCGCACCGGCAGTTGACCACCGGGCTGAGCGTGGCCACCACCTACAACAGCCTGCGCGCGGTGACCTGGCTGGCCGGTTGGCTGGCCCGCCCGAGCGTGGCAGTCGACCGGCCCGCCGACATCGACCGGGCGCTGCTGGAACGGCTTCTCGGTGACGCGCGTCTGGAACTGCCCACGCACAGCCGCTACGTGGCCGTCGTCGCGGGGCTGGCCGGGTTCCTGCGCGCTATCCACCAGTACGGCTGGGACACCAACCTGCCGGCGGGCGCGCAACTGTACCCCGAGGACTACCCCAGCCGGCCGCAGCGGCTGCCCCGCGGCCTGCCCGACACGGTGATGGCGCAGGTCGAGGCGCCGGCCAACCTGGACCGGTGGACCGACCCGGCGCTGCGGCTGATCACCCTGATCCTGATCCGCACCGGACTGCGTATCTCCTCCGCCGTCGGGTTGCCGTTCGACTGCATGGTTACCGACACCGACGGCGCTCCGTACCTGCGCTACTGGAACACCAAGATGAAACGCGAGGCGCTGGTCCCCATCGACGAGGAGGTCCAGCACGGCATCGGCGAACAGCAACGCCGGGTCCTGGTCGCCTTCCCGGCCGGCACGCCGGTGCTGTTCCCGAGGGTGCGGGCCAACCTGGACGGCACCAAACCGCTGCTCACCCAGACCTACCGCGACGCGCTGGTCAAATGGCTGGCCGCCTGCGACATGCGCGACGAGCACGGCCGACCGGTGCACCTGACCCCACACCAGTGGCGACACACCCTGGGCACCACCCTGATCAACCGGGACGTACCGCAGCAGGTGGTCCAGAAGATCCTCGACCACGACTCGGCAGAGATGACCGCGCACTACGCCCGACTGTCCGACACCACGGTGCGCCGGCACTGGGAGACCGCCCGTAAAGTCAACCACCGCGGGGAAACCGTCACCCTGGACCCCGACGGGCCACTCGCCGAGGCCGCCTGGGCCAAACACCGCCTCGCGCACGCCACCCAGGCGCTGCCCAACGGGTACTGCGGCCTGCCACTGATCAAGACTTGCCAGCACGCCAACGCCTGCCTGACCTGCCCGCTGTTCATCACCACCGCGGAATTCCTACCGCAGCACCGCGAACAGCACCGTCAGACCCTGCAGATCATCAGCACGGCGCAGGCCCGCGGGCAGGCCCGGATGGTGGAGATGAACCAACAGGTCGCCGACAACCTGCAACGCATCATCGCCACGCTGGAGACCGATGACCACGGCGACCCGACATCCGGCCAGGTGGTGACGGATGCGTCCTGACAACAGCCCGGCGATCATCGCTGCAGCGCGGCGTCGCCATGAACTGACCCGCGCCAAGGCGGTGCAAGCGATCCGGGAACTCGACCGCACTGGCGCACCGATCAGCTTCGCCGCGGTAGCCCACACGGCCGGGGTCTCCCGCTCCTGGCTGTATGCCGAGCACGACCTGCGGCAGGAGATCACCCGGCTGCGCGAGGCCACCCGCCGGGCACCGACCTGCGGCATCCCCGCGGGCCAACGCGCGTCCGACGCGTCGCTGCGCAGGCGCCTGGAGGTGGCCGAGCAACGCATCCGGCAGCTGCGTGAGGACAACGACAAGCTACGCCGCCAGCTCGCGCACGCGCTGGGAGACCAACGCCGGGCCGGCACACGCTCCACGCCACGACGATGACCCGGGACGCGCTACGCGCCCGCCGGCCAGCAGCGGCCGCGCGGGCGCGTAGCCCGCCTCCAAGGGCTTGTGTCAGCCGGGGAGGATGTCGTTGACGAACCCGTAGTGGTCCCACCCGGTGGCCCGGCGCTGCCCATATTCTTCCGCGGAGGTGTTGGCCCCCTGCTCTTTCGTGGATACGGTTCGGCCCACCGGGTCGAGTCGGGGCCGGGTCCACGCGGGGGCTCACATCTGGCAGGAGCGCCCCGCAGAACGGCTGAGGCTCAGCTGAGTGATGACGGCTCCAGTGCCAAGCCAGTGCCAAGCCGGGACGCGCAGCCTTGCGGTGCAGCTCGGCTGCCCGCATGCACGGTGGCTCTCGCGGCGGCGGCGGTGGCCCCGGTCTCATTGTTCGACGGCACGATGAGCCTCATCGATGGACTGCCGCTGGCTGAAGGGGCGGGCGGTGTGGCAGCGGGTTGCCGCGGCTCTCGACTTCTAGGGTCGTGTCAGCTGGCTCAGCGCCGACGGGGCCCACCCGGTCGGGTCGTCGCCGGGTGGGACCATCGCCATGGCCTGCCAGAGTACGAGGATGTTCAACCAGCCTGCCTCGGCTGGGGTCAGCGGGCGCTCGGACTGGTAGCCGTTAAGGAATTCTGCGCGAACCTCGGCCGGCACCGGCCCCCAGTTGTGATAGCGGGTGCCGAGCAGGACCGCCGCGCGAGCGAGCTCGACGAGTCGATGGTCCTGCTGGGCCTCCTCGAAGTCGAGGATCGCGGCGACCTCGCCGCGGGCACACAAGATGTTGGCGGAGCGGAAATCGAAATGGACAAGCTGGCGCCCAAGTCGGTCGGGTGGCGCGCTGGCGACCAGCCCGCGCAGCGTGTCGCGAGCTGCCACCGGCAGATGGTCGGCGCGGGAGTCGAGCCAGTCGGTAACCCGGGCCGTCAACGGCTTGGTCGTATAGGCGAGCGCGGGAATCTGATCGGCGTCCGGGTAGGCGGCCAGCGCGTCCTGCAACTGGGCGAGTGTGGCTCCGGCCGCCCGCACCTGGTTGAGATCGGCGGTGTCGAGGAGGTCGCCCTCGATCTCGCGCTGCAGGCCTATCGAGACACGGTCGGCCTCAACTTGAAGACGGCCGTCTCGCGCGGGAACCTGCGGCGAAACCGGCAGCCCCCGGCCGTGGAGCCAACTCGTTAGACGTGCCGTCTCCGCCAAACGCGGGAAACGCTCGGGCACTACCGACCACTTCGCGAGCAGCCGGCCAGACGGCGTGCCGACCCACGCTAGCGCGTTGCCCCCGCTCATGACGATCCGCTCGCAGGAGTCGATGCGAACGCCCCAGTGCTCGTCCAGCATCGCGGCGACCCAGCGGCCGGCCGACTCTTCATCGCTGAAGCCGAACCGTTCGTCGAGCGCATGGCGAGGGTCGTACGCCTCCCACAACATCTCCAACACCGGTGCCTGCGATTCGACCATGCGGCGTATCCCATCACAGGACCTGCGGACTCCGCTCGACCGGCGCCGTCGGGCGACCACTCGAAGAAACCATTCACGGAGCGGGCTGTGCGGCCGCATACGCACCGTCCGTTGCAATAGTCGATAATTCCCGAACCGATAGGGGCTGGGCTGTGGGGATCCGGCGAAGTACGGGTACGGAATCACGCGATGGTGGGTTCCGCCGTCTCCGGCCTGCTCGTATCCGAGATAACTGCTCATCGTCGCGTCGGTCCACCGGTCGAAGATGACGACATGCCCGGCGGCGCCTGCAGCGACGTTGATCAGCAGGTCGCCCGGGCGCAGATCGGTCTTCTGGATCGGTGTGGACCGTGCGGCCAACCCGGCGGTGTCCAGTCCCGGGCCAGGCAACCCGAGCGCCATCGAGGCGTAGCCGGAACAGTCACGCCGGTAGCCGTCCAACAAGGTGGTCGGGTCGTTGCTGGACAGGTACGGCACCGGTCCGCCGTTCCATGCGGTCAGCCACGTCGCCGCCCGCGCCAGCACCACGGCACCCTGCGCGCAGCCCGGATCGGGACTGGACTGTCCACCGCTGCTCGCGATCCCCGGACAAGTGGCCGAACACTGCTCAAGATCTCCCGGAATTGCTTGCCAATTCCCGGAACCGGCAATCGTCGCGACCAGTACGGTGGCCGGCTGTTCCTGCTTGGCATACGCATCGGGGTAGGCGCTGTGCTGCACCGCCTGCGCCGCGTCGGTCAGCGGCATCGCCTGCCACCCGGGGACGGTCAGCAGCTTCTGGTAGAACCTCGTCGAGGCGTAGACCGGGTCGCGCAGTTGTTGCGGTGTGCCCCATCCCTGGCTGGGACGCTGCTGGAACAGGCCAATCGAGTCCTGGCCCCCGCCGGGCAGGTTGCGCAGCCCGGACTCCTGCAACGCGGTGGCCACCGCGATGATCCAGCCCCGGACCGGGACACCCAACTGGCCGCCCACCGACACGATGATGGCGACGTTGCCGACCTGCTCGGAGTCGAACCCGTCGACCGGCATCCACCCGCCAGACGGCGTGGCGAGCGGGTCCGCCTCAACCGGCGCGGTCATCGTGCACGCGGCAGCCGCACCGCCCACAACGACCGCACCGCCTATCGCACACGTGAGCACGATGCCGAGGACCGCGGCGACGATGCCACACAACGCCTTTGTGGTCATCGCGTCGCTCCCGGGGCGAGCGCGTCTCCCCGACCCCGTCCAGTCACGCCGAATCGAACCGCATCACGTCTTGGTGACGATCCGCTCGACCGCTGGTCGGCGAACACTCCCACCACGACCGCGTCGACGACACCGTCCTCGACGCAAACTAGCAGGTCACAGCCCCGCAAGATCGTCGGGCTCAAGATAACCAGGGTTGAGCAGTCGCACTGGTGGGCGGGGTCGCCAGAGTGCGCCGCGGTGCAGTCGCCGCCGAAGGAGTAGGGGGTGCCGAGCTGGGCGAACGCCCACATGATCGCGGCCGTGACAGCGGGTGGGGTGTCCCGTGGGAGGCTGA
>JBKPCQ010000147.1:0-6223 GCA_046727455.1 Actinomycetota bacterium | reverse complement strand
TGCGCGGAGAGCAGGGTACCGGCGCGGGCGCTGTCGCTGTTCCCACCGCTGAAGTCGTTGCTGCTCGGCGCGCCCCGGGTGATCCCGAGCGCGAGCAGGCCCGCCGCGACGGCCAGCCACGCGAGGGCGACCAGCCAGCGGCGGCGGTAGCAGAAGCCGGCGAGCCGGCCGAGGAAACGGGTACGGGTCATGCCCCTGATGCTTCCGGCGAACCGGCCCTCGATCGTCCGACGCCGGAAGACATTCGGCGCCGCCGGCTACTCCCGCCGGCTACTCCCCGCGGAGTAGCCGGCGCGGCTCGACCAGGCCGGTCTCGTAGGCGAACACGACGAGCTGGGCGCGGTCGCGCGCGTCGACCTTCGCCATCGCCCGGCTCACGTGGGTCTTCGCCGTCAGCGGGCTGACCACCAGCTTCTCGGCGATCTCGGCGTTGGACAGGCCCGCCGCGACCAGCCGGACCACCTCGCGCTCCCGCTCGGTGAGCAGGCCGAGAAGCGGGCTCGGCGGGGCCGGCTCGGCCGGCCGCCCGGCCGCCGCGGTGTACTTCGCGATGACCGCCCGGGTGACGCTCGGGGACAGGAGCGCGTCGCCGCGCGCGGTCACCCGCACCGCCTGCAGCAGGTCGGCGGGCTCGGTGTCCTTGACGAGGAACCCGCTCGCGCCGGAGCGGAGCGCGGCGAACACGTTCTCCTCTTCGGCGTACGTCGTCAAGACCAGGATCCGTACCCCGCGCAGCGCCGGGTCGCGGTGACCCCGTCGACCTCGGGCATCCGGATGTCCATCAGCGCCACGTCCGGGCGCAGCTCCCGGGCCAGCGCGACGGCCTCGCCGCCGTTGGCCGCCTCACCGACCACCTCGATGTCGCCGGCCGAGTCGAGCAGCACGCGCAGCCCGGCCCGCACGAGCGCCTGGTCGTCGGCGAGCAGTACCCGGATCATGCCGGCGCCACCGGCAGCCGGGCCCGTACCGCGAAGCCACCCTGCGCGCGCGGCCCGGCCAGCACCGTGCCGCCCAGCGCGACCGCCCGCTCCCGCATCCCGGCCAGCCCGTGCCCGGTGCCGTCGGCTCCCGTCCCACCGGTGCCCGTGTCGACCACCTCCAGGCACAGCTCGTCGGGCCGGTATCCGATGTGGACGGTCGCGGTCGCGTCGGCACCGGCATGGCGCAGGACGTTGGTCAGCGCCTCCTGGAGGATCCGGTATCCGGCATGGTCCACTGTGGACGGTAACGGTGCCGGGCTGCCGTCGGTGCGCACGTCGACCGCGAGCCCCGCCGCGCGTACCGCCGTGAGCAGCGCCGGCAACCGGTCCAGCCCGGCGGTGTGGTCGGTGGGCGCGGCGCCCTCGTTCTCCTCGCGCAGGACGCCCACCGTGGCACGCAGCTCCGACAGCGCGGCCCGGCCGGTGGACCGGATCGCCCGCAGCGCCGCGCGCGCCTGGTCCGGCCGGTCGGAAAGGACGTGCAGCGCGGTGCCCGACTGCAGGGTGATGGTGGCGATCGCGTGGGCGACCGTGTCGTGCAGCTCCCGGGCGATGCGCAGCCGTTCCTCGGCCACCCGGCGGGCGGCCTCCCGGTCGCGCTCGTCGGCGGCCAGCCGCAGCCGCTCCCGGGTCTCCGCCGTCAGCGCGCGCCGTCCGCGAACCAGCAGCGCGAGCAGGATCGCGACGGTGATGAGCGCGACGTGCGGCAGCAGGCCGTTGATCTCGTCGAGCACCGGGGTGCCGTGCCGGAACCCGACAACGACCCCCGCGCTGACGAAGAAGATCGGCTGCGCGATGACCTGCTTGAGCCGGCCGGCCTCGACCGCGAAATAGAGCAGGACGATCAGCACGACGGTCGGCGGAAACCCGGGGAAGCCGGCCGCGTAGTAGACGAGCAGCACCAGCGCGCTCGCCCAGCAGGCTCCGGCCGGCCAGCGGCGGCGGACCAGCAAGGGCAGGGCCATGCCGACGCCGAGCAGGTGGCCGACCACGCCGGCTGGGCGCGAGCCCGGCTCGGCGGCAACCGCGATCTGGATCTGGATCACCACGGCGACCGCCACCGTGATGCCCAGATCGACCAGCCTCGCCCGGACCGCCGGGCTGATCCGTGCCACGCCGTCACGGTACCCGGCCGTTGTGACATCATCGGCCGGTGCTGAGGTTCGGACTGCTGGGCACCGGATACTGGGCCGCCGAGACGCACGCGGCCGGCCTGCGCGGGCACCCGGACGCCGAGTTCGTGGGGGTCTGGGGCCGTAACCCCGCCAGGGCGCGGGCACTGGCCGACCGGTACGGCGTCACCGCCTACCCCGATCCGGACGCGCTGATCGCCGACGTGGACGCGCTCAGCGCCGCGCTGCCGCCCGACGTCCAGGCCGAGCTGGCGCTGCGGGCCGCGCGGGCCGGCCGGCACCTGCTGCTGGACAAGCCGGTCGCGCTGACCGTGGCGGCGGCCGACGCGCTGGTCGCGGCGGTCGACGGCAGCCGGGTGTCCGCGCTGGTCTTCACGACCAACCGGTACCGGCCCGAGTTCGCCGACGTCCTCGACGAGGCGGTGGCGACCGGCGGCTGGTACGGCTCGCGGACCACCCTCTACGGCGCCAACTTCGTGCCCGGCAGCCCGTACGCGAACTCGCCCTGGCGGGAGGAGAAGGGCGGGCTGTGGGACCTCGGCCCGCACGCGCTGGCCTCGATCGTGCCGGTGCTCGGACCGGTCGTCGAGGTCGCCGCGATGGCCGCGCCGGCCCGTACGTACCATCTCCTGCTGCGCCACGCCGGCGGCGCGGTGAGCACGGCCCACCTGAGCATCCACCAGGCACCCCGGGCGGAGACCTGGGAGACCGTGCTGTACGGCCCGGCCGGCCCGCGTACCCTGCCGGGGCTGACCACGCACCTGGTCGGCGCCTTCCGGGCGGCGGTGACCCGGCTGGCCGCCAACGTCGCGGCCGGCGTCACCCGCGACCCGCTGGACGTGCACGCCGGGCGGGACGCCGTCGCGGTCCTCGCGGCCGCCGAGACCGCCGCGGCCGAAGGGCGGACGGTACGGGTATGACGCCGCGGCTCCTCGTTCTGGCCGCGGTCGGCCTCTGGCTGCGTGCGGCGCTCCGCATCCCGGGCCTGGTGCTGGACATCCGGGGTGTCCACCGCGCCGGCCTGTACGGATACGAGCAGTGGTGGCTGGACAGCGAGCCGGACGCCGTCCTCGTCGCCTGGTTCGGCCACCCCGCCGTCGCCGGCTCGCCGCGTACCGGCTGGTTCCTGGTCTGGCTCTCGCTGGTCAGCTACACCCTCGTCACGCTGGCGTACGGCGCCCTCGGCGTGCTGCTCCTGCGCGGCCTGCGGGGGACGCGCGCCGCCACCACGGCGCTCATGGTGGTCGGCCTGGTCATCGGCGGGCTCGCCGGGTTCTTCAACGTCGGCGAGTACCCCATGCCGGGCCAGTCACTGCCGCTCGTCGGCCGGCTGTTCGCGAGCCCGCACGAGGAGAACTGGCCGTACCTTCTCGCGGCCGTGATGCTCGCCGTGCTGGTGCTGGTCACCATCAGGCCGGGCCTCACCACGACGCGACCGCGGGAATCACCTCCCGCCCGATGATCTCCAGCGGCGTGATCTCGTACACGTCCGGTACGGCGCCGATCGTCGCGCCGATGCCGAGGTCGGCCAGGCGGCGCAGGTCGGCCAGGACCGCGTCGACCCGCTCGCCCTTGGCGCCCACGTCCGGGATGTACAGGACGGTCTTGAGGATCTCGTCGTAGTCGCGCCCCTCCCGCTCGCAGTGCCCGCGCAGGACGTCCAGCTTGCGCTCCAGGTCCGGGGTGACGAACAGGTTGCAGGCGTCGGCGTACTTCGCGACCAGTCGCAGCGTCTTCCGCTCACCGCCGCCGCCGATCATGATCGGTGGGTACGGGCTGCGCAGCGGCCGGGGCGAGTTCAGCGGGCGCTCCAGGTGGTAGTGCCGGCCCTCGAACGGCGTCTCGTCGCCGCGTCCCATCTGCTGGTAGATCCGCAGCGCCTCGGCCAGCCGCTCGAAGCGCTCCGCGACCGGCGGGAACGGTACCCCCAGCCCGCGCGACTCCTCCTCGTTCCAGGCCGCGCCGATGCCCAGCCAGGCCCGCCCGGCGGAGAGCACGTCCAGGGTCGTGACGATCTTGGCGAGCAGGCCCGGGTACCGGTAGACGACCCCGGTCATCACGGTGAGCAGCTCGGTGCGCGTCGTGTGCGCGGCGAGGAAGCCCAGCGTCGTGTACGCCTCGAGCATCTCCCGCTCCGGCGGGCCGATGACGCCGATCTGGAAGAAGTGGTCCATTACGGCCAGGTACCGGAAGCCGGCCTCGTCGGCGGTCCGCGCGATGCGCGCGAGGTCCGCGGCGAGCTGGCCGGGCCCGGCCGGGTTGGTGAAGTCCGGGATCTGGAGGCCGATCTGCATGCCGCCGATTCTGCCGCGTGCGCCCACGCCTGCGGTAGGTTGCCGGTACCCCGTAGGGTGCCGGCATGCTCCTTCCCCGCAACGCTCCATGGTGAGCCTGAGCCTGCGGCCGAACTCGGTGCGGCTGCGCCGGGCCGCCCGCCGCCACTTCGGCTGGCACTCGCTGCGCACCGGCCAGCTCGCCGCGATGCGGGCGGTGCTGCGCGGCCGCGACGCGCTGGTGATCCTGCCCACCGGAGCCGGCAAGTCGGCCATCTACCAGGTACCGGCGACGCTGCTCGCCGGGCCGACCGTCGTGGTGTCCCCGCTGCTGGCCCTGCAGCACGACCAGCGGACCGGCCTGAACGGGCGCGGCCTCGGCGCGGTGCGGGTCAGCTCGGCCGAGACCGCGGGCCAGCAGCGCGCGGCTCTGGAGGCGGTCCGGGACGGCGCCGCGCGGTTCCTGTTCATCACTCCGGAGCAGCTCGTCCAGCCGGACCGCCTGGCGGAGGTACGGGAGCTGCGTCCCGCGCTGGTCGCCGTCGACGAGGCGCACTGCATCTCCGCGTGGGGGCACGACTTCCGGCCCGACTACCTCCAGCTCGGCCACCTCATCCGGGAGCTGGGCCGGCCGCCGGTCGTCGCGCTGACCGCGACCGCCTCGCCGCCGGTACGGGAGGACATCGTCGAGCGGCTCGGGCTGCGCGACCCCCGGCTGGTCCTGGGCAACCTGGACCGGCTCAACCTGTTCCTCACCGCCGTGCACTGCCCGACCGAGGAGCTGCGCTGGCAGCGGCTGCTGGCCTGCCTGGCGCGGGTGACCGGGCAGGGCATCGTGTACACCCCGACCCGCCGGGGCGCCGAGGAGCTGGCCGGGCGGCTGGCCGCGGCCGGGTACGCCGCCCGGGCGTACCACGGCGGGATGGCGGCCGGCGAACGCACCCGGCTGCACCAGGAGTTCCTCGCCGACCGGGTACCGGTCATGGTGGCCACCTCAGCCTTCGGCATGGGCATCGACAAGCCGGACATCCGGTGGGTCATCCACGTCGCGCTGCCCGACTCGCCGGACAGCTACCTGCAGGAGATCGGCCGGGCCGGACGGGACGGCCAGCCGGCCCAGGTGATCCTCCTGTACCGGCCCGAGGATGTCGCGCTGCAGCGGTACTTCGCCGGGGGAGCGCCGGACGTCGCCGAGCTGACCGCGCTCGCCGCGACGCTGCGCGAGGGACCGGTGAGCCGGACCGCCCTGACGAAGCGCACCGGCCTCGGCGCACGCAAGCTGCCGCAGCTGCTGTCCCTGCTGGAACACGTGGGCGCGGCGGAAACCGTCCACCGTGGACACTGGGCCTCGCCCCGGTACGCGCCCGAGCCGTCCCGGGCGGCCAGCCTCGCGCTCGCCGAGGCGCAGCGCCACCAGCGGCTGCAGGGCTCCCGGATCGAGATGATGCGCAACGTCGCGGAGACCGCCGGCTGCCGCGGCCAGGCGCTGCTGGCCTGCTTCGGCGAGCACCTGGACCACCCGTGCGGGCACTGCGACCGGTGCGCCGCGGGAACGGCCGAGGTGGCCCGGACGGACGGCCCGTTCCCGGTGCACAGCACGGTCCGGCACGCCACGTGGGGCCAGGGTACGGTGCTGCGCTACGAGGAGGACCGCATGGTGGTGCTGTTCGACGACGTCGGGTACAAGACGCTGTCGGTCGAGGTGGTGCAGCGGGAGGGCCTGCTCATGCCCGCCTGACCGCCGTTGGTGCGGTGGTAGGTCCGGACAATTCCTCGCAAGCTCGGCGTGAACCTTTCGCGCCGGGCTCGATCCACGGTATGGTCGAGTCGCTTGGAC
>JBKPCQ010000146.1:0-8414 GCA_046727455.1 Actinomycetota bacterium | reverse complement strand
GGCCCGCGCCGGGCCGGCCAGGCCAGCCACGGCACCCCGACGTTCGCCAGGTCCGCGGCGAGCCGCCCGCCCGGCGGGCAGGCGACGGCGACGTCCCACCCGCGCGCCGCCTGGTCCCGGCAGGCCGCGACGACGTATCCGGCCACCCCGCCGTCGGTGGGCTGCGCGACGTGCAGCACCCGGAGCGCGCTCATCGCCGCAACCACCCGTGGACGGTACGCAGCCACGGCAGGCGCGCCTTCACGGTCCGGACGGCGCGGCGGCGGGCCAGCACCCCGGCGACGTAGGCGCAGGCGGGGAGGCTGCCGCCCCGGGCGAGCAGGATCCGCTGGTTGGCCGCCTCCCGGGGCCGCCACCGCTGCTTGTACGACTCGGCGCCGCGCAGCATGCTCATCGTCGCGCAGCCCCGCTCGTGCGCCAGGTCGATCGTGCTGGTCACCAGCAGCGTCGCGAGGTCGATCCGGTCGCGCAGGGACGGCTCGGCGCCGTAGAGGTACCCGCCGGCGAGATCCGGCCCGATGACGACGAGGTTCGACGCGACGAGGTGCCCGCCGATCCGGTACTCCAGCACGGCGGCCTGGCCGGCGTCGACCATGCCGCGCACCGCGTGGGTGAGGTGCCGGACGAACCGGGGCCGCTGGTGCTCGGGGTTGCCGCCGCGCCCCTCCCACTGGGCGGCGTGCAGGCGCAGCAGATCGGCGACGGCGCGTCCGGTCTCCCCGGCCGGTACCGCCCGGGTCTCCAGGTCCAGCCGCGCGATCTGGTTGAGCCGCCGCCGTACCGTCTTGCGCGCGTGGCCGGGCAGGTCGCGGACCAGGTCCTCGGCCGGGGTGGCCTTCAGCTCCAGGCAGACCGACGCCGGTACCCGCCAGTGCCGGCCCGGCCAGCCGGGCAGCAGCACCCGGTGGGCGGCCGCGTCGTCGCGCGTCTCCGGGAAGTCGAGCAGGTCCCAGTCCCGCGACCGGAACAGCTCGGCCGCCAGGAGCCGGGCGGCCGGCTCGGCCACCGCGTCGTCGAGCAGCACGTCGGTGAAGTCGGACAGCGCACCGCCGAGCGGGGTGAGCACGGTGCAGAGCCCGCGCCGCTCGCGGACGAACGCCGCCGCGCCGACCAGCCGCCCCTCGTGGCGGACCAGCACCACGCGCAGCCGGCCCGGTACCCCGTAGCCGCGCCACCAGGCGTCGAGCCAGGCGTGCGACTGGAACGGCGTGGCGGTGCGGCAGCGGGCGAACAGGTCGTCCCACTCCTCGCGCAGCGCGGCGAGGCACCCGGACGTCTCCACCGACCACGCGTTCACCGGACCTCCCGGGGAAGGACGACGGCCCGGCCGACGATCTTCTCGCCGGAGTGGCTCTCGCTGTAGTACGAGGTGATGGCCCGGGTGGCGGGCGCGGCGACGACCGGCGGGTACGGCACCCGCTGCGTCACCGGTGCCGGCACCGCCGCGGGCGACCTGCCGACTCCGGCGAGCACGGACAGGCCGCCGAGAAGCAGCCCGGCCGCCGCGCCAACCGCCAGCTCCAGCGGCGGCTTGGGCGAGGACGGCGCGGCCGGTACCGACGCGGCCGCCAGGATCGACAGGGTGACCCGGGTCTGGTCCTTGCGCGCGTTGCCGACGTCGACGAGCGCCTGGGCCACCGCGTTCGCCACGTCGGCGGTGTGCTTCGCGGTGGTACCGGTCGCGGTGATCTGGACGACCGGCGTGTCCGGCGAGGTGGAGGTGGTGACCTGCTTGAGGTCGGCGCTCGACCCGAGCACGGCGGTGGCCTTGTCGGCGACCGGGCCGGTGGTGACGATCCGGCCGTACGCCTGGGCGAAGTTCAGCGCGGCGCCGGACTCGCCCGCCGGGCCGGTGACGACGACGTACGCCTGGGCGACGTAGGTGGGCGTCTTCAGCGCGCCGTAGGCCCCGCCCGCGATGGCACCCAGGAGGGTCAGGAGCACCAGCGGGCCGAAGCGGCGCACCAGGTGGCGGAGATTCATGATCCTTCACTCTCGATCGCAGCGTGCTCGTACACCCGGCCGACGGCGTCGGCGAGCCGGGCGATGTCGTAGTGGCCGACGGCGGCGGGCACCGGCAGCCGGGTACCGTCGACCCGGCCAAGTGCCGTGCGCAGTCCGTCCACAAGGGACCGTGTCCGGTACGCGTGCGGTGCCGCCCCGGGCGGCAGCTCCTGAAGCGGTGGGCAGGTCACGTAGACCGCGGGCAGCCCGGCGGCCAGCGCTTCGAGGACGGCCATGCCGAACGTCTCCTGGGTGGACGGCGACGCGAACACGTCCATCGCGCACAGCATCTCGCGCGGGTACGGCGTCGCGCCCGCGAACACCACCCGCCCGTCGAGGCCGAGACCGCGGGCGAGCGCGCGCAGCGCGTCCCGCTCCGGCCCGTCGCCGACCACGAGCAGCGTGGCGTCCGGTACCGCCGTCATCGCGCGGACGAGCCGGTCGACGCGCTTGGTCGGGACCAGCCGGCCGATCGTGCCGACGACCCGGGCGGACGGCGAGATGCCCAGCCGTTCCCGCGCCGCCACCCGCAGCGCCGAG
This sequence comes from Actinomycetota bacterium, assembly GCA_046727455.1. Lineage (GTDB taxonomy): Bacteria > Actinomycetota > Actinomycetes > Mycobacteriales > Micromonosporaceae > AC-43. The sequence continues at coordinate 5,870 of JBKPCQ010000146.1, read as the reverse complement.
TCGTACCGCAGCTCCGCCGCGTCGATCCCGTTGGGTACCACCCGGATCCGCTCGCCCGGCACGCCCCACGCCCGCAGCCGTCGCGCCACCGCGCCGGAGACCGCGATCGTGGTCCGGCCCAGCCGCTCGGTCGCCAGGTAGAGCGCGCGCACCGCGCGGGTGGTCGGCCGGCCCTCGATGAGCCCGTCGCCGAGGGAGTGCTCGGTGGCCACGACGCGCGGTACCCCCGCCAGGCGCGCCGCGATCCGCCCGTAGACGCAGGCCCGGTACAGGTGGGTGTGCACCACGTCGAAGCGGCCCGCCCGGATGAGCCGGGCCAGCCGGGGTACCGCCCCGAGGTCGCGGTTGCCGCGCATCCCCAGCACGTGCACGGGGGTACCGTCCGCGCGGATCGCGTCGGCCACCGGCCCGGGGTTGGTCAGCGTGACCACCTCGCACTCGTGCGGCAGCCGCCTCAGCAGCAGCCGGAGCTGGTGCTCGGCGCCGCCGACGCCGAGCCCGGTGATGACGTGCAGCACTCTCACCGGGCCACCACCTTGTGCCGGAACCACTTGGCGAGCAGCCGGGGCGCGGTGTCGCGGTCGCCGACGAACGTGCGCGGCAGGGTGAACCGGTCCGCCGCGACCGGTGGCCGGACCGCGCAGCCGTAGCCGTATCCGGCCGCGCGTACCGCGGCGGCCTCGCGCGGACCGGCCGCGCCGTACGGGTAGCAGAAGCCGTCCACGTCCTGCCCGGTCAGCTCGCGCAGGATCGCCCGGCTCCGCCGTACCTCCCCGGCGAGAGCGCCGTCGTCGACCCCGGTCAGCCGCTGGTGGGTCAGGCCGTGTGAGCCGATCTCGATGCCCCCGGCCGCCGCGTGCCGTACCTCCCCGGCCGTCATCAGCCGCTTGCGTGGCCCCGGCTCGTCCCAGGTGTTCGTCCCGCCGAGAGCACCGGCGATGACGAACACGGTGGCGGAGAAGCCGTACCGGGCCAGGATCGGCAGGGCGTGCGTGACGAAGTCGGCGTACCCGTCGTCGAAGGTGAGGCCGACCAGACCGCGCGGGTCGCCGGCCCGCAGCAGCTCGCGCATCGACGTCCCGCGCAGGCCCCGGCGGCGCAGCCAGCGTAGCTGCGCCTCGAACCGCTCCGGTCGGACGGTCACCCGGTACGGGTCCCAGCGGTGCGGCTCGACCGAGTGGTACATGAGCACGAATTCAGCGGACATGACGGGCCCCGGCCGCGAACACCGCGAGGACGACGACGCCGCCGACGGTACCCTCCACAATGGACGGTGTGCCCGACAGGACCGCACCGGTGAGCCAGCCGGCGACCGCCGCCACGGCGGCGCACGCCGCGAGCCGCGCGGTCGCACCGCCGATCGCGGGCAGCGACACCGCTACGCTTTGCCGGCCCAGGCCGGCGAGCAGGAGGACCGCCGTCGCGCTGATCCCGATCGCGTTGCCGGCGGCGATCGCGGTGACCCCGAAGGCCGGCGCCCCGGCCACGGCGACCACCGTCGTGAGCGCCAGCCCGGCGGCCATGGCGAGCGCGGGGTACCAGCCCGGCCGGTCGCCGGTGAAGAACGGCCGGCACAGCACGCCGACGAGCGCCTGCCCGAGCAGCCCGAGCGCGTACACCCGCACGATCGACGCGGTGGCCGCCGTGTCCGACGGGCTGAACCGGCCGTGCTGCAACAGGATCCCGACGACCGTCGGCGCGAACGCGAGCAGGTAGGCCGCGGCGACCAGGATCAGCGCGGTCACCGTACGCAGGTCACTCGCCAGTCGCAGCCGGGCCTGCTCGGCCTGCCCGGCCGCGACGGTACGGGCCAGGGTGGGGAAGGTGACCGTGCACACCAGCAGCGCGACGAGCATCGGCAACTGGGCGACCTTCTGCGCGTAGTTCAGGTGCGAGATGGTGCCCGGCGGCAGCCCCGAACCCACGTACCGCTCGACGAACACCTGCGCCTGCCGGCCCAGCGTGTACACGGCGATCGGGGCGAACGCGGCCAGCGTCACCGGCGAGCCGGTCAGGCGCAGGCGGCGGGGCAGCCCGACGTGCCGCAGGAAGCTCGGCACCTGGGTGAGCACCATGAAGACGCTGCCGAGCGCGACCCCGGCCGCGGCGCTGACGATGCCGAACCTGTTGTGCAGCACCAGTACCAGCGCGAGGATGCCGGTGTTGTAGGCGAGGTGGATGGTGGCCGGCGCGCCGAACACGTGGTGCGCGCGCAGCGCCGCGCTGAGGTACCCGGCGAGGCCGAAGGTCAGCACCGTCACGGCGGTCAGCCGGGTGCAGGTGACGGCGAGGGCCGGGTCGGCGAGCCCGGGCGCGATGAGGCGTACGAGGAGCGGTGCCCCGGCGGCCACCGCCGCGGCGGCGACCGTCAGGACGGTCAGGATGCGCGGCGCGGTGGCGGCGACGAGGTCGCGGGCACCGGTGCCGGCCCGGCTGAACAGCGGTACCAGCAGGAAGGCCAGCGCGCCCTCGACCACCAGCGGGAAGGCGGTTTCCGGCACCGTCCAGGAGACCAGGAACGCGTCGGTCGTGCCGGTCGCCCCGAAGAACCGGGCCAGCAGCAGGTCCCGCCCGAGGCCGAGCAGCGACCCGCACAGCGTGACGACGATGGTGAGTACGGCGGCGCGCGCCAAGGTGCTCCGGGCCGGGGCGAGCGTCGTCACGACGCCTCCCCGGGAACGATGAGTCCCCGCCGGGCCACGAGTCCGAGGAGGACCCCGAGCAGCACGCCGGTCGGGCCGGCCCCGACGTCGCCGTACATGAAGTCGATCAGCGTCCAGGTGAGGACGCCCGGGGCCACCAGGTCGAAGAAGCGGTCGGGCGCGGCGCCCCGGCGGCGGCGCAGCGCGGTGAACCCCAGCGCGGCCAGCAGGCCGCCGAACGCGAGGATCCCCACCGTGCCCTGCTCGCTGAGCACCTGGAGGTACTGGTTGTGCGGGGAGAGCAGCGGCTCGCGCCGGTACCCGGCCCGGGGGTCGTCGACGTCGCTGCCGGCGGACAGCGACATGGGCGCGTAGCGGTCGCGGTACTCGACGAAGTCCTTCAAGCCGACGCCGAGGACCGGGTGGTCGCGCCAGATGCCGATCGCGGCGCTCCACAGCGCGTACCGGTCCCGGACCGAGCGGTCCGGCTCGCTGCCGGACGTGACGATGCTCGTCACCCGCTCGCCGAACGCCGCGCCGCCGCTTCCCATCGCCAGCACGACAAGCAGTAGCGAGGTCACCCCGATCGCGGCGACCGCGATCCGCCAGCTGAACACGAGGAGCATCACGAGAACCGAGACCGCCGTGGCGATCCAGGCGCCGCGGCTGAGCGAGAGTGCCAGCGGTACCGTCGTCAGGGCCGCGACGACGAGCAGCGCGGCCCGGGCGCGACCGCGCAGCGCGAGCCCCAGCGCCAGCGTGACGAGCAGGCCGTAGCCGACCACCGCGCCCATCGCCTCGACCTGGTCGGCGCCGAAGGTGCCGACCGCCCGCACGTACCGGCCGGCGTACGACGCGCCGGTCCCGGTGAGCGACTGGTACACCCCGACGGTGCCCTGGAACACCGTGGTGGCGACGATCGCGCCGGCCACGACGGACACGTCACGGCGGTCCCGGATCGCGAGCGCGGCGGCGACCGGAACCAGCACGAACAGCTCGGCGTACCGGACGAAGCCGCGCGCGCTCGTCCCCACATCCGTGGCGGTGACGGTGGCGACGGCGAACGACGCGACGGCCGCCGCGTACGGCAGCCACGCGTGCCGGGTGGCGATCCGGCCGCCGCCGGCCAGCCCGACCGCCACCAGGAGGATGAACCCGGCCGCGGCGACGTCGGCCGGCGTGACGTGCGCCGACGGATCCCCGCCGGGCAGGTTGACGAGCAGGACGGCGGCCCCGACGGCCAGGCTCGGCCGCCGGAGCACGCTGGTGACGCCGCTGCGCCATCGGAAGACCGCGACCTCGGTCATCGCTACCGCCGCCGGGTCCGCAGCATCGAGCCGGCCGTCCGCGCGATGATCTTCAGATCCAGCGCGGGCGACCAGTTCTCGACGTAGTAGTTGTCGAACCGCAGCCGGTCCTCGATCGACGTGTCGCCGCGCAGGCCATGGATCTGCGCCCAGCCGGTGATGCCGCCGGGGACGCGGTGCCGGTCGGGGTAGCCGTCGTACATGCGGGTGAACTCCTCGACGAAGTACGGCCGCTCGGGTCGCGGCCCGACCAGCGACATGTCCCCGCGCAGCACGTTGATGAGCTGGGGCAGCTCGTCGAGCGAGGTGCCGCGCAGCACCCGGCCGACCGGACCGACCCGGTTGTCGTCGCGGATGTTCCAGCGCTCCTGCGACTCCCGCTCCGACGACGGGGTCAGCGAGCGGAACTTGAGGATCTGGAACGGCCTGCCGTCCTTGCCGATCCGCTCCTGGCGGAAGAGCACGCCCGCGCGCCCCGACTCCCACCGCACGGCGAGGGCGCAGGCGGCGAACACCGGCCAGAGCAGCACCAGGCCGAGCGCGGCACCGGTGACGTCGATGGCCCGCTTGACCGCGCCCGGCCAGCGCCGCGCCGGCTCGGGTCGCATCCGCGCCAGCGGTACCCCGTGCAGCAGCTCGATCCCGGTCCGCCCGAGGCCCAGCTCGAACAGGCGCGGCACGATGTACACCACGATCCCGAGCTGCCGGCACCGGCGCAGGGTGCCGACGAGCGCCGCGTCCGGTGCCCCGGAGAACGTCACGATCACGCGGTGCGGCCGGTACCCGTCGATGATCCGGTCCAGCTCGTCCACCGGGCCGAGCAGCGGCGCCGGGAGCGCGGGATCCTGGACCGGCGGTGGACCGACCAGCCCGATCGGGGCGAGGCCGTACGCGCGGTCGGCACCCAGCGCCTCGGCCAGCCGGATGCCGACCTCGCCCGAGCCGATGACGAGCGTGGGCGCCCCGGGGGCGGCGCGGCGGCAGCGCTCGACGACGGCGTAGGCGGTGGCCCGGCCGATCGCGAGGGCGGCGGCGACGATCCAGTACCACTGCGGCGGTACCGTCGCCAGCGCGACGATTCCGACGCCGAGCAGCAGGCGCGGCAGGTCATCGAGCGCGGAGTACCGCAGCCGTGGCCGGTACAGGCCGGCGACCGCGAACGCCGGTACCGTGGCGAGAAGGGGTAACCAGGACACACCGTCCACACAGGACAGTGCGAGGACGACGGCCAGGTCGACCGCGACGAGCGCGGCGCGCTCACCGGCCGCGTGCCAGTCCCGGTACCGGGGCGCCGGCAGGGGCCGGGGCCGGACCGCTTCCGCCACGGGCTGACCCACCAGCGTCATCTCGCTCCTCCTTCCCGAACGGCGGGGGAGAAGCCAGGGTCGCAGCGGTGCGTAGTCGCGCCCAGTTCAAAAAGTCACGAGGGATGTGAGCCCTGCTCACGTCTCTCGCGTCCGTACGTGGAATCAACCCGCCGGGCGTGCGTCGTGGCGTGTACCGCAGCGGCCCATCGGACCTGCGGCACTGCTCGATGAACACCAGCCGGCCGCACACGGCCGAGCAGCCGTGGCACCAGGTGTCCCGGTCCGGGATGTGCAGCCGCAGCACCTCGGTCGCGGCGTCGAGCGTGCGCTCTACCGCGTCCGGGTCCGCCGAGCCGCCGTCCACCGTGACTCCGGCGCGGTCGCGCCCATGTCTCCGGTCCTGTGCGAGGCGACCGCCCGAGGGGATACCCGCTTCCCGCGACGGAGTGTGCGGTGGGCTGGCAGAATGCGCACGTCAGGTGACAGATAGGGCAGGTCGATGCGCTGCCAACCGGTCGGCCAGCCGCCGAAGCCGGCGTACTGGTGCACCCACCCCGGATCCGCGGTGGCGTGCCGGGTATTGCCTCGGTCGACCGTGACCTGAAGCTCAAGGA
>JBKPCQ010000145.1:0-7661 GCA_046727455.1 Actinomycetota bacterium | reverse complement strand
CACCGCCGTCCCGAAGCCCGGCGGCGACGAGCAGCTGCGCAACCTCGCCGGCCGGGTCTTCGCCCAGCGTCTGGACATGGCCAAGCCGGTCTGGGAGCTGTGGCTCGTCGAGGGCCTGGAAGGCGACCGCTGGGCGGTCATTTCCAAGGTGCACCACTGCATGATCGACGGCGTGGCCGGCTGGGACCTGGCGGCGCTGCTGCTCGACACCTCCCCTGACGCCGAGCACCCGCAGGTACCGGACACCTGGTCGCCGGAGCCGGAGCCGTCCCTGCTGGAACTCCTCGCCGGCGGGCTGCGCGATATGGTGGCCGCGCCGCTCGGCCAGGTCTTCCGGGTACCGGAACTGGCCCGCACCATGCTGAGCCCGGCCAAGCTGCTGGACTTCGGCCGGGGTCTGCCGGGCACCGCGCGCCGGCTGGGCGGTTCGACCGCCCGGTCGCTGAACGGGCCGACCGGCCCGCACCGGCGCTGGGAGTGGACCCAGGCCGGCCTCGCCGAGGTCAAGGTGATCCGCGCCGCCCTGGGCGGGACGGTCAACGACGTCGTCCTCGCCGCGGTCACCCGCGGGTTCCGGGACCTGCTCGCCGGGCGCGGCGAGCTGCTCGACGGGCAGATCGTGCGCTCCCTGGTACCGGTCTCCGTGCGCGCCCGCGAGGAGCAGGGCGTGCTGAACAACCGGGTGTCCGCGCTGCTGGTGAACCTGCCGGTGGGCGAGGCCGACCCGGCCAAGCGGCTGGTCCGGCTGCGCGAGCAGATGGACGACCTCAAGGAGACCCGGCAGGCGATCGGCGCGCAGGCGCTGACCGAGCTGGCCGGGTTCGCCGCGCCGACCCTGCTGGCCCTCGGCTCCCGGGCGGTGTTCCGGTTCCCGCAGCCGGTGATGCAGACGGCCGTGACGAACGTACCCGGACCCCGGTTCCCGCTCTACCTGCTCGGGCGGCAGATGACCGCGATCCACCCGTACATCCCGATCGCCAGCAACATCCGCACCGCGATCGGCATCCTGTCCTACCTCGACCAGCTCAACTTCGGCGTCACCGCGGACTTCGACGCGATCCCGGACGTCGGCGTGCTCACCGCCGGCATCCGCGCGGGCGTCGACGAGCTGCTGGAGTACGTGGCGGCACCGGCCAAGGTGCCGGTCAAGGCGGCGCGGAAGAAGGCGGCGAAGCGGGTGGTCACGCGGCCAGCGTCGGGCTCGCCGGGCACTCGGGAGCGCTGAGCGCGGCGGCGCTGGTCCGCAGCGACGTCTCCAGGACGGCGGCGCGCCGGGCCGGGTTCATCAGGTTGGCGCCCAGGACGGCCAGGTCCTCCGGGCCGGGCGTGAGTACCCTGACCGCGGTGCCGGCCGCCTCCACCTTGCGGATCTCGCGGGTGAGCGCGATCGTGATGATCCGCCGGAAGACCCGTTCCAGGCGCAGCGCCGGGTGCCACGGGTTGTCCAGCTCGAAACTGGCCATGGGGGCAAGCACGTAGACCTCGTCGAGGTCGGCGCGGGACAGCAGGTCCAGCGAGGTGCTGGAGCACACGCCGCCGTCGACGTACTCCCGGCCGTCGATCTCCTTGGGCTCGTACCAGCCGGGGATCGAGCACGACGCGACCACGGCGTCGGCGAACGGCGCCTCCCGCGCGCCCTCGCGGCCGAACGCGACCCGGCGCCCGGAGTGGTAGTCCACCGCCATGATCCACGTTTCGCCCTGCCTCGGCCAGCCGGCGCCCTGGCCGTCGAGGGCGAGCATCGCCTCGACGAGTACCCCCAGGGACCGGAGCTGACCGCGGCCCTGCAGCACCAGCGCGCTGGCCGCCACCCACGGCCGCACCCTGTGCGGGGCCAGCGCGGTGCGGGCCAGCAGCCGGGGGGAGCCGATGCGCAGCCGCGGCAGGGACGGCAGCGGACCGGCATCCCGGTCCAGCTCGCTCAGGTGGGGCAGGGTGAGTAACCGCCCGCCCCGCTGATGCTCGACGATCTCGTCGACCCCGACGCCGCAGCGTAGCGCGGCCGCCATGATGCTGCCCGCGCTCGTGCCGACGATGAGGTCCACCTCGCCCAGCGGTACCGGTAGCCGGCGCTGCAGCGCGACCAGCGCACCCGCCGTCCAGGCCGCGCCCAGGACACCGCCCGCGCCGAGGACCACGCCGATCCGCGGTCTCCCGGCTGCCACGGCCACCACCTCCGCTGTTACGAGCAAGTGTCGGGCATGTGTGATACCCGTTACGGTAGCGCCATACACTACGTTCCTGCTCACCCGAAGGTTCACTCAGTCGCGGACTTGGCGGCGTCCCGGCCGTCGCTGTCGAGCCAGTCGAGAACGGCCCGCGCGGTCTCCGCCGGCAGTTCGAGCTGCGGCACGTGGCCGGCGTCCGGCAGAACCACCAGCGACCAGTCCGGATTGGCGCTGGCCACGGCCCGTGCGGCGGCCACCGGTACCAGCCGGTCCCGCTCGCCGTGCACCAGCAGGACCGGTGCCTGGACGGTCCGGATCCCGCGCCGGTACGGCAGGCCGCGCAGGTACCCCGCGGTTGCGACGACCGACCGTGCCGCAGTGACGAAGTCCCCGCCGATGCCGGCGAACCCGGCCCGCTGGCGAGCTACCGCGACGTGCTGGGCGAGCACGTCTGGGGGTACCCGGGCCGGGTCCACGCAGCACAGCGCGAGCGTGGCCGCGACCAGCTCCTCGGGGGGCATGCGGGCGCGCCGCCTCATCAGCAGCCGGGCGACTCCCGGGGTGGCGTAGGCGGCGAACAGCGCGGTGACCGTCGGGTCGGGGCGGGCCGGCACGATCGGCAGGGCCGGGTCGACGAGGACCAGGCCGGCGACCGTGCCCGGCTCGGTACCGGCCTCCAGCAGCGAGATCATCCCGCCCATCGAGTTGCCCATGAGGATCACCGGGTGGTCCGTCACCGCCTCGACGAACCGGTGCAGCAGGGCCCGGTTCGCCGCGACCCGGGTACCCCGGCCGAGTGAGCGGGTGAGGCCGTGCCCGGCCAGGTCCGGGGCCAGTACCCGGCAGCGGCCGGTCAGCAGCGGCGCTACGGCGGCCCAGTTCACCGCCGAGCCGCCCAGCCCGTGCACGGCCACCACGAGCGGCCCGTCGGCCGGACCGCCGAAGTCCAGGTAGTGCACCGGACCGTCGAGATCGACCCAGCGGGACCGGTCGTCGAGGGCCTCGGCGGGGTCGGTCACCGGACCACCGTACGACATCCCGCCGGCCCGGCCGCGAGATCCCGACGAACGGGTACCCGATCCGTCCCGACGTCCGGCTCCAGCCCGAACTCGCCGAGCGCTGGCAGGAGATCGCGGTTTCCCGGGAGATCCCGCAGCGGCACTTCGGGATCCGCCGGGAACTCGTGATCTCCTCCCACGGAGTCAGGTGGTCCGGATCCGCGGCGCCGCACCGGTCGTGGTCTTCGTGTTGCTCACCGTGGACCCGGTGACCCGGTGGAAGCCGATGTCGTACGGGCTCGCGCCGCCGCGCTGCACCGTCACCCCGTCGAGCCGCACCGCCGCGCCGTCGTCGGTGAGGAACGCCGGCCGCCCGTCATCCCGGTCGAACCGCACCGAGCAACCGGTGAAGGTGATCCCGGTGACGTGGCGCAGCCACCAGCCGTACGCCGGCCGGGTACCGTAGATCTTCGGCGCGTGCTTGGTGTTGTTCTCCGGCGGGACGATCGTCGCGTCCGAGGCCGGGTGGCCGCCGCGCACGGTCAGGTTCACGTTGGTCAGCGTCACGTTCTCGACCTTGGCGGCGGACGAGGCGCCGGCGATCGTCGGGCTGAACTCCGGCGCGCCGCTGACCGGCGACACCGCGTTGGTACCGGTCACGTTGCTGATGCTGACGTTGCGGATGTGGCCGATCGCGGGGTGGTTCGGGCAGGAGTGCCGGTCGCCGATCTTGAGGTAGATCGGGATCGCCGTCCGGCTCATCGTGATGTCGGCGTAGGTGATCCCGTCGATCACCGAGCCGTCCATCGAGACGATACCGATCCCGGCCTTGCCGGCGCCGGTGATGGTCAGGTGGTCGAACCGCACGTCGGAGAAGTCGCCGCAGGTCTCCGAGCCGAACTGGGTCGCGTTGTTCGCCGTGGACCGGATCGTCGAGTCGTGCACGCGGATGTGGTGGCTCGGGAACGTCCGGCCGAGCGCGAAGTCGCTCTTCAGCACGATCGCGTCGTCGACGCTCTCGACGCGGGAGCCGCCGATGTCGACGTTCCAGCTGTTGACGATGTTGATGCCGTCCCGGTCGGCGCCGGTCAGGATCTTCACGTTGCTGAAGGTCAGGTCGTGGCAGCCGTTGAACAGCACGGCGAAGTGTCCGCCGCGCCGGAAGGTCACCCCGTCGACGTGGATGTTGGCGCACAGCTTCAGCGACAGTGCCTTGTCGCCGACCCCGCCGGGTACCGAGTTGCCGGTCACCAGACCGGCGCCGTCGATGGTGCCGGTACCGGTGATGGCCACGTCGTGTACGCCGTCGCCCCACATGAGCGCGTTGTGGAAATGGCTGTGCCCGAAGTCCTGCCACTGCGAGAAGGAGTTGGGCTCCGGTGCGTCCATCCCGCTCGACGCCGCCCGGATCGTCGCGCCGCCGGCCAGCCGCAGGGTCACGTTACTGGCCAGGTGGATCGAGCGGGACAGGTACGTGCCGTTCGGGAAGACGACGGTACCGCCGCCGGCCGCGGCCGCCGCCGCGATCGCCTTGTTGATCGCGGGGGAGTCGACCGCCCGACCGTCGCCCCTGGCGCCGAAGTCCCGGACGTTGAAGGTTGCTGCGGCCCAGGCGGGGACGAGGCCGAGCAGCCCGGCACCGAGCACCACCGCCGCCGCGCCGATCGCGACCCTACGCATGTCGACATCCGACGATTTATCCAGGTGACCGGTCAAGGGGAAGATCCGCCGAACAGAATCGTGGGTAGACTGCGGCTCGTGGCGTTCCGTGGCTGGCCGACCGAGGCCCTGGAGTTCTACGAGGGCCTGGAGGCGGACAACTCCAAGACGTACTGGCTGGACCACAAGCAGGTCTACGACGAGATGGTGTACGCGCCGATGGCGGCGCTGCTCGAAGAGCTGGAGCCGGAGTACGGTCCTGGGCGGATCTTCCGGCCGTACCGCGACGTCCGGTTCAGCGCGGACAAGTCGCCGTACAAGACGTCGATCGCGGCCACCCTGGAGAACGGCGGCTACCTCCAGCTCACCGCGCACGGGCTGGGCGCCGGCGCCGGCATGTACCACATGGCGAACGACCAGCTCGACCGGTACCGGCGCGCGGTGGCCGGCGACGGCACCGGCACCGACCTCGGGAAGCTGGTCGCCGGATACCAGCGGCAGGGCATCGAGATCTCCGCGCACGAGAGCCTGAAGAGCGTGCCGCGCGGGTACCCGAAAGACCATCCGCGGGTCGACCTGCTGCGCCAGAAGGGCCTGATCGCCTGGAAGCAGTGGCCGGTGGCCGCCTGGCTGGGCACCCCCGGGGCGAAGAAGCGGCTGGTCGACTTCCTGCACGCGGTACGGCCGCTGCAGGACTGGCTCGACCGCCACGTCGGGCCGAGCGAGCTGCCCGAACGCGGCCGTTAGGCGGCGGGCACCGGCACCACGCCGCGCCGCAGGGCGGCCAGCGCATCCGGGGCGAGCCGCCGCCGGGTGGCGTTGCGGTACCGCACCACCTGCACCGCACCGACCGCCCACAGCACGTACTGCAGCGCGAACGCCCAGCGGAACGCCGACAGCGGATGCCCCGCCGCCCCGGCCGGGGTCAGCAGGTCCAGGACCGCGCCGATGCCGAGGATCAGCAGGATCGACGCGAGGAACCCGCCGATGTTCACGATCCCGGAGGCGCTGCCCAGCCGCCGGGCCGGGTTGAACGTCCGGGCGTAGTCGAAGCCGATCATCGAGCCGGGCCCGTTGACGGCGAGCACGACGACCAGGGCCACGAGCAGCCACAGCGGCGCCCGGCCGGGCCACAGCAGCACGGTGGTCCAGGCCGCGGCGGTGCTGCCGGCGATCGCGAGGACGAGGACCGAGCGGTGGTACGGGAGCCGGCCGACCAGGTGGCCGACGACCGGGCCGCCGACGAGCACGACGAGGTTGAGCAGCGACAGCAGGACCGCGGCGGTGGCGGGGGCGAGCCCCTCCCCGTCCACCAGGAAGGGGTACCCCCAGAGCAGACCGAACGTGAAGCCGGAGAACTGGGTGAGGAAATGTGTCCACAGGCCGAGCCGGGTACCGGGCTCGGACCACGCGCCACGGACCGTCACGCGGGCCGGGGTGCGGGGGACCGCTGGTGCCGGTACGCCCGGGAGACGATCGCGGACGGCCAGCGCGACCAGCCCGACGGCGGCCAGCCCGAGCGCGGCCGCGGCCAGGTAGGTCGCGGCCCAGCCCGCGTCCCGGAGCAGGACCACGACGGGGATCGCGGAAGCGACCGAGCCGAGCTGCCCCAGCACGCCGGTGAGCTGGACGAAGATCGGGTTGCGCCGGGGCGGGAACCACTGCGCCACCAGGCGCAGCACGCTGATGAACGTCATCGCGTCGCCGACGCCGATGAGCAGCCGCGCCGCGATGGCGACCCACACGTCCGGCGCCAGCGCGAAGGCGAGCTGTCCGGCGGCCATCAGCGCAGCCCCGGTCATCAGCATCCGGCGCGAGCCGAAGCGGTCCAGCAGGAGGCCGACGGGGATCTGCATGCCGGCGTACATGGCGAGCTGGACCACCGAGAACAGGCCGAGCACCGCGGCGCCGATGCCGAACCGGTGCGCCGCGGTCACCCCGGCGACGGCGAGGGAGGTGCGGTGGAAGACCGCGACGACGTACACGAAGACGCCGACGCCCCAGACGAGCAGCGCCTTCCGGCTCATCATCGCGCGGGCCGCAGGCGCACGGCGGCGGTACGGACGTGCCGCTCGACGAGTGCCGTCCAGCGGGCCGGGTCGTCGCCGCGCAGCGCGTCGAGCAGCTCCGTGTGGTCGGCGACCGCGTGGTCCATCCGGTCCGGCTCGATACGCATCGCCGCGATGCCGATGCGCATCTGCCGGTCGCGCAGGCGCTGGTACAGCTCGGTGAGGATGGCGTTGCCGCCGCCGGCGACGACGGCCTCGTGGAACGCGCGGTCGGCGGCCATCAGGGCCGGCACGTCGAGCCGTTCGCGCGCCTCGCGCATCGCGTCGAGCAGCGGCTCCAGCTCTCCCGCGAGGGCGCCCCGGCGGGCCCACGCCCGCCCCGCCGCGTGTACCTCGACCAGCAGCCGGGCGTCGATCACGTCCTCGATCTCGGCCGCCGAGACCGGCCGGACCAGGATGCCGCGCTTGGGGAACAGCGCCACCAGGCCCTCGGTCGAAAGGCGGAGCAGCGCCTCCCGGACGGGGGTACGGGAGACCCCGACGCTCGCCGCGATCTCCGCCTCGGACAGCAGCGCGCCCTCGGCGTGGATCTGTTCCAGGATGGCGCGCTTGAGGTGCTGGTAGACCCGGGTGGCCGCGGAGGGGGCTGCGGTATCCATGATGTATACAAGATATGTCAGGGGCGGCTGCGGTACCCCGCGCCGGGGTACCGGGGCGTCCGGAAGCTGGTCCCGGTCGAGGAGGAGTACCGAGTCGAACCGGCCGGCCACGCCCGCCGCCGCCGAAAGCCCCGCGATCCCGGCACCGATGACCGCAACGGTCGACAC
>JBKPCQ010000144.1:0-9989 GCA_046727455.1 Actinomycetota bacterium | reverse complement strand
CTTGAACCGGCGACACAGCGATTATGAGCCGCTTGCTCTGCCAACTGAGCTACACCGCCGTGGAGCCCCCTTACGGAATCGAACCGTAGACCTTCTCCTTACCATGGAGACGCTCTGCCGACTGAGCTAAGGGGGCTTGCGTCTCCCCAGCCTGGAAACGCACCCGGGTAAGAGTACACAACCACTGTACCGATCGCGAAACCGGGTTAACCGGCCCGTTCACGGTACCGCGCGCAGCCGCCGGACCTCCCCGCCGACCGAGGTCGGTTCGGGTTCGGTCTGCGCGGCGAACCAGGCCTCAAGGCGGTCGTACGACAGCGGCCTGCTGAAGAGGAAGCCCTGCCCGATGTCGCAGCCGATCTCCTCCAGCAGGGTGAGGGTCAGCTCGCTCTCCACGCCCTCGGCCACGACGGCCAGGCCGAAGAGCCGGGAAAGGTCCACGATGGCCCGGGCGATCGCCAGGTCCCCCGGGTCGGTTGCCATGCCCTGGACGAACGTCTTGTCGATCTTCACTTCGTCGACCGGCAGGCGGCGCAGGTGCGACAGCGACGAGGACCCGGTGCCGAAGTCGTCGACGGCCAGCCGGACCCCCAGCTCGTGCAGCCGGTGGAGGCTCGGTATCGGCCGCTCGTTCTCGCTGGTCACCCCGGCCTCGCTGATCTCCAGCGTGAGCTGCTGCGGCGGTACGCCGTACTCGTCCAGGAGTTCGGCAACCCGACCCGGAAAGTCCGGGTCGACCAGCGTGCGGGAGGACAGGTTCACCGCGACGTTGAGCGGCCGGCCGGCGTCGGCCCACTGCCGGCAGCGGCGCAGCCCCTCCCTGAGCACCGTCTCGGTGAGCCGGCTGAGCTGGCCGGTGTGCTCGGCCACCGCGACGAAGTCCTCCGGGGACACCGAACCGTGCGCGCTGTGCTCCCAGCGAGCCAGGCACTCCACCCCGACGAGCTGCCGGCTGGTCAGCGTCACCTTCGGCTGGAAGGCGACACCCACCTCGCCGTTCTCCAGCGCCCGGCGCAGGTCGCCGGCCAACCCGAGGCGCCGCGCCGAGCGCGACTCCAGGCCGAGGTTGAAGGTCTGTACGGCGGAGGACATCGACTTGGCCGCCTGGTTGGCCAGGTCGGCCCGCTGCAGCAGCGCGGCCGGTTCCGATCCGTGATCCGGATGTACCGCCACCCCGACCGCGGTGTCCACGTCCAGCGTGAGCGAGCCGATCTCCATGGGATCCTGCAGCGCCCGGCGCAGCTCGGTGGCCAGCGCGACGGCCTCCTCGGTGCCCGCCATCCGCAGCGTCATCGCGAACTCGTCGCCGCCCACCCGGGCGACCAGCGCGGCCGGTGGCGCGAGGGTACGCAGCCGGCGGGCCACCTCGGCGAGCAGCTTGTCGCCGGCGGCGTGCCCGAGGGACTCGTTGACGTCCCGCAGCCCCGAAACATCGAACTGGATCACCGCGACGACCTCGCCCGGCGCCCGTACCTTCACCGCCTCCTCCAGGGCGGCCAGCATCCGGCGGCGGTTCGGCAACCCGGTCAGCGCGTCGTGGTGGGCATCGAACCGGAGCCGGTCGACCAGCCGGGAGTTCTCGACCGCGACCGCCGCGTGCGCCGCCACCGTCTCCAGCAGCCGCACGTCGTCATGGCGGAACGTCGGCCGGTCGCCGAGCCGCCCGGCCACCTCCAGGGTGCCGATCACTGCCGATCCGGATCGCATCGGTACCACGATGGCGTCCTTGACCCCGGCCTCACGCAAGGAGGCCCGCGTGTCGTCGTCGTTGAGCTTCGGCCCGGCCGCCACGGTGCGCGCGGTCTCGACCGCCTGGCGACGGAGGTCGTCCGGGGTGAGCGAGATGTCGATCAAGCCGGCGTCGTCGACCCGGGCGGACAGCAACATCTCGGGGTAGCGGGCCTGCGCCGGCAGCCACAGCGTGGCGCACTCGGCCTGCAGCAGCTCCCGGACCCGACCCAGTAACACGTCGGCGAGGGTTCCGTTGTTGCGGGTCTCGGTGATCGCCCGGGTGAGCTCGTAGATCTCGGTGAGCGACTTGTGCTGGCGCAGGAACTTCGAGTACGCGCGGTAGACCGCGACCAGTGCCACGCCCATGCCCGCGATGAGCACCGCCGCCCAGGGGCTCCGCTTGATCGCGAGCAGCAGGATCAGGCCGATCGTCGTGTTGATCGCATACACGGCCAAGCTGGGCGTGGCGGTGCGCAGCACCCGCTTGACCGATATCCCGCCCTGGATCAGCGAGATGACGCCCACCACCGCGACGAGCGTCGACAGCACCGAGGCGCCGACGGCCGCGAAGACCACTGCCCAGGTCGAGGGCGCGGTGTCGACCAGGGGTCGGAAGGAGTAGGCGATCAGTACCGCCAGCGCGTTGGCCGCGACGATGCTCGCGATGTTGAACGCGGCCTTCACCGGCACCACCCGGCGGTTGGCCTGCACCATCAGCAGCGCCAGGAAACGGACCATCAGCAGCGACAGCGGCGACAGGTAGAACAGCGCGAGGACGAGCGGGATGTCCGTGAGCGTGATGCTCAGGACATGGCGCCGGATTTCGAGGTCGAGGTCCGTCGACTCAGCAAGCAGGAACGCACAGAGAAACAGGAGGGTGGTAGGTAGGGGGGAGAACAGCGGGCCGGATTCCCCATTGATGGTCGGAGCGACGAGTACAACCGCGACGGCCGCCAAGGGCGCGGTGATCAGCCAGGCTACGTTCTCGGGACGCGGAGTCCTCTCGATCCGGGACATCACTCCTACAGGTCAGCGCCGACTCAGTTCCATACGACCTCGGACGGTCCGGCCACACCGGGCTCGGTCGGCTGCTCCACAACCTTGCCCGAGTAGGTGGAATCCGGTCCGGTGAGCGTGTCGGCGTGCGCGATGCCACCAGCGGTAACGATGAGGGCAACTCCCAGTGACGCGGCCGCGAGGACTCGCAGCGCGTACCGGCGCAGTCTGCCTCGATTCATCGGGGGCTCCTGTTTTGCGTAGGCGGCCTTAACACAGTGACTGGGGTTACCAACGATCGTGCCACAACAGGCGGTCGCTGCAAAACACGAGAGGTCGCACCGAACCACATGGCCGCCATTTGCCAACCGGAAGGGACCGGATCCTTCCTGCCAGCTCGTACCAATGCGGACCGTTAGTCTAGGTCGACATCCTCCGAATGGACAATACTACAGGGCCGAGCGGCCAACATCCCATGACGGGCGGGGCACATCCGCGCGTGCCATTGTTTTTGTGTGGACGACAAGGCGGGCGACCGCTCGGAGCTGGACTGGGCCGCCCGGGTACAGCGGCTGGAGGCCGAGGTCGACGGCCTGCGCCGGGCCATGCGTAGCCGCGCCGTCATCGAGCAGGCGAAGGGGTTCCTCTCGGCGGCTCTGAACTGTGGCCTGGACGAGGCGTTCGGGCACCTGGCCCGACTGTCCCAGCACGAGAACCTGCGGGTGGCCGAGGTGGCGGCCCGGATCATCGGCGCGGCCGCACCCACCGCCGAGGAGCCGAAGCCGGTCGAACCGCCGCAGGTCGACGCCCGCCTGTTCGACCCGCTGACATACCTGCACGGCGGACCGGCGCGGCCGGCCGAGGAGGAGGAGCCGGCCGGCTCGTTGGACCTGCCGGTGCTCCCGGCGGAGACCCGGATCCGGCTGCAGACCGCGGCCGCCGCGATCCAGTCTGCCGGTACGCTCACCGAACTCGCCGACCGGCTGCTCGGCGAGGGTACCGGCTGGCTGGAGGCCGAGGCCGTGATGATCTGGACCTCCGAGCCGGACGGTGCGCTGCGGATGGCTGCGTGCGCGGGGATACCGCCGCAGGTCGCGAGCGACTGGCAACGCATCCCGTCCCGGGTCAAGGCCCCGGTCCGGGAGGCGATCTCGCTCGACGCCCCGATCTGGCTGGACGGCCGGCAGCCGCACGATTACGTGATCATGCGGGAGGGGGCGGCGGCCGCCAGCCTTCCGCTCCGCCACGGCGGCCGGCCGTTCGGTGGGCTGGTCATTCTATGGAATGAACCGCACGCCTACCCGGATCCCGAACGCCGGTACCTGACCGCGCTCGCGGCGCTGGCCGGGCGACAGTTCCGCAAACTGGGCCGGTCCGGTGACGGCACCGCGGTACCGGGGCACTGGCTCCAGGGGGTACTGGACGCGTTGCCGGTGGCGACGTTCCTGCTCGCCCCGGTCCGCGAGAGCGGCACCATCGTCGACTTCGTCATCGACTACGCCAGCCCCGCGTCCGGCGAACCGGAACAGCGGGTACCGGCCGAGCTGGTCGGGCGGCGGCTGCTGGACGTGCGCCCGCATCTCGCCACCAGCGGGGTCTTCGAGGCGTACCGGCAGGTGGCGCTGGGCGGCGGCACCTGGCGGCGGTCCGCCGAGCCGGAGACCATCCTGGTCGACGGAGCGCCCGAACAGCGGGTGATCAGCCGTTCGGCGGTCCGGCTCGGCGAGGGGGTACTCGCGTCGTGGCGGGTGCACGACGCGGAGACCCAGTTGGCCCGGGTCGGCCGGATGGAGGAGCTGGGCGGCCTGGGGTACCTGGAATGGGACCTGATCTCGGACAGCCTGTACTGGTCCCCGGGCACCTACCGGATCTTCGACCGGAGCCGGCAGCGCGGGCCGATCACGCTCGAACACCTTCCCGAGCACGTGGTGCCCGAGGACCTTCCGGTACTGGAGGCCGAACTGCGCAGCCTGCTGGAGCGGCACCAGCCGGTGGACATGTCGGTCCGGTTGCGGGTCTCCGGTGGCGAGCGGCTGGTCCGTGCGGTCTTCTCCCCGGTACGGGACCAGCACGGCGACCTCGTCGGCCTGTACGCCCTGGTCCAGGATCTCAGCGAAGTCCAGCGCCGCAGCGAGGCCCAGCGCCGCAACGAGCACGCCGCGAAGATCCGGCGCATCCACGGCGCTGTATCGCCGACCCGGGACTGGTGACCGTATCGTGCAGGGTATGGATCGGCATCCATTGGCATTCCGGACGAACCGCGAGGCCGATGAGGCGTCCCTCGCCGTGACCGGCGAGATCGACATGTTCACGGCGGAGAGCCTGTACCAGCAGGCCCGGCGGCTGGTCGACCAGTCCGTGTCGCTACTGGTCCTCGACCTCGGCGGGGTGACGTTCTGCGATTCGCTCGGGGTGGCCGCGCTGGTGCGGATCTACAAGTACGGCAGCGCCGCCGGCTGCCGGCTCCGGCTGACCAACCTTCGCCCGCACGTCGCGCACATCCTGCAGATCAGCGGACTGGACCAGGTGTTCGAGGTGGAACTGGCCTGAGGCCGAGGTACCGCGTCACCAGGACCTTCAGCTCCGCCAGCAGCACCGGGTCGCCGTCGGGATCGTCCTTGAACGCGAGGTTGAGCAGGTGCTCGGTCACGTCGACGACCACGCCCAGCCGGTGCCGCAGGGCCGGGTCGGGCGGCTGGCCGTAGTGGCCGGTCAGGACCGCGTACAGGCGGTCGTTGAGCTGGACGTCGTTGCTGTGGCCGGCGCCGGGTAGCAGCCGGAACATCGTGCCGAACCACACCTTGCGGAAGCCGGGCTCGGCACGCCAGAACTCGGTGTACGCGTCGACCAGCCGCTCGACCAGCTCCACGGGGTCGTCCGGCGGGTCCGCGAGCTGCTCGTCCATCACCTCGACCAGGCGGTCCAGCCAGTGCTGGGCCAGGGCGTCGATGATGGCCTGCTTGTCGACGAAGAACCGGTACAGCGAGCCGACCGAGACCCCCGCGCGGCTGGCGATCACCTTGGTGCCGATCACCTCGTAGGGCAGCTCTTCGAGCAGCTGCGCGGTTGCGGCGAGCACCCGCTGGTACTTGTCCCGGCTGCGCTGCTGCCGGGGTGCGGTCCTGGTCTCCATTGTCGGCTGATTGTCGCACGGGAGCCTTGACTCAGACGCTAACCTGAACCAGACTCCGGTTCATGGATGCTCGCGGAGGGTTCCGGCTTCTCTGGTTCGCGGCCACCGCTTCGGCGCTCGGGGACGGGGTGCGCTGGATCGCTCTGCCGCTGCTGGCCGTCCGGCAGTCGACCGACCCCGGTACCGTCTCGCTCATCACCGCCGCCGAGCAGGCGCCCTGGCTGCTGTTCGGGCTCCTGGCGGGGGTACTGGTGGACCGGTACGACCGGCGCCGGGTGATCTGGCTCAACAACCTGGCTCGCGCCGCGCTGATGGCCGCGTTCACCCTCGCGGTGGCCGGCGGTGCGGCGACGATTCCGGTGATCGCCGCGCTCGGGTTCCTCCTCACCTGCGGCGAGGCGATCGGCGGGGCGGCCGAGTCCGCGCTGATCCCGGCCCTGGTACCGGCCGAACACCGGCCGGCCGCGAACGGTCGTCTCCAGGCCGGCATCCTGGTCACCGACACGCTCGTCGGATCACCGGTCGGCGCGCTGCTGTTCACCGTCGCGGCCGTCGCACCGTTCGCGCTCGACACCGGCACATTCCTCGCCGCGGTGGTGTTCATCGCGCTGATCCCCGGCCGGTACCAGCCCGTCGCGCGGGGTGCGGGAAGCCGCCGGATGCTGACCGAGATCGGCGAGGGCATCCGCTTTCTCTGGCGGCACCGGCTGCTGCGCCTGCTCTGTACGGTCAACGCGGTCAACAACACCGTCTACATGGGACTGATCGCGATCCTCGTCCTCTACACGCGAACGGTCCTGCACCTCGACGCGACCGGGTACGGGCTGCTGGTCGCCGCGTTCGCGGTCGGCGGCATCGGGGGCGGCCTGGCGGCGGGGCGGCTCGCGACGGTGCTCGGTACCCGGGCCTGCCTGGTGGGCGGGACGGTCGCGTTCGCCGTCTGCGCGGCGGTACTCGCCGTGACCGGCCGGGCGCTGGTGGCCGGCGGCGTGATCGCGCTGTTCGGGGCGGCGTCCGCGGTGACCGGGGCGGTCAGCGCGGCGCTGCGCCAGACGGCGGTACCGGATCGGCTTCTCGGGCGGGTGACCAGCGCGTTCCGGCTGGTCGGCTTCGGCGCCGGCCCGCTCGGCGCGCTGGCCGCCGGCGCCGTCGCCCACCTCAGCGGACTGCGCGCTCCGTTCCTGGCCGCCGCGGTGATCTCCCTGGTCATGGTCGTGCCCTTGGCGTTCCTGCAGCCGAACCCGGCGCGGCCTCGGCCGCTTGAGAGTGCCGGAGCCCGTAGTGTGCCCTGATGCACCACATCGAACTCACGCTGCCGCAGCCCAACGGGTACAGCCAGGTGGCCGGCATCGCGCCGGGCAGCCGGTTGGTCTGGACGTCCGGTCAGGTACCGATCACCGCGGACGGCACCCCGGCGCCGGCCGGGGACTGGGCCGCCCAGACTCGCCAGGCCATGCACAACGTCGGGACCGCCCTCGCCGCGGCCGGCGCAGACTGGGCGGACGTCTTCAAGCTCACCTTCTACGTCGTCGACACGTCGGCGCTGCCCACCGTGCGGGCGGTCCGGGACGAGTTCGTCAACGTCGAGCGCCCGCCGGCGAGCACGCTCGTCCAGGTCGCCGGGCTGTTCCGGCCGGACGTGCTGATTGAGATCGAAGCGGTGGCCGCGGTCGCCGATAGCTGAAGCTGGGCCAGTTGAACTCCCGCCGCCGGGGAGCGTGCCGGTGGTTTGTCACCGGGTCGCAGCCCGCATCGGGCAGCTCGCCGGTCAGCTCGTACCGTTCGCGCGGATCGAGCGTCGGATCAGCTATCCGGCGTGGCTGTGCGTCCGACGCGGCCGATCGCCCCCGTCATGTCGGCAGCTCCCGGATCCGGGTGAGATGCTCCTGCTGCAGCCGGCGGCTGCGGCGCAGGAAGTCCAGCAGCAGGCGCAGCTCGGCTTCGGTGTACCGGGCGATGTCCCGGCTGCCGGCCTCGGCGAGCGGACCGTAGATCTCGCCGGCCTTGCGCTGCGCCAGTGCGGTCGGCGTGACGACGACCTTGCGCCGGTCCGCCGGGTCGGCCGCGCGGGTGAGGTACCCGAGCTTCGCCAGCCGGTCGAGCATCGCGGTGACGCTGCCCGTGGTCAACCCCAGGCGGCTCCCGAGCTGGCCCGGCGTCGCCGAGCCGGCCTGCATGAGCACGTCGAGGCAGCGCAGGTCGGTGCGGTTGACGCCGAGGTGCACGGCCACCGCCTCGTCGAGCGCGTCGACGTCGGCCTGCAGGGCGCGCACCTCGTCGCCGAGCTCCGTACGCAGGCTCTCCCGAATTCCTCTTGACATTCGAGTTACTTGACTCTCAAGATAGTAGTCATTCAAGCTGAGTGTAGAGGAGCGGACGTGCGATTCCTGATCAGTACCATGCCGGCGGCCGGGCACGTGCATCCGGCGGTACCCGTCGCGACCTCGCTGACCGCGCGCGGGCACGAGGTGTTCTGGCACACCGGACCGGCCTACGCGGACACGGTACGGCGTACCGGTGCCACGTTCGTGCCGTTCGACCGCACGCCCGACTTCGCCGCCGTACCGCCCGAGCCCGACCCGGGTACCCGCGGCGCGGCCGAGGCCGTGTCGGCGCTGCGCAACCTGCTCGTCGCCCGGATGTCCGGCCAGCTCGCCGACTACGAGCGGATCGCCGACCGGTACGGCATCGACGCGGTACTCGTCGACCTGTGCGCACTCGGCGGCCGCGCGCTGCACGAGCGGCACGGCATCCCGTGGGCCACGCTCGGCATCATCCCGCTGACCGCGCCGAGTCCGGACACCCCGCCGTTCGGCACCGGGCGGCCACCGCCGGGCGGCCCGCTCGGACGCCTGCGGATCCGCATCTACAACCGGATCGGCGGGCTGTTCCTGCGCGGCCTCACGGCGGCGTACGCGGCCGAACGCGCGCGGCTCGGACTGGCGCCGCTGCCCCGCGGTACCACGGTGTTCGACCACATGATGTCGCCACTGCTGCACCTGCA
Source organism: Actinomycetota bacterium (assembly GCA_046727455.1). GTDB lineage: Bacteria > Actinomycetota > Actinomycetes > Mycobacteriales > Micromonosporaceae > AC-43. The sequence continues at coordinate 1,125 of JBKPCQ010000144.1, read as the reverse complement.
GGCGGCGACCCCGTCGATCGAGTACCCGCGCCGGCCATGGCCGGACCACGTGCACCTGGTCGGGCCGCTGCTGCCGGAGCCGCCCGCCCATGCCGACCTGCCGCCCTGGTGGGGGGAACTGGACCGGGCCCGCACCGTCGTGCACATCACCCAGGGCACCGTGGCGACCGACCCGGCGACGCTGACCCGGCCGGCCATCACAGGGCTGGCCGGACTGGACGGGCTGGTCGTGGTCACCACACCCGACCCGGCCGCGCTCGGGCCGGTACCGCCCAACGTGCGGGTGGCGCCGTTCATCCCGCACGGGCTGCTGCTGCCGAAGGTCGACGTGATGGTGAGCAACGGCGGCTACAACGGCGTGAAGACCGCGCTGGCGCACGGGGTACCGCTGGTCATCGCGCCCTGGGGCAATGACCAGCCGGACGTCGCCGGCCGGGTGGCGTGGGCCGGCGCCGCGGTGGACCTGCGCACGCGTACCCCCGCGCCGGAGGCGGTCGCCACCGCGGTCCGCCGGGTGCTCGCCGAGCCCCGGTACCGTGCCGCCGCGGCCCGTATCCGGGCCGAGTTCGCCGGCTACCCCGGCGGCGAGGCCGCCGCGGACCTGCTGGAGAAGCTCCGCTGACCGACCGGCAGAACGAGGATCCGTGTCCAGGGGGGCGGTACGCGCGCACCGGCAGCGGCTCGGCATCACCCAGGAGAAGCTGGCCGAGCGGCTCGAAGTACCAGCCGTAGACCCCGGCCGCCGCGGGTACCGGAGACGGGCGGCCCAACACCGACTGCGCCGTGTACAGGACGGCTGGCTCCAGTAGAGCTTCCTCGACCTTCACGCGCGCCTCGATGTGTGCTCTGATGCCGCAAGATCCAACGTGCCCCATGCATGCCCGATGCAACGGTCAGCCACGGTCAACGCCGGGCAGCGGCGCCGCGCAGTTGAGAGTGGCCCCCGACCCGGTTCTCCCAGGTCAGGGGCCACTCCGTACTCCTTGCCCTCCACGTGGCGGGTCGAGGATTCGAACCTCGGTAGCTTTCGCGACGGATTTACAGTCCGCTCCCATTGGCCGCTCGGGCAACCCGCCTCATGGGTACCGTCGCACCAGGGCGCGACAGCGCAAGTAAGGATAGCGG
>JBKPCQ010000143.1:0-11889 GCA_046727455.1 Actinomycetota bacterium | reverse complement strand
AGCCGAGGTCGACCAGCGCGTGGCACAGGTCCTCGGGAAAGATCAGCATCTGCACGCCGGAGGTACTGCTGGCGCTGCTCGCGGACTGGGTGGCGGAGGCCGGCGAGGAACTGTCGGCCCACGAGGCGGGCAGCGACCTGTGGCAGCGGCCGGCGCTGCGCGCCCGGGTCGCCGCGTACTGGCACACGTACCGCGCGCACCTGCCCGAGATCCGCGCGCTGACCAGGCCGGCCGCTGGGCGACGACGAGGCGATCGACACCCTGACCGGCCTCCTGCACCGCGGCCTCACCGGAACCGGCGGGTAACCTCCACGGGTGAGCACCGATTCCGCGTTCTACCTGCCGACCGGGGCGGACCGCTACCACGCGACCCGCCACAGCGAGGGACCGTGGGACCCCCGGTACCAGCACGGCGGCCCACCCACCGCGCTCCTCGCCGCCGCGATCGAGCGCCAGGCCGGCGACGACGGGCTGCGGATCGTGCGGATGACCGTGGAGTTCCTGCGGCCGGTACCGCTGGCCGAGCTGACCGTCCGGGTGGCGACGGTACGGCCGGGGCGGCGGGTCCAGCTCGTGGAGGCGGAACTGCTTCACGGGGACGCCGTCGTGGTCGCCGCCCGGGCCTGGCGGCTGGCCACGACGGACGAGGAGCAGCCCACGCCGACCACGTCGACGCCGCCCCCGCCGGTACCACCGGAAGACGCCGATCCGCCACCGCGGATCTGGGACACCTTCGGCTACGGAAGGGCGCTGGAATGGCGGCCCACCGCGGGCAACCCCGGCGGAGGTGGGCCGGCCGCGGTGTGGACCCGCATGCGGGTACCGCTCGTCGCGGGCTGGGAGGTCACCGGCCTCGACCGGCTCCTCGTGCTGGCCGACTCGACCAACGGCGTCAGCCTGGAACTCCCGCTCACCGAGTGGCTGTCGATGCCGACCGCGCTGACGGTGACCATCCTGCGCCCACCGGCCGGGCACTGGGTACACCTCGACGCCCGTACCCACCTCGCCGGCGACGGCGTGGGCCTGAGCCACGGTCAGCTCAGCGACGCCGGGGGTCTGCTGGCGATGGCGACCCAGCCGTTGCACATCGCCCGCGCCCCTAGACTTCAGGGATGACCGACGAGCGCGTGGTGCGGCTGTGGGAACGGGCGGCCGACTCCTACGAGACCGTGCTGCCCTACTTCGGCCCGATGAGCGAGCGCCTCGCGGCGGTCGCCGAGATCCAGCCGGGGGAGCGGATCCTCGACGTCGGGTGCGGCAAGGGCGCCTCGCTCGTACCGGCCGCCCTCGCCACCGGTCCCGACGGCTGGGCGGTCGGCGTCGACATCGTCCCGGGGATGGTCGACGCGGCCCGCGCCGCCCTCGCGGCGGCCGGGTGCCGCAACGGTGACGCCGTGGTCATGGACGGTGCGGCGCTGGAGTTCCCGGACGCCTCCTTCGACGTGGTGCTCTGCGGCAACGCGCTGGCCTTCCTCGGCATGGAGCGGGCGCTGACCGGCTTCGCCCGGGTACTGCGTCCCGGCGGGCGCCTGCTCGCCTCCGCGCCGACCGGGGGCGGCCCGGAGTGGGACTTCTTCGGCCGGCTCTGCGAGGAGTTCGGCCTGTCCGCGATGCCGCTGGACATCCTGCCGCCGCCGGAGATCGTGGCGATCCAGGAGCGGCTGGGGCTGGGCGACGTACGGATGTCGACCGAGACCGTCCACCTCGTCTTCCCCGACGAGCAGGCGTGGTGGCGCTGGGCATGGTCGCATGGCCAGCGGTGGTTCCTGGAGCAGCTTTCGCCGGCTCAGGCCGAGGAGTTCCAGCGGCGCGCGTTCGGGCACCTGCGGGCCATCCGCACGGAGCGCGGGATCCCCCTCGACCAGAACTTCATGATCGCACGGTCGGTCCGGACGCCCGCGCCATAGCCCGGACCCGCGGCCGTGGCTCGCGGGCGACCGAGACGGGGGTACCCGCCGTGAGCACGTACCGCTCCCCGCGGACCGTGATCTCCAGCGGCTCGCCGTCCTCGACCAGGTAGCGCTCCTCGTCGTGGCTGAGCCGCACCCGGATCTGCCGCTCGCGGAACCGCAACGAGAACGACAGCGACCGCCACACGCGCGGCAGGGCGGGCTCGAAGGACAGGTCCCCGTCGAAGTCGCGTACCCCGCCGAAGCCGAACACCAGCGACGACCACACGCCCGCCGCCGACGCGATGTGCACCCCGTTCGAGGTGTTCCCGGCGATGTCGGCGAGATCCATGAGGAGGGCGTAGTTGAAGTACTGCTGGGCCTGCCGCTCGTTGCCGATCTCGGCGGCCAGGATGCTCTGCACGCACGCCGACAGCGACGAGTCGCCGGTGGTCAGCGGGTCGTAGTACTCGTAGTTGCGGCGTTTCTGTTCCTTGGAGAACTCGTTGCCGAGCAGGAACATGGCCAGCACGATGTCGGCCTGCTTGATGACCTGGTGCCGGTAGATGACCAGCGGGTGGAAGTGGAGCAGCAGCGGGAACATCTCCCGGGGCGTGTGCTCCAGGTCCCAGACCTCGCGTTTGAGGAAGGTGTCGTCCTGCGGGTGGATGCCCTTCTCCGGGTCCCAGGGCACGTGCATGGCGCCGGCCGCCCGCTCCCAGGACTCGACCTCGTCCGGGCGCAGGTTGACCTCGTGCGCGAGCGCGGTGTACGCGTCCGGCCGTTGCTCGCGCAGCAGGCGTACGGTACTGGCGGCGTAGCTGAGGTTCAGTCGCGCCATCAGGTTGGTGTACGTGTTGTCGTTGACCACGGTCGTGTACTCGTCCGGCCCGGTCACCCCGTAGATGTGGAACTGGCCGTCCGACCCGTAGAAGCCGAGGTCCTCCCAGAGCCGGGCGGTCTCCACCAGCATCTCGGCGCCCACCTCGGCCATCAGGTCGAGGTCGCCCTGCACGTTGGTGTACCGCCGGATCGCGTACGCGATGTCGGCGTTGATGTGGTACTGGGCGGTGCCGGCCTGGAAGTTGGCCGACGCCTCCTGCCCGTTGAGGGTGCGCCACGGGAACAGCGCCCCCGTCTGGCTCATCACCGCCGCCCGCTCCCGGGCCTGGTCCAGCATGCTGTGCCGGTGGCGCAGCAGGTTGGCGGCGATCCTCGGCTGCGTGTACGAGAGGAACGGCAGCACGTAGATCTCGGTGTCCCAGAAGTAGTGCCCGTCGTAGGCGTGCCCGGTCAGCCCCTTGGCGGAGATGCCCGCGTTCTCGGCCCGCCAGGACGCCTGGGCGACCTGGAACAGGTTCCACCGGATGCCCTGCTGGCGGCGGACCCGGTCGAGGCGGCTGTCCACCCGGACGTCGGCCCGGTCCCAGAACTTGTTGAGCTGCTGGCGCTGCTCCTCGACGAGGGTCTCGTAGCCGGCCCGCAGCGCCCGGTCGAGCGTGCGCCGGCTGCGGTCGACCAGCTCGGGCGCCGGGATGCTCCGGGAGCCCTGGTAGGTCGCGAACTTGGTGATCCGGACCGGTACCCCCGGCGGCGCGTCCGCGGTGATCATGATCTCGCCGCCGTCCTGCTCGACGGAGCCCTCGACCTGGTACTCGCAGGCCGCGTCGATGACGTGGTCCACCCCCACCGCGAGGGTCATCCGGCTGTTGGTGGTGCGGTAGCCGAGCAGGATCCGGCTGTCGACCCGCTCGGTCACCTGGGCGTTGAGCACCCGCTCGGGCAGCACCCGGGCCAGGCGTGGGTCGCTCGGCCGCTGCTCGGGGATCTCGTCCACCGGCCGGGTGTCCTGGCGGTTGACCACCAGCGACGAGATCGCGATCGGCGCGGAGCGGTCGAGCATCGTCACTTCATAGGTCATCGCGACGATGTGCCGGTGCTCGAACGAGACCAGCCGGCAGGACCGGATCCGTACGTGCTTCCCGCTGGCCAGCGCCCAGACGAACTCCCGGGTCAGGGTACCGGCGCGCATGTCGAGGACCCGGCGGTAGTCCTGCACCCGGGCGGTCGCCAGGAACAGCGGCTCGTCGTCGACGTACAGCTTGAAGATCGTGCTGTCCGGCACGTTGACCAGCGTCTGCCCGACCCGCGCCAGCGCGTGGGCCTCCTCGGCGTGGACGATCGGCCAGATCTCGTGGAACCCGTTGACGTATGTGCCGGGCGAGAACGCCGGGCGTCCTTCCTCGAAGGTGCCGCGCACCCCGAGGAACCCGTTACTCAGGGCGAACACCGTCTCCGCGCGGGGCACGTACTCGTCGGAGTAGCGCGTCTCGATGATCCGCCACTCGTCGGGCGGATAGATGTGCTCCGGAGGCAGGACGTACCCGCGCTTCAACATGAGCGCACAATAGCCGCGCGCGTCACGTCGCGTAAGCCGGGGTCAGGCCCGAAACCGCTCAAACAGGAGCGGATGGTCGGTCCACCGCATACTCTCCGTCCAGCCCTCGATCCACCGGATGTTCCGGGTGAAGAAGACCTGCTGCACCGTGCCGTCCCCCTTCCGGTCGTAGCCGGCCAGCGCGCAGTCCGCCACGTCGTGCGGCCGGCCCGGCGCGTACCGGAGGTTGAGGTCCCCGGCGACGATGACCTCCGGCATCACCCACGGCGACGCCAGGACGGACATCAGCTCATGGCACTGCCGCATGGCCACGTCCGGGTCGGTGGACAGGTGGGTGGTACACGCGGTGAGCCGCCGGATGACGGTGGCACACGTCCAGGCCCGGATCTCGTCGCTGGCGTCCTGGCTGCCGTACCACCCGCGGTGCACGTCGAGGGCGGTGCCGTGCAGCAGCATCGCGTCGCCGAACTGCTCGCCGTTGACGCACCGGTACCAGTCGTGGGTGTCCCGGTTGACGGCCGGCACGAAGGCGACCGAGACGTGCCGGCTGCCGTACCGGTCGGCCATCGCCCGGGCCAGCTTGCCCCACCCGTTCCGGGCGTACAGGTCGTCGTGGCAGATCTCCTGGAGCGTGACCAGCGCGGGCGGGTACCGGTGGATCTTGTCGACCGCCTCGTCCACCGCCCGGCCGAACGAGTAGCACGACGCCTTCGCCATGCCGCTGTTGCACAGGTTCATCTGCAACACGTCGAAGGTCGTGGCCGCCTTTGCCGGCACGGCCGGTACTGACGCCACGAGCACGAGCGCCGAGGCCGCGACGGCCGCGGCCAGGAACAACCGCTTGAACGGCAGGTGTTGCCGCCCGGACGGTGTGGTGGCGGATAGCTGAATACGTCTCCCCCGACCTCGGCGGCGTGACAGTGTGCCGACAGGCACTGTCGCCGTCCCTTGGGGGGGAATCATGCAACATAACCGTACCCGGCGCCGGGGGGCGCCCAGGCGCGGCCTCGGGCGCCTGCTCGTGGTCGCGGGCGCGGGTCGGGCGCCCGCTGCGCGTGGTCTACGGCGGAGTGGCGCTGCGGCTGCCGGCCAACGTCGCGGGTACCGGCTCGCGGCGGGTCTTCGAGCTGTGGATCCACCTCAGCTTCACCGGAAACATCGCGTACGCCTACGACCCGGCGAACCTGCCGGCCGCCCCGCCCGGCGGGGTGGTGGTCGGCGCGGAGAACCTGGACGGCACCTCCGGGACCCAGCTACCCGGAGCGCCAACGGGTGACCTGCGCGTCGTGCTCGGTGCCCGGCCGGTCGGCGCGCTGTCGTACAGCTACGACGTCCAGGGCGTGCCGCCCGGCCCGGGTACGGCGCAGACCACGATGACGAGCAGCCGGTTCCGGGGTACCGCGATCGACACGGACAGCATCACGGTTCTGCCCGCCGGCTGAGCCCGGCGGACCGCGGCGGGACCCGGCCGGATTCGCCGGGTCCCGCCGTTCCTATCGAGACAGGTACGAGCCTCTATATAGAATCGGCCGGTGACTCCCATTGAGACCCAGGCCGAATCGAGCCGCAAGGTACCTCGCGACCAGGCGCCGTCAGGCTGCCCGGTACACGTCGACGCCGACGGCGTCTGGCACGTGGAGGGGTTCACCGCGGCGCGGTCGGTGCTGCGCAGCACGCAGACCCGCCAGGCGGGGTTCGGCGCGGACCAGGCGCGACAGGCCCTGAAGAAGATGCGACCGGCGGTGCTGTACCGCGACGGCCCCGAGCACCGCGAGCATCGCCGGCAGACCGCGAAGTACTTCACGCCGCGCAAGGTGCACGAGAGCTACCGCGAGCTGATGCACCGGTACGCCGACGAGCAGCTCGAACGCCTGCGCCGCAAGGGCCGCGCGGACCTGTCCAGGCTGTCCTTCGCGCTCGCCGTGGCGGTGGCCGGCGAGGTGCTCGGGCTGACCCCGGCGCACCGGGGCATGGCGCGCCGGTTGGAGCGGTTCTTCACCGAGCACACGCCGAAATCGCGGCTGGGCCGGACCTACCGGCGCCTGTACGCACTCAGCTGCATCGCCCTGTTCTACTTCCGCGACGTCCGGCCGGCGATCAAGGTACGCAAGCGGGAGCGGCGCGACGACCTCATCTCCCACCTGCTCGGCGAGGGCTGCACCAACGTCGAGGTCCTCGGCGAGTGCATCACCTTCGGGGCAGCCGGCATGATCACCACGCGCGAGTTCATCACCGTGGCCGCGTGGCACCTGTTCACCGACGACGAGCTGCGCGCGGCCTACCTGACCGGGGACGAGCCGGCCCGGCTGGCGATCCTCTACGAGATCCTGCGGCTGGAACCGGTCGTGGCCAACCTGGCCCGGTGGACGATCGAGGAGCTGGCGGTCGGTACCGCCACGATCCCGGCCGGTGCCCGGGTGGACATCATGATCGGCAACGCCAACCTCGACCCGTCCACGGTCGGCCCGCAGGCGGGCGAGGTGTGCCCGGCCCGGCCGCTGCCGGAGGGCGTCGCCGAGTCGGGCCTGTCCTTCGGCGACGGTCCGCACCGCTGCCCCGGCGCGCACATCGCGATCCAGGAGACCGAGATCTTCCTGACCAAGCTGTTCGCGCTGCCGGGCCTGCGGATGGTACGGGAGCCGGACACCCGCCTCCGGGCGCAGATCGACTCGTACGAGCTGACCGGCCTCATCCTGGCGGTCGACTGACCGGCGGGAGGCTGCCGGCCGCGCAGCCCCGGCGCGGCCGGCAGCGTTACCCCCTCAGCGGACGACCTTGAAGTTGAATGTCGAGGTGTTCAGCACGCCGGCCAGTCGCACCCAGAGCGGCAGCAGCATCTCGGCGCCCCGGGCGGTGCTGATGTCGCCCAGGTCGATGACGTCGGTGTGGCCGAACGACTCCAGCAGCCCGGTCACCAGCTTCTTCGCGCCGGTGTCGTTGCCCGAGACGAACACGGTATGGTCGCCGCCGGCGAGCCGGCGCGGCTCGACCATCAGCGCGGCGGTGAGGGTGTTGAGTGCCTTGACCACCTTCAGCTCGGGGAACTCCCGCTGGATCTGCTCGGCGAGGGAGTCGGTGTCGTTGACGAACAGAGTCGGCGGGAAGCCCCGGGAGAAGTCGAGGGGGTTGGCGATGTCGAGCAGTACCGCGCCGGCCAGGTTGTCCCGCCCGGCCGCCGTGAGGGCGGGGATCGAGGCGTTGCCGGAGGTGCCGTTGACGATCAACTCCGCGCCGGTCGCGGCTTCCGCGAAGGTCGCGAGCCGGACCTGCGGGTGGGCCTGCGCCCAGTCCCGGTACGGCGGGTTGCCCATCCGGTCGGGCTCGCCGCGCGCCATCGTGCCGGCGACGTCACGGGTACCGATGGTCACCTCGTGGCCGAGCCCGGCGAGCCGGCCGGCGAGGGCACGGCCGACCGAGCCGGTACCGAAGACTGCGACCTTCACGGGACTATGCTAACAGACAGGTCTGTCTACGGGGAGGACCCATGACCCAGCCGGCCCGCGAGCGCATCCTCGACACGGCCTTCCGGCTCTTTTACGCGCACGGCCCCCGCGGCGTCGGCGTGGACACCGTGATCGCCGAGTCCGGGGTGGCGAAGGCGACGCTGTACAAGCACTTCCCCCGCAAGGACGACCTGGTGCTGGCCTACCTGGAGAAGGTCGACCAGGTCTGGTTGGGGCAGTTGCGCACCGCGGCCCGCGCCGCCGGGGACCGGCCGGCCGACCAACTGGTCGGCATGTTCGACGCGCTCGCCACGGCCTGCCGGCGGGACGGGTACCACGGCTGTGCCTTCATCAACACCGCCGCTGAGTTCCCGAGCGGCAGCGACGTGCACACCCGTACCGTCGAGCACAAGACGGTGGTACGGGCGTGGGTGAGCGACCTGGCCCGGCGCGCGGGCGCCGCCGACCCCGACCTGCTCGCCCGGCAGCTGACCCTGCTCCTCGACGGCGGCCTGTCCGCCGGCGTCCTCGACGCCGACCCGGCGGCGGCGTCCGCCGCGAAGGCAGCCGCGCGGATCCTGGTGGATGCTCAGGTGACCCGGACCGGGTCGACCCGCCAGATCTCCCGGCAGTAGTCGCGGATGGTGCGGTCGGCGGAGAAGAACCCGCACAGCGCGGTGTTGCGGATGGACATCGCGGTCCACCGGTCCGCGTCCAGCCACGCCCGCTCGACCGCGTCCTGGCAGTCCACATAGGACCGGTAGTCGGCGAGGGCCAGGTACTCGTCCCGGCCGAGCAGCGCGTCGACGATCGGGGCGAAGGCACTCCCGTCGCCGTGGGAGAAGACCCCGGTCGCGATCGCGTCGATCGCCGCCCGCAACTCCGGGTCCGCCTCGTAGAAGGCCCGGGGCGCGTAGTCACCCTGCCGGAGCGCCGCCGCCTGCGCCGCGTCGAGGCCGAAGAGGAAGAAGTTGTCGGTACCCACGCGGTCGCGGATCTCGATGTTCGCGCCGTCCAGGGTACCGATGGTCACGGCGCCGTTCAGCGCGAGCTTCATGTTGCCGGTGCCCGACGCCTCCTTGCCGGCCAGCGAGATCTGCTCGGACAGGTCGGCGGCCGGGACGATCAGCTCGGCCCGGGTGACGTTGTAGTCCGGGAGGAACACGACCGTCAGGTACGGGGACACGGCGGGGTCGCGGTTGACGGTGTCGGCGATCGCGTTGATCAGCCTGATGATCCGCTTCACCGCCTGGTACCCGGGCGCCGCCTTGCCGCTGAAGACGACCGAGCGCGGTACGACACTGGCACCGCTCCTGATCCGGTTGAACAGGGTGACCACGTGCAGCACCTTCAAGATCTGGCGCTTGTACTCGTGGAACCGCTTGACCATCACGTCGCACAGCGCGTCCGGGTCGATGACCACACCGGTGGCCCGCGCGGCGTACGCGGCCAGGTCCTGCTTGTTCTGCCGCTTGACCGCCCGCCACTGCGCGCGCAGCCCCGGGTCGCCGGCCGCCGGCGCGAGCGGCGCCAACCGGTCCAGGTCGGTCAGCCACTCCCCGCCGCCGAGCCGGTCGCTGATGAGCGCGGACAGCCGGGGGTTGGCCACCCGCATGAAGCGGCGGGGGGTGACGCCGTTGGTGACGTTGTGGAACCGCTCCGGCCAGGTTTCGGCGAACCCGCGCAGTGTCGTGGCGGCCAGCAGCTTCGAGTGCAGTTCGGCCACCCCGTTCACCGCGAACGTGCCCACCACCGCGAGGTGGGCCATCCGTACCCGCCGGTCCGGCTCCTCCTGGATGATCGACAGCTCGCGCAGCTTGCCGGCGTCGCCGGGGTACCGGGCCTCGACCTCCTGGAGGAAGAAGTGGTTGATCAGGTAGATGATCTCCATGTGCCGCGGGAGCAGCCGCTGCATCAGGGCGACCGGCCAGGTCTCCAGCGCCTCCGGTAGCAGGGTGTGGCAGGTGTACGCGAACGTGCGCCGGGTGATCGACCAGGCCCGGTCCCAGTCCACCCCGTGCTCGTCGACGAGCAGCCGCATCAGCTCGGGCACGGCCAGCACCGGATGCGTGTCGTTGAGCTGGATCACCACCTTGTCGGGGAAGGCGTCCCAGCCCTGGTTGCGGAACCGGTACCGCCGGATGATGTCCCGCAGCGAGCAGGACACCAGGAAGTACTGCTGCTTCAGCCGCAGCTCGCGGCCGAGTTCGGTGCTGTCGTCGGGGTACAGGACCTTGCTGATGTTCTCCGACCGGACGATGTCCTCCACCGCCTCGCCGTACTGGCCGGCGCTGAACCGGGCGAGGTCGAACGACTCCCGGCTGGCCCGGGCCTGCCAGAGCCGGATGATGTTCACCGTCTGCGTACCGTACCCGGGTACCAGCATGTGGCTCGGCTCGCCGCGCACCGTCTCGCCGGGCATCCACCGCTTGCGCAGCCCGGTGGCGTCGCCCTCCACCGGCTTGGTCGAGCCGTAGAAGCCGACCACCTGCCGGTCGTCCGGGGCGGGGAACTCCCACGGGTTGCCGTAGAACGTCCAGTCGTCGGGCCGCTCGACCTGGGCGCCGCCCTGGAAGACCTGCTTGAAGATGCCGAACTCGTACCGGATGCCGTAGCCGACCGCCGGAATGTCCAGCGTGGCGAGCGCGTCGAGCAGGCAGGCGGCGAGCCGGCCGAGACCGCCGTTGCCCAGGCCGGGCTCGACGTCGAGGCTTTCCAGCTCCTCCAGGGACAGGCCCAGCTCCGCGAAGGTCGCGCGGAGCCAGCTCTCGGTGCCGGTGTAGAGCATGTTCTGCCGCAACTGCCGGCCCAGCAGGTACTCCGCGGACAGGTAGTACAGGAAGCGCGGGTTCGCCGCGTAATGCGCCGCGGTCGTACGCGCGTACCGGTCGACGAGCCGGTCCCGGATGGTCACCGAGACGGTGTGGTACGCGTCGGCCAGGCTCGCCGACTCGATCGTCGTACCCCGCGCGTAGTACAGGTTGCTCAACAGCTCCTGCTCGAACCCTTCGAGCGTGCTGCCGACCCTGCGAAGTCTGGGGACAGGCCGCGCCTCGGTCACGTCTCGGGTTCCTTTCCCAGGTGGGCGATCACCCCGAGTATGACCCGCGGCGGCGGGAGGACGCGGAGCAGCGCCGTGGCCGGCCCGCCACGGCGCTGCTCCGCCCCCGTTTCGGTCCACGCTAGCCGCGGCCGGCACCCGGCCGATATCCGTCCGGTATCCGCCCGCTATCCAACGACTACGATGCGGCGGTGGGCAGCCCGCACTTTGCCATCCTCGGCCCCGTCGAGGTCACGGTGGACGGGGCGCCCGTTCGCATCGGCGGCCCCCGCGAGCAGAAGGCGCTCGCCGCGCTGCTGCTCAGCCCCCGCCAGGTCGTCACCGTACAGCGGCTGACCCGGGTTCTCTGGGAAGGCGAGGCGCCGCCCACAGCCAAGGCCCAGGTGCACAACACGATCGCCCGGCTGCGCCACCACCTCGCGTCGGCCGGCGGCGACCCGGACCTGATCACGCGCTCCGGCCCCGGGTACCGCATCCACCTCGCGGACGACCAGTGCGACGCGGCCACCTTCGGCGCACGGGTCGAAGCGGCCTCGGCCCTCACCAGCCAGGATCAGGCCGGCGCTGATGAACGCTGGCCGGCAGCCGCTCCGACAAGCTACGCGGCAGGCGAACGCTGGCCGGCAGCTGCTCCGACAAGCTACGCGGCAGGCGAACGCTGGCCGGCAGCCGCTCCGACAAGCTACGCCGCAGCCGCCGACCTGCTGCGCGGCGCCCTCGACCTGTGGCGCGGCCCGGCACTGGACGGGCTGCGCTGCGCCGCCCTGGAGAGCGCGGCGCGGGGCCTCGACGAGCGCCGGCTGGCCTGCCTGGAGCGGCGGATCGAGCTGGATCTCGCCCTCGGCCGGCACGCCGAGCTGATAGCGGAGCTGGCGGCGCTGGCCGGCGAGCACCCGACCCGTGAGGGCCTGATCCGGCTGCGGATGCTGGCACTCTACCGGTCCGGCCGCCGGCTGGAGGCCCTCGATCTGTACCAGACCACACGAGTCCGGCTCGTCGAGCGGACCGGCCTCGATCCCCACCCCGACCTCGACCGGCTGCACCGCGCGATCCTCGCCGGCGACCCGGCGCTCGACCTGGCGCCCCGCACTCCGGCGC
>JBKPCQ010000142.1:0-14497 GCA_046727455.1 Actinomycetota bacterium | reverse complement strand
ACGCTACCCGCCCGCGGCTCGTCCTGGGGCATGGCCGGGTCGGCGACCGGCACGTCGGCCGCGCGCCTGGACTCGGGCGGCGCGACCGAGTTCGCGTGCTCGGCCGCGACGGCGCTGAGCCGGTTGAAGTTGTCGGCCCGGATGGCGTGGACCCGGGCCTGGGTATCGGCGTCGAGCGCGGCGCCGGCGAGGCGATCGGCCGCCCGCGTCGCGTCCTGCCGCGCGACCGGATCGGTGAGCGTCGTGGCGTGCTGCCGTACCCCGGCCTCCAAGTCGCGCAGGCGCTCCGCGTAGCTCGTCGCCTCCGTGCTGCGGGTGAGCGCCTGGTCGCGCAGAGCCGCCTGCTGGCCGGCCCGGTCGGTCCAGCCCTGCCAGTGCGAGACGTCCGTACCGGCGGCCCGCCGGCCGGCGTCGACGAGTCCGTGCAGGCCCTGCTCGGCGCCGCCCCGGACACCGCCCCCGATCCCCCCGGCGAGGAGCTCGCTGCCGCCCTCCTCGAAGAACCCGAGCACGCCGTGCCCGGTCCAGGCGTCCTTGTAGTGCCCGGAGAAGCCGAGCTGGCCGGTTGCCAGGTAGTGGTTGGTGACGTCCAGCGCCGACATCGTCGGAACGTTGACGAGCGCTCCGGTGCCGGTACCGATCGCCCACCTGCCGAGCCGGCCGGCCGGGTTGATACCGAGCCGGCGCACGCCCCAGCGAACGGGGCCGCTGAGCGGGCCGCCGAGGAGCGAGCCGGTGGCGCCGGCCGCGAAGCCGCCGATGGCATCGTTGCGGACGCTGTCCCAGCTGAACTGGTCCGGCCGGCGGGTACCCTCGCTGATCTGGTACTGCTGGGCCAGCCAGTCGGCGGCGCCGAAGGTGGCGCCGGCCCGCAGCCCGTGCAGCCCGGCCCGCAGGCCGGTCCGCAGCCCCGCCCGTGCCGCGCCGCGGAACGCCGCCCGGGCGCCCTGCTTGGTGGCGATCTTGGCGGCGTCCTTGAGCGCGGTCTTGAGGAACTGCTTGCTGACGACCGCCGCCAGCCGGGTCAGCACGGTGCGTACCGCGACCTGGCCCATCCCGATCGCCGCCGCCGAGTACGCCTCGCCACCGAACTCGGCGAACAGCAGGCCGATGGCCACCTCGACGGCCGTGATCTCCAGGATGATCTCGCACATGAGCTGCGAGAACTCCAGGTTCATCGCACCCTCGTAGCAGCCGGCCTGGTACTGGGCGGCGGCGTTGCAGAACCCCGCCGGCCCGCTGTCCTCCTGGTTGACGAAGTCGATCCAGCGCCGGTTGAACGCGGTACCGGCCGCGCCGCCCCACGCGAACGCCACGTCGTTCGCGTTCTGGCCCATGTCCATGTACGCGTCGCGGATGGCGTCGGACAGGTCCTGCCAGGCGTCACCGAGGTCGCGCCAGGCGTCCGGGTCACCCTCGGGCCAGTGCTGGAAGGAGGTCGCCATGATGAGCAGGTCCCACAGCCACGCCAGCGGCGCCGGCACACTGCTCCCCATGTCAGCCGACCCGGGAGTGGTCAGGCGAGCGGCCCGCGGGAAGCTGGCCCCACGGACCGCGACACGGCGGCTCGGCTCGGCGTACCAACGGCGGCTGCTCCTGATCGGCTGGGCGGAACTGCTACTGATCGTGCTTTGCCTGGTCCTGCTGCTTCTTGAGGGTGTCGTCGATGCCGCCCAGGGTGTTGTCCACCCCGGTGCTGACGTCGTCCGAGGTGGTACCCGTGTACTCCTGGTCGCCCGCCTTCACCCGGAACATGTCGGCGATCTCGTGGTCCAGTTCGACGCTGCCCTGGAGGGCCTCGTGGGCGATCCGGACGCCCTTGTGCGTCTCCTCGCTCAGGATGGTCACGTTCTGCTTGATGAACTCCGCGCCACCCTTCCCGTCCTTGTTGCCGGCCTGGTAGACCTGCTCGAACGGATGGCCGAAGTCCTTCGTCGGCCCCCACGGCTTGTCCGCTTCGAGCTTGGAGATCCGGCCGACGATGCCGCGTACGGTGTCCTTCAGCATGTCGGCCCGGGCCGCCATCAGCTGCAGGCCCCGCTCGGCCGCCCCCTCGTCGGGGATCTCGGTGTCCTTGCCGCCGGCCATCAGTCCCCTCCCGCGATCTGGTCGTGGACGAAGTCGAAGCGCCGCAGGCGGGACGCGACCTCCCCGCGCAGGAACGACGCCACATCGAGGCCCGGGGCATACCGCTCGGTGACCGCCTCGACCTTGTGCGCCGCGTCCTCGGCCGCCTTGCCGACCGTTTCGGTGATGCTCTGGGCGAGCTGTGCCGAGTCGGGCTTGCGGTAGATCCGCGGGTCGAGCTGCAACCGGAGGAGCTGTCCGCGCGGGCCCACGGTCGCGGTGACGTACCCGTCCGGGGACTTCGCCGTGCCGGTGACGGCGGTCAGCTCCCGCTGCATGTCGCCCAACCCGTCGCGGATCTTCTCGAACTGGTTCGAGAGCTCCTCGGCGTAGGCCCGCAGCCCCTGCAGGTCACGCTCGGCCATGCCACCTCCCCCGTTGACTGACCAGATTCTCGCTGGTCCGGGCAAGATCCATCAACCTCGCCCGGATATAGGCCGCAGACCGGACGTAGTACGACGGGACCGTACGCCGGTACGGCCGCTGGCTACCATCCCCTGAGCGGCGGGTACGGAAGGAAGGCCGGACGATGGTGCGGGGGCGGATGGGTGCGATACTGGCCGCCACGGTGCTCCTCGGCGGCGTCTTGGCATTGGCCCCGGCCGCCCCGGCGCGCGCGGCCGGCCCGTGCGGCGACAGCGAGGCCAAGCCCGGCACGGTGATCCGGGAGGTGCCGTGGCACCAGAAGTGGCTCACCCCGGAACGGGTCTGGCCGTTCGCCACCGGGGCCGGGCAGACCGTGGCCGTCCTCGACACCGGCGTGGACGGCACGCACCCGCAGCTCACCGGCCAGGTACAGGCCGGGTTCGACCTGCTCCTGAACAAGGACAACGCCGCCAACGTCGACTGCATCTCGCACGGCACCGCGGTCGCCAGCCTGATCGCCGCCCGCAAGTCCGACGACGTCGGGTTCCACGGGCTGGCGCCGGACGCGCGGATCCTGCCGGTACGGCTGAGCAATGTCGATCCGGCGAGCGATCCCGACGGCCCGAAGCAGCCCACCGCCGCGATGGTGGCCAGGGCGATCACCTGGGCGGCCACGCACGGCGCCACCGTGATCGACGTCTCATCCGCGCTGACCGGGCCGGATCTCCAGCTCCAGGAGGCGGTACGCCAGGCGGTGGCCGCGGGGATCGTCGTCGTGGCGGCGGCCGGGGACCAGCGCGACACGAACCTCGCCGCCGACCCGCCGACCTACCCGGCAGCGTACGACGGCGTGCTCGGCGTGGGCTCCGTCGACCAGGGCTACGCCCGGTCGGGAAACTCCAACATCGGGCCGTACGTCCAGGTGATGGCGCCGGGCGACGGTACCGTCGCGGCGACCCGGATCTCCGGGTACCAGCTCTGGACGGGCACCAGCATCGCCGCGGCGACCGTCGCCGCCACCGCCGCCCTGGTCCGCCAGGCCTGGCCCAAGCTGGCACCGCGGGACGTCGTGAAGCGCATCCTCGCGACCGCCGACCCGACGCCCGGCGGCCAGCACGGCATCGCGTACGGGCACGGGATCGTGGATCCCTACCGCGCGGTCACCGAGCAGCTCGGCCACCGCGTGCCGGCCGGCGTTCCCGAGTTCACCCCGCCGTCGTCCGGCACGGCCGGCACGGGCCACGCGGACTGGTGGGACCGGACGGCGAAGATCGCGGTGGTCGCCGCCGGATCCGCCGCATTCCTCATGCTCGTGGTCGCGGCCGCGGCGGTGGTGGTACCGAAGGGGCGCCGCCGGCGCTGGCGGCCCACCCGGTCGCCCCGCCCGATGGACCGGCCGGAAACGCCCGTCGACGACGACTCCGACGGGCAGCCGTTCGCGGTACCGAAGCCGCACTGAGCTGGCTGGCGCTCGCTCCGCTCGCGCGGCACCGCGGCTCTCCCGGCAACCCCGGCCGGGAGTTCAATGAAGTTCCCCGAGTGCACGCTTCCGGCAGCCGTCAGTAGGTCGGTGGGGTCGGCTCGGCGTAGGTGCTGCGCCGGCCACGGCCACCCGGGCGGCGAACATCGCCATGTCCCGGTATCCGAGGCTGCTCAGGCACTCTGAGGTCGCGTGGCCGATCCGCGCCAGTTCCAGCCCGCCGTGAACAGCGGCATCCAGCAGCAGGCCGGGCAGCCGCGGTGCCATGGTCGCGTACTCCGAACGGACGCGCAACGCGGCTACCCGGTCGACCGCCGTGGCCATCTCTTCCGAGCCGCGCATCGGGGTGCGCCGTTCTCCTTCCTCGATCTCGATCAGGGCCGCCCGGATCGCCGGGACGGCGGCGGCGACATCGCCGTTGAGCGGGTCGGTGGGGTCGCCGGGCTGGTCGAGGAGGTCAGCGACGGTGACCCGCAAGGCGCGGGCGATACCGACGAGGGTAGAGCGCCGTTCGATGGTCTTCCGGCCGGCCTCAACGTGGGAGATGTACCCCTGTGACACACCGGCCAGGCCGGCCAGGACCGCCTGGGTGAGGCCGCGCCGCTTGCGCCAGTAGGCGATCCGGGCGCCGATGTGGTCGACGTGCAATGCGGGCTCCCCAGGTAGAGGCTGGGCGGCCGGGCGCCGCCTCTGCACGAAGGCCGCCGTACCCTCGACCGTACCGCGGTACGGAGAAGGCTCGCGGTATGCACCACGAGCCCTCGCCCGGTTCGTTACAGGCCGTTGAAAAGACCGGCGTTACGCGCCTCGGTCGCGGCCATCTCGTCGGCGTTGGACTGCACCGTGACGGACAGCTGGTGCAGCGCCGTCAGGAGCTGGTCGCAGGCCCCGGTCCACTTCTGCTGGACGGTCTGCCAGCTCTCCGTGGCGCTGCCTTCCCAGGCGGCCGAGAGCTGCCCTGCGGAGCTGTGGATGTCGCTCTTCAGCGTGTCCACGCTCGCGTGTGCCTTGCCGATGGCGCCGGACAGCTCGGCAAGATCGGCAAACGTGTACCTAACCGGCATCGAATGATCCCCTCTCCCCGTGCATCCCGGTCACTTGTTCAGCGCGGCGGTGATATCGCCGGTCGGTACCTTGTTCAGCGCGCTCGCGTTGTCGGCGTCGGTGGTGCTGTAGTTGGCGCCGGATGTGTTGACGTTGTGGGCGATCTCGTCGAGCACCGAGTTCAGGTTCGCCCAGGCGACGTTGACCTGCTCCATCGCGGTGTTCCAGGCGGCCTTGGCCGCGCCGTCCCACGTCGCGGAGTGCATCTCCGCCTCGCCCTGCAGGCGGCTGATGGCCGCCTGCAAAGACTCGTAGTCGCTCACGAACTTCGAGGCCACCCCTTGCAGGGTGTCGAGATCCGCCCTGACCTGACTGCCAGATACAGCCACTTCGCTTCCCGCCTCCATTCCTGTGTCGCCCCGCCCGACACCACGCCGGGGGCGAGGTCTCGATCGCTGACAACATACCGGTTTCTGTCCACCCCGACCGGCCCGTGCGGGCGGGGCGGGCTCAGTTGTCCGACTTCTCCAGTTGCAACGCGGCTCCGGCGGCGTCCGGATCCAGCGGGTTGCCCTCCGGAATCCGGACGAACAGGCTCGCCGGCAACCGCGAGACGTGCTTGCCGCTGAAGCCGAGGGACCGCAGGGCCTGGCTCGACTTGACCGCGAACCGCCGGCCCACGTCGGTGACGAGGTACAGCGGGCCTTCGCCGGCGTCCGGGGAGGGCAGCGACTCCACCAGGGCGGCCTTGCCGGGCGGTACCCACACCCGGTCGGCGAGCGCGACGCCGTCGTCGGAGACGCCGCCGGTCGGCAGTCCGCCGCCGGCCGGGATCGCGCTGTCGACGAGTACCTCCGGCGAGAACGAACCGTCCCGGTACGCCGCGCAGACCACCGTGTTCGAGTCGAGCGGGCGGACGAACTCGGGCACGGTGGTCGGCGGCTGCACCACGCTCGTCGCCTCCGCCGGTGCCTTCGGTGCCGCGGTAGCCGCGCTCGGGTCGAGGGACCGGCGCGACGCGCCCTTGGCCACCTGGATCTGGTACTGCAGCTCGCTGATCGACCGGAGCTGGTCGGTCTCGGCGAGGTAGTACTGGGTGCCCCGGTCGGGCGTCTTGACGTCCAGCACCTGGCCGACGAGCACGCCCGGTACCGCCTTCATCGGCTGGCCGGCTCCGGCGACCGGGAGAGCCCGGATGTCCTGACCGGCTGGCAACGCCTTGAGCCAGGCGTCGCCCACCGGCACGTTCACGTCGGTGTCCAGCCGCAGCGCGACCCGGTCGGCCTGCGGATCGGACAGCGCGTACCGCAGGTTGTGCCAGACCAGGTACTGCGCGCCGTCGCCGGTGTCGGTGACCAGCAGCGCCTTGTCGCGCGGCGGGTCGCCCTGCTTGGGGCCGCGGCCGACGACCAGCCGGCTCCGGCTGACCAGCTTGCCGGCCTTGTCGGGTACCTGCTGGGTGCACAGCGACCACGGCGGGCTGACCAGGTCCTGCTCCTTGGGCAGGGTCTCCGGCGCCCCCGGGATGCCAAGCTCCACGCCGCGCGGCACGTCGACCAGCGAGGCGCTGGAGGTCAGCGTGACGGCGGTGCTGCCGACCAGCAGCGCCGCGGAGGCGAAGTTGAGCACCGGGTGCAGCTTGCCGTCGATGTAGACGTACGCCGCGCCGGTCTCCTTGACCACGATGACCGAGCGGCCGTCCTTCCACGACGTCTTCCCGCCCGGCGCGACCAGACCGTAGACGCCGACCGCGGCGAGCGCGATCACGGTGACCATGATGGTGCCGAAGCCGGCCCCACCCAGCCGCCGGTACGGCCATTCGGACGGGTCGGTCTGGCGCATGACCACGGCGCTGACCACCCGGCGGGCGGCGAACTGGAAGCTCTGGATCAGGTCCCGTCGAGACGCCATGGTCGGCTCATCCGCCCAGGCCGCGCATCGCGTGGAACAGGCCGAGCACGCCCGCCGCCAGCGGGCCGGCCGCCAGGGTCAGCAGCACGTCGAGGACGTCGGCGAGCCGGCCCAGGTACGGTGAGGGCGCCCGGCGGCTGAAGACCAGCGCGGCGGCGCAGGTGAGCACGGCCACCAGCAGGAGGCCGGGCAGGATCAGGGCGAAGCGCGCCCAGGCCGGTACCGCCAGCGTGGTGCCGAGGATCACGGCCATCAGCCCGACCACCCCGGCGACCAGCAGGGAGATCCGCTGCCGGGCGGCGACCACCATGCGCGCCCGCAGCAGGTACGCGGTGGAGACCACCGCGGCCAGCAGCAGGCTGGTCGCGTCCCGCGTCGCGGCCAGGACGGCGGTGCCGACCACGGTGACCGCCGCGGTGCCGAGCAGCACGCCGGCCAGGATCTCGGTGGACCGGGCGACCTGGGCCATGGTCCGCCCCAGCGACGGGAACGCGTCACCCGACCGCAGGTCCTCGGCGTCGCGCGGCACCGCCGGCATCGGTACCTTCGCCAGGCGCACCGACAGCAGCGGGAAGGCCGGCCCGACGATGAGGAACAGGGTCACCAGGATGGCGGCCGCCCCGACCCCCTGGATCGCGGTCATGGCGAGTGCCGCGCCGATCGCGCCGCCCAGGCCGGCGACGATACCGCCGACGAAGAGCCGGCGCAGGTCGGCCACGCCGAAGTAGCCGATCACCGCGACCACCAGCATGGTCATCGCCCCGACCAGGAGCTGCGGGGCGCCGAACCGGCGCAGCGGCAGCTCCCCGCCCAGCAGCAGGAACCCGCCGAGGAGCGCGTACGGCATGGCGAGCGCGCCGACGACCGCACCGGCGACCGAGTCGGCCATCGCCCGGGACAGCCCGACCCCGGCCGCGACCAGCAGCACGGACAGGCTCAGTGAGGCGACCGCCGGCCCGATCCAGCGCCCGCCGGTCATCAGTACCGTGATCGGGACGAACAGCAGCGTCAGCGCGGTCACCGTCAGGCCGAACGCCCGGGTGGCGGCCCGGGTCCACGGCGGACCGCCCTGCCGGGCGCCGGCCGCGATGGCGTCGACGATGTCGTCGTACTGCATCTCCGGCCATTCGGTGTGGCGCGGTACCAGGTGCAGCACCTCGCCGTCGCGGACCGCCTGGGTCGCCAGCGTGCGGGCGCCGTCCAGGATCGTCCCGTCGGCCCGGCGCAGCAGCCAGCCGCCGGTGGTCAGCCCGTCGCCGGCCAGGTCCTCGCCGGCCTGGCGGAGCAGGACGGGAAGCATGGCGGCGACCGGCAGGTGCTCCGGAAGCGCGACCTCCAGCCGGCGCTTGGGCGCGGCGACCAGCACCTTGGCGAGCCCGGTGTCGGTGCCGCTGACTGCCACTCGCCCGCCCCCATTCGATGCGTGCCGTCCGCCCGGGGTCGCCCCGCAGGTGCCCAAGTTAGCAGTCCGGGGACCTACCATGTGGCAGGGTGACCGCCCGGACAGCCGAGGAAGCGGAGGTAGATCCAGCGTGGGCACGGTCGTGATCAAGCGTGCGGCCCGGCGCCCGGAGCCGCAGTACCCGACCGGCGAGATCGTGCTGGAGCCGCCGCCCGAGCTGGCCCGCCCGGACGGGCGCGGCTGGCAGCAGATGCTGATGGTCCTGCCCATGCTCGCCGGCTCCGTCGCGATGGCATTGATGTACACGTCGTACCGGACCGGCCCGATCATGTACGTCACCGGCGGGTTGTTCGGCCTGTCGGCGATCGGCATGCTCGGCTCGCAGTTCATGTTCTCCGGCGGGCAGAGCAAGCAGGCGATGCGCGCCGCCCGCCAGGAGTACCTGCGCTACCTCGCCCAGCAGCGGGCCAAGGTCCGGCGCACGATCGACCGGCAGCGCACGGCGCTGCACTACCGGTACCCCGACCCTGGCTCGCTCTGGTCGATCCCGGACGGGCCGCGGCTGTGGGAGCGCCGCCCCAGCGACGCCGACTTCGGCATGGTGCGCATCGGGCTCGGCCCGGCGGAGATCGCCACTCCGCTGATCCCGCCGCAGACCAAGCCGTTGGACCAGCTGGAGCCGATGTGCGCGGCCGCGCTGAGGCGGTTCATCACCACCTATGCGGTGGTACCGGACCTGCCGGTCGTGATGGCCCTCGACGGGTTCTCCCGGGTGCACCTGCGGGGTGCCGAGGACCGGTGCCGGGCGCTGGTCCGGTCGATCCTCGCCCAGGCCGCGGTCTTCCACGCGCCCGACGACCTGCTGATCGCGGTCTGCGCGGGGCCGGCCCAACGGGCCGCGTGGGAGTGGGTCAAGTGGCTGCCGCACGCGATGCACCCCAGCCGGACCGACGCCCTCGGGCAGATCCGCCTGGTCTCGGAGAACGTGACCGGCCTGGAGGCGATGCTCGACGACATCGTGGCGAGCCGGCCCCGGTTCAACCCGACCCAGTCCTCCGGGCGCGTCGGCCGCCACGTGGTCGTGGTCCTCGACGGGGGCGGAACCGCCGGCTCCGACCACCTGATGACCGACGGCGGCGTGGAGGGGGTCACCATCCTCGACCTGTCCAGCCCGGTACCGCGCACGCTGGACTACGCGACGCTGGTCCTCGACGTGACCGAGCAGGGCCGGCTGCACAGCGCCACCCTGAACGCCCGCAGCGAGATGGGGCGCGCCGACGGCCTGTCCGCCCCGGAGACCGAGTCGCTGGCGATGCAGCTCACGCCGCTGCGGCTGTCCCGCGCGGCGGCGCTCGGCGAGATCGCCATGAACGCCGAGATCGGCCTGGCCGAGCTGCTCGAAATCGGCGACCCGTACCAGCTCGACACCGCGCAGACGTGGCAGACCCGGCCCAACCGCGACCGGCTGCGGGTACCGATCGGGGTGGCCCCCGACGGCACCCCGGTCGACCTGGACCTCAAGGAGTCGGCGCAGGACGGCATGGGCCCGCACGGCCTGATCATCGGCGCGACCGGCTCCGGCAAGTCCGAGCTGCTGCGTACCCTCGTGCTGGCGCTCGCGACCTCCCACGACTCGGAGACGCTCAACTTCGTCCTCGTCGACTTCAAGGGCGGCGCCACCTTCACCAAGCTGGACCGCCTGCCACACACCAGCGCCGTGATCACCAACCTCGCCGACGAGCTGCCGCTGGTCGACCGGATGACCGACGCCATCAACGGCGAGCTGCTGCGCCGCCAGGAGCTGCTGCGCGCGGCGGGCAACTACGTGTCGCAACGGGAGTACGAGAAGGCGCGGGCGGCCGGTGCCCCGCTGCCGGCGCTGCCCAGCCTGCTCATCATCTGCGACGAGTTCTCCGAGCTGCTGTCGGCCAAGCCGGACTTCATCGACATGTTCGTCCAGATCGGACGGCTGGGCCGGTCGCTCGGGGTACACCTGCTGCTCGCCTCGCAGCGGCTGGAGGAGGGCCGGCTACGCGGGCTGGACACCCACCTGTCGTACCGGATCGGCCTGCGGACCTTCTCGGCCATGGAGAGCCGGATCGTCCTCGGCGTCGCCGACGCGTACGAGCTGCCCCGCTCCCCCGGGCACGGATACCTGAAGTACGGCACCGAGCCGATGACCCGGTTCCGGGCCGCGTACGTCTCCGGCGTCTACCGCCGCGACAGCGGCACCCGGGTCGGCTCCTCGGCGGAGAACCGGATCTACGAGTACACCACCCAGTACCTGGCCCCGACGCTTTCCGAGGAGCCGGTGGTACGGCCCGACCCGGACGAGGGCGTCGGCGCCAGCCTGGTCGACATCATGGTCGAGCGGTTGCAGGGCCGCGGCGCACCGGCTCACCAGGTGTGGCTGCCACCGCTGGGTGAGCCGCCCTCGATGGACCAGATCCTGCCGCCGCTGCGGATCGAGCCCGACCGCGGGATCACCGTGAGCCTGCCCGAGCTGCGCGGCGCGATGGTGGCCGCCGTCGGTATCGTGGACCGGCCCTTCGAGCAGCGCCGCGACGTGCTGATGCTCGACCTGTCCGGCGGCGCGGGGCATTTCGTGGTCGTCGGCGGCCCGCAGAGCGGCAAGAGCACCGTGCTGCGCGACGTGGTGGTGAGCCTGGCGCTGAGCCACACGCCGCGCGAGGCCCAGTTCTACGTCCTGGACTTCGGCGGCGGCGCCTTCGGGCCGCTGCGCGACCTGCCGCACGTCGGCGGCGTGGCCAACCGCCTGGAGGTGAGCCAGGTCCGGCGTACCGTGGCCGAGGTCATGGTCGTGCTGACCCAGCGCGAGCGGATGTTCGCCGAACGCGGGATCGACTCCATGGCCACGTACCGGCGCCAGCGGCGGGAGGGCCGGTACGCCGACGACCCGTTCGGCGACGTGTTCCTCGTCATCGACGGCTGGATGACGCTGCGCAACGAGTTCGAGGACCTGGAGCCGGCGATCACCCAGATCGCCAGCCGGGGCCTCACGTACGGCATCCACCTGCTGCTCGGGGTCAGCCGCTGGATGGAGCTGCGTCCCGCGGTCCGTGACATGATCGGCGCCCGGCTGGAGATGCGCCTGGGCGACCCGAGCGACTCGATGCTGGACCGGCGTACCGCGATGAACGTCCCGGAGCAGTCGCCGGGCCGGGGCATCACGCCCGACCGGTACCAGTTCCTGGCGGCGCTGCCCCGGCTGGACGGCATGACCACGGTCGACGACCTGAGCGACGGGTTGGCGAAGCTGGTCAGCGAGGCGGGCAACCACCGGAGCGGCCCGGCCGCGCCCCGGGTACGGCTGCTGCCCGCCAGTTTCCCGTACCACCAGCTACCGCTGCAGGATCCGCGCCGGGGGATCCCGATCGGGATCGCCGAGGCCGACCTCGGGCCGGTCTTCCTCGACCTGGGCAACGAGCCGCATTTCCTGCTGTACGGCGACTCGGAGTCCGGCAAGAGCACGTTCCTGCGCGCCTTCGCCCAGGCGGTGGTCGACCGGCACCCGCCCGAGGAGGCCCGCCTCGTGCTGATCGATTACCGGCGCAGCCTGCTCGGCGCGGTGACCACCCCGCACCAGATCGGGTACGGCAGCACCGCCCAGCGCACCGAGGAGATCCTGGCCGAGGTGGCGCAGGTGATGCAGGGCCGGCTGCCCGGCCCGGACGTCACCCCCGAACAGCTCCGCAACCACAGCTGGTGGCACGGCCCGCAGCTCTACGTGCTGGTCGACGACTACGACCTGGTCGCCAGCTCGACCGGCAACCCGCTGAGCCACCTGCTGCCGTACCTGACCCAGGCCCGCGACATCGGCCTGCACGTCCTGCTGACCCGCCGGACCGGCGGGGCGGGCCGGGCCCTCTACGAGCCGGTCACCACCGCGATCCGTGAGCTGGGGTCGCCGGGCATGGTGATGTCCGGCGAGCGCGACGAGGGACCGCTCCTGGGCAACGTCCGGCCGTCGGCGCAGCCGCCCGGTCGTGGCTGGTTCGTGACCCGGCGCGGCGGCGCCCAGCTCGTCCAGCTCGCCTGGCTCCCGCCGGCCGGGTGACGCCTGTTTGCCGGGCGCACATTCTTGCCCGGAACCGGTATCTTCTCAGCAAGCGATCAGGGATCGAGCGACGGGGAGTAATCATGGGGGACGTCAACGTCGACCTCAACGCTCTCACCACCTTCGCCAGCGCGATAAGCGGGCTGGCCGACAGCCAGGAGCCGCACAGTACCGGCCTGGCCGTCGACCTCACGATGGTGAACCAGTTGGTGTTGGGCGCGGCGAGCGTCACGGTGGGCTTCGACGAACTCAAGGCGTTCGCCCAGTTCCACGACCGGATCGCGCAGTCGGCCGCGCTCTTCCTGACCGACACCCTGCACGGCGCCGCGTCGCTGGGCGCCGGCGCGCAGGTCTGCGCGATGAACTACGCGGGCACCGACTGGCTCAACGCGTCCACGATGAAGAAGATCATGGCTGATGTCCACAACCACCACCGGTACGGTGCGGCCGACGTCGCGCTCACCGGCAGCGCGGCGGTCAGCTCCGACGTCGTCACCGGCGCGTTCGCGCCCACCAGCGACGACACGGCCCTGTACGGCAGGGGCAACGGACCGGCGGGCGGCAAGGCGCCGGACGTACCCGGTATGACGCCGGCGCAGCAGAAGAAGATGCAGGACGAGTTCGACAAGCAGGTCGCGGCGCAGAAGCAGGAACTCGCCGACCAGAACGCGCAGATGCAGAACCAGCGGCCGAAGTTCGAGACCGGCGAGGGCGGCCAGATCGGGAAGGATCCGGTGCTCGACATCCCGAAGGATCAGGCCATGCCGTCCGTTCCACAGCACCCGTCGAGCTGAGGCAGCCATGGTGGACCCAGACGGCGGCTACTCGGCCGGGAAGTTCTTCGGCTACAGCTACACCCCTGGCTACGCGTCGCAGTTCAGCGCGACGTTCAAGGACCGGTATTACAGCGGTGGCGGCCCGATCCCGACCTGGAGCCCGACCGACTGGGACCAGGAGTATTACACCGTCGAACTCATCGCGAGGATCCTCTCCAACATCCACGACGGCCATTACCAGGGAGCCGCGAACGCCTGGCAGATGATCGTCAATCATCTCACCACCATGAAGCAGGCGATGGAGAAGGCGGGCACGGATCTCCTGCCGGCCTGGGACCCGGCCAAGTCCACCGCCGCCGCCAACTTCTTCCAGCACCTCGGCGCGAGCACCTGGTCGATCGACGAGTGGCTCACGTTCGCCGTGCAGAACAAGCAGGCGCTGGAGGCGGTGGCCGGCGCGATCAAGACCGCCCGCAGGGACATGGAGGCGCTGTACGCGACCTTCGGCCCGGAGTGGGCCGACCTCAAGGCGGGGAATGCCCGTGAGAAGGCACGGTTGAGCCAGCCGCAGCCGACCGGGCCGGACGGGCGTCCGACGCCCAACCCGCAGCAGGAAATCGACCCGAAGTACTCCGACAGCCACCTGAGCGACGTGCACAAGGACTACACCAAGAGGGCGCGCGAGATCATGAAGCCGCTGGCGAGGTCCTTCGGCTCGAACTGGTCCCTGCTCAACGAGGGCTCGAGGTTCCAGGGACCGACCAACGCCGTCGATCCGGTCAAGACGGCCATGGACAAGTACTTCGACAAGCTCAAGGCCGGTGGCGGCGGCCTTCCGGGTGGTGGCCCCGGCGGCCAGTTCACCCCGCAGTTGCAGCAGCTCCAGGCCCAGCAGCTCGCCCAGCAGCAGGCACTGCAGAAGCAGCTCCTCGACCAGCTCGCCCGGGAGCAGGCGGCCGAGAAGGCGGCCCGCGACGCGCTCGCGAAGCAGCTCGAAGCCCAGCAGGTCGCGGCGAAGCCGCAGCTCGGCACGCCCAGCCCGATTCCCGTCGGCGAGCCCGGCCCGTTGGGCCTTCCCGTCGGGCTGCCCGTTACCGGGCTGGCCCCGTTACCCGGCGGCGGGGGCGGCCCGGCTACCGGCGCCAAGCCCGCGAGCCTGGGCAGCCCGCAGCCGTTCGGTGGCGGCGCGCCCGGCGAGGAGCCGGGACTGGGGCCGGGCGCCCGAGCCCTACTCGGCCGGCCCGGCCTGCTGAGCAACGCCGCGAACGGGCTGAACGGCCCCACCGGGCTCCCTGGCATGGGCAACCCGGCCC
>JBKPCQ010000141.1:0-17336 GCA_046727455.1 Actinomycetota bacterium | reverse complement strand
GCGCTTCCCCGCGCCGGGTCGGCGGTGCTGGACGCGGACGCGATCGTGCTCGCGGTCCCGGCGCGGCCCGCCGCGCGGCTGCTGGCCGGCGTCAGCCCGGCGGCCGCCGCCGAGGTCGGTGTGCTGGACTACGCGAGCGTGGCGCTGGTCACCCTGGCGGTGCGGGGGGCGCGGCTGCCCGAGTTGTCCGGGTTCCTCGTGCCGGCGAGCGAGGGGTACGCGGTCAAGGCATTGACCATCTTCACCACGAAGTGGGGCCACCTCGCCCGGTCGGACGGGCTGGCCGTGGTGCGGGCGTCGGTCGGCCGGTACGGCGAGACGGCCGTGTTACGGCGCACCGACGAGGACCTGGCCGCACTGGTCCACGCCGAGCTGGACCGGTTGGTAGGGCCGCTGCCAGAGCCCGAGGCGGTGCGGGTGACCCGGTGGGGCGGGGGGCTGCCGCAGTACGGGCCAGGGCACCTCGACCGGGTCGCCCGAGCCCGGGCCGCGCTGGCCGACGTGCCGGGGCTGGCGCTGGCCGGAGCGGCGTACGACGGGGTCGGCATCCCGGCCTGCGTCCGGTCGGGTTGGGCGGCTGCCGAGCGGCTTCTGGTGAGCGTTGGCTGGTAGCCGCTCCGGCTAGGATCGATGGCGTGACCTCCTCATCCTCCAACGCGGCCCGGATCCGGGAGCTGAACGAGACCATCCGGTACACGATGTGGTCGGTCTTCCGGGCGCACCAGCCGCTGCCCGCCGATCGCGGCGCGCTCGCCGGGGGCGTCGAAGCCCTCTTCGAGCAGCTCGCCGGCAAGGACGTGGTGGTCCGGGGCAGCTACGACGTGTCCGCGTTGCGCGCCGACGCCGACGTGCTGGTGTGGTGGCACGCGCCGTCGAGCGACCTGCTCCAGGAGGCGTACGGGGCGCTGCGGCGCACCGCGCTGGGCCGTTGCCTGACCCCGGTGTGGTCGCAGCTCGCGCTGCACCGGCCGGCCGAGTTCAACAAGAGCCACCTCCCGGCGTTCCTAGCCGGCGAGCCGGCCCGCCGGTACCTGTGCGTGTACCCGTTCGTCCGCTCCTACGAGTGGTACCTGCTGCCCGACGAGGAGCGCCGGGACATGCTGGCCGAGCACGGCCGGATGGCCCGGGGGTACCCGGACGTGCGCGCCAACACGGTGGCCAGCTTCGCGCTCGGCGACTACGAGTGGATCCTCGCCTTCGAGGCCGACGAGCTGCACCGCATCCTCGACCTGATGCGCGACCTGCGGGCCTCCCGGGCGCGCCGGCACGTCCGGGAAGAGGTGCCCTTCTTCACCGGCCAGCGCCGCTCGGTCCCGGAGCTGGTGGCCGCGCTGCCATAGCACCGAGGCGGGCGGAGCGAGCGCCAACATTTCAGCGCCGCATGGGTACGTGCGGGATGCCGTCCTCGGCGAACTCCGGGCCGGTGCGGACGAAGCCCAGGCCGGCGTAGAACTCCTCCAGGTACGACTGCGCGTCGAGGACGACCGGGCCGGGGCCGATGAGGTCGAGGGCGTCGCGCATCAGCCGGCGGGCCAGCCCGGCGCCGCGCACCGCCGGATCCACGCAGACCCGGCCGATCCGGGCGGTACCGTCGGGCTCGGCGAGGATCCGCAGGTACGCCTCTGGCGCGTCCCGGTCACCGATCCAGACGTGGCGGGTGCCCGGCTCGGTGTCCCGGCCGTCGAGTTCCTGGTACGGGCAGCGCTGCTCGACGACGAAAACCTCGACGCGCAGCCGGAGCAGGGCGTACAGGGTCTCGGTGGTCAGCTCGGCGAAGGTGGCCACGTGGAGGGTCACGCCTGGTTCACCCCGTTCAGCCCGACCAGTGCAGCCAGCCGCCGTGCGGGGCGCTGAACCCGAACGGCCGCCCGTCGAGGGTGAGAAGGTAGGCCGCCGATGGCCCGTCCGGCGGCTGCTCCGGTACCGGCTGGTCCGGTATGAGGCCCGGCCGCTCCTGGGCGATCCAGTGCGCGTCCAGCCCCCGGACCTGCCCGGCGAACCGGCGCCGGCCGGCGTCGTCCAGGTACCAGAGGACGGCGGTGTGGAAGACGACCAGCGTCGCCTCCCGCGGTGCCTGCGCGGCCACGGCCGCGAGCCGGTCGTTGAGGTCGCCCCGGACGACCCGGGGCGGGTCCCGCCGGGCCACGCCGATCGCCGCGTGCAACCGCTCCAGCCGGCCGTCCTCGCCAGGCCAGACCAGCGTCTCCAGCCAGCGGACGGCGTCGGGATCCGTCACGTCGAGCGGGTTGAGGTCGATGCCGGCCCGCCAGGCCACGCTGATCGGGCCGGGCTCCGGGAGCGTGCCACCGGTGTCGGAGCGCAGCAGCACCGGGCTGCCCGGGTCGCCGGCCGGGCGGCCGTCGTACTCGTAGCGGTACCGGTCGGGGAACAGGCACAGTCCGGCGGACGCGCCGACCTCCAGCAGGGCGAGCGGCTGGGGCAGCGTGGCCAGGAGGGGGTACAGCCCCGCGCAGCGCGCCGGCTCGTTGGTCTGCGTCCGCCGGGTGCGCATCGTCTCCAGTACCTCGGCCCGGTGCGCGAGTACCAGGCGGCGGAAGGCGCGGTAGTCCCCGGCCAGCCCGGCGACGTACCGGGTGGCGGCGAGGAGCAGGTTCGGCTGCTGCTTGTCCTCGGGCAGGCCGGTCAGGAGCCGGAGCAGCTCCTCGTCCTCCGCGACCCCGGCGGCCAACTCCTCGTACAGCGGGGAGGCGCCGCGCGCCTCGATCACGGCGAACTGCCGGTACCGCTCCGCGAGCGCCTCCACTACGCCTGCGGAACCAGGCGGATGGACAGCGAGTTCACGCAGTGGCGGGTGTTCTCCGGCGTGTACCACTCACCCCGGAACACGTGCCCGAGGTGGGAGTCGCAGCGGGCGCACCGGATCTCGGTGCGCACCATGCCGTGGGAGCGGTCCTCGATCTCCCTGACCCGGCCGGGGAGCGCCTGGTCGAACGAGGGCCAGCCGCAGTGCGAGTCGAACTTGGTGGCGCTGTCGAACAGCTCCGCCCCGCAGGCCCGGCAGACGTAGGTCCCCGGCGTCCTGGTCTCGACGTACTCGCCGGTGAACGGCCGTTCGGTGCCGGCCTCGCGCAGCACCCGGTACTCGGCCGGGGACAGCCGTACCCGCCACTCGTCCTCGGTCTTCGGAAGGTCGGTCATGCCCCAACGGTAGCCGGCTTTGGCCTAGGGTCGGACACATGGCAGGTGCGGTGGAAGAGGTCGAGGTCGCCGGCCGGAAGGTGCGGCTGACCAGTGCCGACAAGGTGTACTTCCCGGAGCGCGGCTTCACCAAGGGCGACGTGTTCCGGTACTACCTCTCGGTCGGCGACGGTATCCTGCGCGCGCTGCGCGAGCGCCCCACCACGCTGCAGCGCTTCCCCGACGGCATCGACGGGGAGATGTTCTTCCAGAAGCGGGTCTCGACCCGGGGGGTACCGCCCTGGTTGGAGTCCGCGCGCATCACGTTCCCGAGCGGGCGTCCGGCCGACGAGCTGTGCCCGATCGACCTGGCGCACGTGGCGTGGGCGGCTCAGATGGGGACCGTCGTGTTCCACCCGTGGCCGGTCCGGCGGTCCCATGTGGACAGTCCGGACGAGCTGCGGATCGACCTGGACCCGTCGCCCGGTACCGACTTCGCGCAGGCGGTGTCGGCGGCCCTCGTCGTGCGCGAGGTGCTCGACGAGCTGGGCTGGGTGGCGTACCCGAAGACGTCCGGCGGCCGGGGCGTGCACGTGTACGTCCGGATCCGTCCACAGTGGAGCTTCGTGGAGGTGCGCCGGGCGGTGATCGCGTTGGCCCGGGAGGCCGAGCGGCGCCGGCCCGAACTGATCACCACGAGCTGGTGGAAGGAGGAGCGTGGCGAGCGGGTGTTCACCGACTACAACCAGATGGCCCGGGACCGGACGATCGCCTGCGCGTACTCGCTGCGGGCCAACCGGCGGGCAACCGTCTCCACGCCGGTGACCTGGGACGAGCTGCCCGAGGTGGAGCCGGACGACTTCAACCTGGCGACGGTACCGTCCCGGCTGGCCAAGCTGGGCGACCCGCACGCCGCGATCGACGACGTGGCCCACGACATCACGCCGTTGCTGGAATGGTCCGAGCGGGACGCCCGGAACGGGCTGGGCGACCAGCCGTACCCGCCCGACCACCCGAAGATGCCCGGCGAGCCGGTGCGGGTGCAACCGAGCAAGGCCAGGCGTCCGACCAGCTAGAACAGGGTCGTGCGTGCCCGAACGAGGGATAGCTCGCCCTCGCCGGTCACTGGGCACCGCCCGTGCCGCCGGACAGCCAACCACCGGTCTCCTGGTCGAACGCGGCCAGCAGCGCCGCCAGGAACGGCCGCAGGCGGCGGCCGTCGTCGTGGGCAAGCTCGGCACGGATCCGCTCCAGCGCCCACACCGCCGGGTTGTGCGACGGGCGCATCCGCTCGGCGAACCGCTGAACCTCGCTGTTGTCTGGGAACACTCATCTCCCGCTCTCGGTAGGGGTCAGGGCCCGGAGTCCGGCGTTCGCGTGCCGCCCACTCTGGTAGGCGTGATCACCCCGAACAGCGCCCTACGAGCGGTTCGCATGGGCATGCTCATGAGCCAGGACGACTTCGCCCGTGCGCTGCGCCTGGCCGGCGAGCGGGCCGGACAGCCCAACGACGCCAACAAGCGGCTCGTGCAGCGCTGGGAATCCGGCGCGACCACCGCACCCCGGCCCGTGTACGCCCGCGCCCTGGAGACCGTCACCGGCCTGCCAATCGAATCCCTCGGGTTCGCTACCGCCGTGTACGCCCGCGTGTCCGGCGACAACCAGGGCGGCCACGACGTCGACCTGTCGCCGATGGGCATTGCCCCCGCCGCCGGACCAGCGCGAGGCGCGCCGGCCGGGAACTACTCCGGGGTGTGGCTGAGCCGGTACGAGTACTACTCCAGCGGCCGTGACGAGGCGTTCGTCGGCCAGCACTACGTTGTGATGCTCCAGCACGGCGACCGGCTGACCATCCGAAGCCTGCCACGCTCGGCCGGCGGCCAGCTCACCATGGACCTGACCGTCGAGGCCAACGTCATCACCGGTACGTGGGTCGAGCAGACCGCGTCGGCCGGCTACTACCGTGGCGCGCGGTACCACGGCGCGATTCAGATGCTCGTCGAGCCGACCGGCCGCCGCATGGTCGGCAAGTGGGTCGGGTTCGGCAAGGAAATGGAGGTCAACACCGGACCGGCGGACGCCCTCAGGTCAACCCTGGTCACCCCGTTGCGCCGGTACCAGTCGAGCAGGCGCCGCAGGCACGCCCGGGAGTACCCGCGCCGGCGCTGGTCCGGGTCGGTCGCGACGTTGAACACGTACCCGGCCGCGCCGCTCGGGTTGTCCGGCCCGGCGAGCCGGTACTCGATCGTGCCGACCGCGCACGCGGCCAGCTCGCCGGGCCCGCCCGGCCGGTCCACGACGAACGCGGCCAGGGACGGCCCGGCGAGCCGGCGGCGCAGGTACTCCTCCGCGTGGTCCTGCCACCGACCCGGCGCGGGTTCGCGGCCTTCCACCGATGCGAGCATGACGCCCCGCAGCCGGACCAGCTCCGGGGCATCGGCCGGTACCGCCTGGCGTGCCTCGATCACGCCCGGACCCTAGCAGCGAAGCCTGTCGGAGCTGCTACCAGCCGGCGTTCGTCAGCCGCCGAGGAACATCTTGCGCGACAGGATCGCGATGTCCGCCTGGTCGGTGAAGAGTCCGTCGATGCCGGCGCGCAGGAAGGCCAGCTGCTCGTCGAACGCCTTGCCGTACGCGGTCGGGTCGGTGCCCACCCGCAGGTCGGTCGGCAGGAACGTGTTCTCCGCGCGGAACGTGTACGGGTGCAGGACGAGGCCGGCGGCGTGCGCGTCGGCGACGAGCGTGGTCGGGGTACCGAGCGAACCGTCCGGGAGACGCGGGATGATCTGGTTCTTGTCCGGCCCGATCCCGTCCACGAACCCGGACAGCTCCTTCAGGCCGGCCGGGGCCAGGTAGTCCGCGTACGGCCGGGGGTCGTTGAACGGCGTGCCGCTGGCGCTGCTGAGGAAGATCTTCGGCGCACGCAGCCGGTACGTGTCGTGCAGGGCGCGCAGGTTGGCCGCCTCGAACGACTGGACGAACACGGGAGCGTCCGGGTGGTCCAGGCCCCACCGGCGCAGGATCTCGACGAGCGTGCCCTCCAGCGGCAGACCGGCCGCGCGGAAGTAGGTCGGGTGCTTGGTCTCCGGGTACACCCCGATCTCCCGGCCGAGTTCGCGGGAGAGCTGCTTGCGCAGCGCCAGGATCTCCTCGAACGTGGGCACCTGGAACAGCCCGTTGTAGAGGGTGTTGTGCTGGCGTACCTGCGGCAGCCGCTCTACCGCCCGCAGCGTCTTCAGCTCGGCGAGGGTGAAGTCCTCGGTGAACCAGCCGGTCGTCGATACGCCGTCGAGCAGCTTGGTCGTCCTGCGGCCGGCGAACTCGGGGTGGCTGGCGACGTCGGTGGTACCGCTGATTTCCGGCTCGTGCCGCGCGACCAGCACGTGGTCCTTGGTGGTGACCAGGTCCGGCTCGATGAAGTCGGCGCCCAGCCGGGCCGCGGTCTCGTACGAGGCGAGGGTGTGCTCGGGCCGGTACCCGGAGGCACCGCGGTGGCCGATCACCAGCGGGTGGTGGGGGCGCCGGTCCGGCGAGGCGAAGGCCGGGACGGCGACCAGGACCGGTGCTCCGACGGCAACGGTCAACGCACCCACGCGCAGCACCTCTCGACGACTCGACACGGCCCCTCCACGGAGCGGGCCCGGCGACCGTCGCCGGCCGGCTGGCAAGCGCTGGCTGATAGCCGCTCCGACAAGCTGCGCGGCCCCGGCAGTGAGTCGAGTCGATGCAGGCGAACACGCCGCGACGCGTCCGTTGCGCGATCACGAATTCTGGGCGATCACGAATTCTGGGCGATCACGAATTCGGGCGATCACCAATTTCGGGCGAGCGACGCCAGCGGCCCGGTCGGCAAGGCGATCCAGCCCTCGGTGGCGGCCGCCCCGGCCTGCGCCGGGTCCGGCCGGGTGACCAGGCCGAGCGCGGCGGCACGGGCGACGAGGGCGGCGACCACCGCGTCGAACGCGTCATGCGAGGCGCGGCACAGGTCCGCGTACGCCCCGAAGGACAACCAGGGGGCCGCCGCCGCGAGCCGGTCGACCAGCGTGCCCAGGTTCAGCCCGCCCTTGTACCCCCGGTGCGGCAGCCCCCAGCCGTGCAGCGCGGCGGCCGGGTACACCTCGACGACGCGGCCGCTGCCGTCCCGGTCGACCGGGATGCCGTGGCGCGCGAGCCGGGCCAGCAGCCCGGCGCAGCGCATCGCCGGGTACCCGATCCGGTCCGCCGCCACGCTCAGTGGTACCAGGCCGGTGCGCCGCCGTACCTCCAGGTCGGTCACCCGGTTCGCCAGGCGGCGCCGCCAGTCCCGGCCCGCGACGTCCCCGGGGGCGACGACGTGCCCGGCCCGGTGCTCGGCGAGGAACGCGACGAACGCGTCCGGCCAGCCGAACGGGCAGTCGATACCGGCCTTGTCCGCACCGTTCACCGCCGCCGCGATCGCGTCGTCGTCAGCCCCGGCCGTCACGTCGCGCACGGTGGCGCCGGACCCCTCCCAGCGGATCGCCGCCAGCGCGGTGCGGACCGCCTCGGCGGCGAGGTCCACTCCGACGGTCAGCACCTCGTGGGCGTTACTTCGCCGGGCAGCGCAGCCCGTCGGGCGGCACGGTCAGGTTGATGAGGTACGCGTCGACGGCCGCGCGGATACAGGTGGTCTGCGGGTAGGCGGTGTGCCCCTCGCCCTCCCACGTCACCACGTGCCCCACGCCCAGCATGGTGGCGAGCTTCGCGGTCTGCTCGTACGGCGTGGCCGGGTCGTTGACGGTACCGATGACCACGATCGGCGGCGCCCCGACCGCCTTGCCGGTCGGGAACGGGTCGCGCTTGGCCGGCCACACCGCGCACGAGACGATGCCCATCGCGAGGGAGGTGCCGAAGACCGGGTATTTGCTCCGCCACTGACCCTGCAGGCTGCGCGCCTGGTCGATGGTCTCGCCGCTGTTGTCGTCGTCGCACGAGACGGTGTTGAAGATGTCGATCATATTGCCGTAGTGGCCGCTGGCATCCCGGGACGGGTACTCGTCGGCGAGCTGGAGGATGCGCTTCGGGTCGCCCTTGTTCACGTTGGCCAGACCCTGCGCGAGGACCGGCCACAGCCGCTGCGAGTACAGCGCCTCGAAGACGCCGAGCAGGATCCAGCCGGCGGTGACCTTGCGGCCGTCCGTCGCGGTCACCGGGGCCGTGCGGCCCTTGTCCAGCGCGGCCTTCAGGGTCGCCATCGCATCCGGGCCGGCCGGGCATTGCACGGCGTTGTTCCTGCACCAGCCCGCGAACTCGTCGAAGGCGTGGCTGAAGCCCTTGGCCTGGCCCTCGGCGGACTTGATCGCCTGCTGCGTCGGGTCGACCGCGCCGTCCAGCACGAAGGCACGGATGTTCCTCGGGAAGAGCTGGGCGTACGTGGCGCCGAGCAGGGTGCCGTAGGAGAACCCGAGGTAGGTCAGCTTCGGCTCGCCCAGCGCCACGCGGATCCCGTCCATGTCGCGCGCGGCCTGCTCGGTGGCGAACAGCGGCAGCTCGTCGCCGTACTTCGACTGGCAGCTAGAGGCCATCTTCTTGTTCAGCGCCACGAACGCGTCGAAGTCGGCCTGCGCCTGCGGGTCCGGGTCGAAGGCGAAGTAGGCGTCCATGTCGGCGTCCGAGAAGCACTTGACCGGATCCGAGCGGCTGACCCCGCGCGGGTCGAACCCGATCACGTCGAAGCGATTGAGGACGTCGTCGGGGATCTGCGCGGACAGGTACATGGCGAGGTCGACCCCTGACCCGCCGGGGCCGCCCGGGTTGACCAGCAGGGAGCCGATCCGGCCGGCCTGGCGCTGGCTGCGCACCCGGACCAGCGCGAGGTGGAACGTCCTGGCCGGGTCGGGGTGGGCCCAGTCCTGCGGTACCTGCACGGTGCCGCAGTCGTAGCTGATGCCGCTCGGCCGCTGGCCCTCCAGGACCTTGTCCGCCTCGTCGGTGCAGGACTTCCACACCGGCGGGCTGACCGTCGCGCCGGGCGTCGCGGAGGCGCTCGCGGCACCGCCGGAGGTGGGCGAGACCCAGCGCACGCGCGGCTGCGTGCAGCCGGCCAGCAGCAGCGCGGCCAGCGCGACGGTGACGGTGACGGTACGGCGGTGCACGGCGTGGTTCCCTCCCCGCAGCAGGAGGTCCTAGCCTACGGCCTCGGGTCCGCCGGCGAGCACCTCGTCGACGTTGAACCGTACCGGCCGGTCGAGTTGTTCGTAGGTACAGGACTGCGGGGTCCGATCCGGGCGGGAACGCCTGAACTGCGCGGTATGCCGGAACCGGTCGCCCTCCATGGCGTCGTACCCCACCTCGATCACCCATTCCGGGCGCAACGGCTCCCAGGACAGGTCCTTCTTGCCGGTCCACCGGCTCACCCCGCCCGGCATCCGCTGGGTGCCCAGCTCCGCCGCAAGAGTGCCCCACTCCGCCCACGGATGCCCCCGCACGTCGTCCATCCGGTACGGCGCGATCTCGTCGAGCAGTTCGGCGCGCCGCTCCATCGGGAAGCTCGCGCTGACCCCGACGTGGTGCAGCCGCCCGTCGTCGTCGTACAGGCCGAGCAGCAGCGACCCGACCACCGGCCCGGACTTGTGGTACCGGAAGCCGGCCACCACCACGTCGGCGGTACGGGCGTGCTTGACCTTGTACATCAGCCGCTTGCCCGGCTCGTAAGGCAGGTCGGCGGGCTTGGCGATCACCCCGTCCAGCCCGGCCCCCTCGAAGACCTGGAACCACTCCTTCGCCGTGGCCAGGTCGGTCGTCGCCGGGGTGAGGTACACCGGCGGCGTGGCCTTGGCCAGCAGTTCGGCCAGCTTGGCGCGTCGCTGAGGGTACGGCACGTCGAGGAGCGTCTCCCTGTCGAGGAGCACCAGGTCGAACGCGACTATCGAGGCCGGGGTGGTCTCGGCGAGCATGGTGACCCGGGAGGCGGCCGGGTGGATCCGCTGCCCGAGCAGCTCGAAGTCCAACCGGGGGATCGGTGCGTCGCGCCGGATCACGATCAGTTCGACGTCGACCGCGCAGCGTACCGGCAACTGCTGCCGGGCCTGCTCGACGACCTCGGGGAAGTACCGGGTCAGCGTCTTCCCACCCCGGCTCGCCAGCTCCACCTCGTCGCCGTCGCGGAAGATGATGCAGCGGAAGCCGTCCCACTTTGGCTCGTACGTCATCCCGTCCGCGACGGGAAGGTCGGGTACCGACTTGGCCAGCATCGGCTCAAGCGGCGGCGTAATCGGCAGGTCCACGCGCACCAGTCTGCCCCGCCGCGCAGATCTGGGAAGCCGTCACCCCCTGCGGTAGGGGAGATCGTGGTTTCCCGGCAGATCCCGCAGCGAGACTTCGGGATCTGCCGGGAACTCGTGATCTCCCGGGTCGAATCCAACCGCTCCTCGATCGCGCGCACCAGGGCGGTACCGATGCCGTTGCCCTGGAGATCCGGCGCGACCGCGAGCCGGCCCACGTGGCAGGTGCCCCCTCGGTCAGAAGCGCGCGAACGAGCGGACCGGCATCCGTGGACCGTAGCGCGGCGCGCCCGGGGCGGTGGCCAGCAGGAGCTGGCAGACCCGGGCCCGGTGGCCGCGGAACGGCTCCAGCAGCTCCAGCATCCGCTGGTCGGCCGGGCTGAGCGTGCCCGGCGCGGATTCCCGTGAGCCGGCCCGGGGGGCGCCGGTCAGCGCGTACACGATGTGGTGCGGGATGTGGTAGTCGCCGACCGTCACCGCGTCCGGGTCGCCGTACGCCACCCGGACCACGTTGGCCGCGGTCCACGCGCCCACGCCCGTGATCGCGGTCAGCCGCGCGGTCGCCGCGGCGGGGTCGGGTGCCGCCTCCAGGTGGGGTGCCTCGGCGGCCACCCGGCGCACCGCGTCGGCCCGCTTGGCCTCCACGCCGAAGGGGTGGAAGACCCAGTAGGGGGTGGCGGCGACCACGGCCGGGTCGGGCGGCAGCAACAGATCCGGTACCGGCCCGGGCGCCGGCTCGCCGAAGTGGCGCAGGATCCGCACGTACGACCGGAACGCCTCGCGGCCGGTGACCTTCTGCGCCAGTACCGTCGGCACCAGGTGCCGGAAGAGCCGACCCGTGCGGGCCAGGCGCATTCCGGGCCGGCGGTGCCACGCCTCGCGCACCACGGGGTCGCGGCGGGCCAGCTCGTCGAAGCCGGTGAGGTCGTCGCGCAGTCCCGCGACGGCGTCGGCCCGCTCGACGACCCACTCCGCACCCGGCCCGAATCCGTTGGCGTCCAAGGAATCCCCGTGCCGCGAAAGGTGCAGCGTGCCCGGACCGTCCGGGGTGCGGCAGGCCCACCACAGCTCGGTCGCCGACATCCGTACCGTCGGGTCGCGCCCCTTCTCCAGCAGCGCCCCGAGGGTGCCGGTGAAGTCGTAGTGCTCCGGCAGGGCCAGCGTTCTCATGCGGCGCTTGCCTTCGTCAGCGTGCGGTGCAGCAGTCTGCCGTCGCCGAGCAGGGTACGCAGGCGACGCTCCAGCCCGGCGATCGGCACGAGGTTCTGCGGGGCGCGCGGATCCTTGTACGCCGTCGAGGCGAAGCGCGGCAGGGTCACCGTCGACCGGTCGGCCAGCGCGGTCGCCTGCTCGGGGGTGAGGTCGGGCGAGCCCTGTACGCGGACCATGCCGGCCCATTTGTGGCTGCCGTGCCCCGGCAGCCGGACGTACCAGGAGTAGTGCGGCCACTGGGGACCGGTGCGGAAGACCGGCGAGCGCTCGCCCGGCCGGCAGCCGGTGACCACCCGAGCCTGTGCGGGCGACAGGTAGTCCGTCTCCAGCGACTTGATGTATCCGACGGTCCGGGCGAGCCGGTGCCGGCCGCGCAGCGGGCCGTCGGTGACGAGCAGGTCGTCATCGTCCATCGTGGACCGCCGGGCCTGCTCGGAGACCACCAGCTCCAGGGCCAGCATCGCCGGCTGGACCGCCTTCACCACATCCTCGTGCCGGGTTCCCCTCGCCTGCTGCGCAACGTACTCCCCGAGCGCGACGGCCCCGGGCGCGGCGGTGAACAGGCCCCGCCGGACCTCCTGGTGGACCACCTCGGCGACGCGGCGGCGAAGGTCGCAGCGGACCACGCCGGCCGCGTACGAA
Source organism: Actinomycetota bacterium (assembly GCA_046727455.1). Lineage (GTDB taxonomy): Bacteria > Actinomycetota > Actinomycetes > Mycobacteriales > Micromonosporaceae > AC-43. The sequence continues at coordinate 5,103 of JBKPCQ010000141.1, read as the reverse complement.
GCCGCCACCGCCGGGTGGGAGTTGCCCTCGTCGTCCTCGATCCACAGGTACGCGTCGACGCGCCGTACGCCGTCGACGAGCAGCACCACCGGGGGTGGGTCGAGGTCGCCGCGCGGCGGCACGGGGCGCCAGGACTCCACCGGCAGCTCGACGTCCAGCTTCAGCTCGGCGGTGCTCCGGGCCTCCGGCGCCGACCCGTCCATCTGGTTCGGAGTGCCGAAGCTCGGGCTCCACGGTTCGACGAAGTACCTCACAGCCCGACCCTCTCCACCCGCGCCGACCGGGCGTCCTTGCGGATCTCGTACCGGACCGGGATGCGCTCGGCCAGCGCCGGCACGTGGGTGACCACGCCGACCATCCGGTCGCCGCGCGCGGCCAGGTTCTCCAGGGTGGCGGCCACGGTGTCGAGCGTAGTCGCGTCGAGGGTGCCGAAGCCCTCGTCGAGCACGATCGACTCCAGGCTCGCCGGGCCGGTGGACAGCCCGGCGAGCTGTTCGGACAGCGCGAGCGCGAGCGACAGCGACGCCTGGAAGGTCTCGCCGCCGGACAGCGTCCGCACCGCCCGGCGCAACCCCGCGTCGTGGTGGTCGACGACGAAGAACTCGCCCTTGTCGTGTACCAGCTCGTACTGCCCGACGGACAGCTCGCGCAGGATCCGCGACGCGCCGTCCACCAGCAGGTCCAGCGCCTCCTCCAGCAGCCAGCGCTCGAAGTTGTTGGCCCGCAGGTGGTTCGCGAGCGCTCTAGCCACCTGGCTGTCCCGCTCGTACCCGGCCCGCCGGGCGCGTACCTGCCCGGCCTGCTCCCGCCTGGCCACGATAGCGTCGCGGGCGCTTTCCGCCTGGGCGAGCGCGACCCCGGCCGCGCGCGAGTACCCGTCGCCGGGCGCCGGGAGCCCGCGTTCGGTGAAGAGCGCGGCGATCCCGGCAGCGGCCCGCGTCGCGGCCGCCTCGGCGTCGCGCACGCCGGCCGCGAGCACGTCCCGGCGCGCCCGCCGACCGTCCACTTCGGACAGTGCCCAGGCAGCGAGGGCGTCCCACGCGCCGGCCAGGTCATCGCGGTCCGCCGGAGGTGGACCGAGCGGCGCCACCGCATCGCGCACCCCGTCGAACGTCCGCCATGCCGCGCGCAGCCGTACCCGGGCCTCGTCCAGCTTCGCCGCCAGCCCCCTTTGCGCTTCCCGCGCCATCCGTACCTCACCGGCCGCGTCGTCGGTCTCCCGCCGCAGCGCACGCAGCGCGGCCAGTTCCTTGCGGATCGCATCCGGCTCCGGCGCGCCCGCGAGCGCGGTGTCCACAGTGGACCGCCGCGCCTGGAGCTGGTCGCGCTGCGCGGCCACGGCGGCGAGGCCGCGGTCGAGTTCGCGGACCGCCCGGTCGCGCGTCGTGACGGCGCGCTGCGCCGCCTCCGCGCTCTTCTGCGCCTTCTCCAGCGCGGCGTTCGCGGCCCGCAACGCCGGCACCTCCGGTACCGCCGGCACGGCCACCACGGCCTGCTCGCAGACCGGGCACGGCTCGCCGACGCGCAGGTGCGGGCGTAGCGACGCGGCGCGGTCGCGGGTGCGGGCCTCGTCCGCGGTCTGCTGCGCCTGCGCCACAACGGTTGCGGCCCGCTCGGCGGCCTCCGTCGCGGCGGCGAGCGCGGCGCTGGCCCGGTCGTGCTCCGCCTGCGCCGCGGCCACCCCCTCGGCCAACCCGGCGAGCTGTCCGGCCAGCCGGTCCCGCTCGGCGTACCCGTCGAGCAGCCGGTGCAGCGCCGTCGGATCCCCGGCACCGGCCAGCTCCCCGCGCAGCTTCTCCTCGCGTTCCTCGGCCGCCGTCAGCAGCTTGCCAGCCGCCTCGACCGCCGCCTCGGCGGCGGCCACCGCCTCCGCGGTACGCCGCATGTCCGCGGGCGGGCGCACCCGGTTCAACAGAGCCAGTTCGCCGTCGAGGTCGGCCAGCGCCGCCGCCGCGCCCGCCGCCTCCTGTCGCGCCTTCTCCAACGCCGGTACGGCTGTCTCGACCGCCTCGCTCAACGCCCGTACCGCCTCGACGCGCGCGGCCGCGGCCGCCAGCGCCTCGTCGTCGGCGTCGGACAGCTCGGCGAGCAGCCGGTCGGTCGCGGCCAGGTGCGCGTCCGCCTGCGCGGCCTCGGCGGTGGCGGCGTCGCGCACCCGCTCGTACACCGACAGGCCCAGCAGGTTCACCAGGATCTGCTGCCGGGCCGCCGGCTTGGCGTGCAGGAACTCGGCGAACTGTCCCTGCGGCAGCACCACGCAACTGGTGAACTGCTCGTACGGCAGCCCGACCGCGGCGAGCACCGCGCCGTCCATCTCCGCCGGCGTGCCAGCCAGCGGCTCGCCCAGCTCGCTCAGCCCACCGTCCAGTGTGGACAGATCGAACCCGCGCGGCAGCAGTTCCAGCCCGGCGTGCGTGGTGTTGATTCGCCCCTTGGCGTCCCGGCGCACCACCCGCGTCGCCGCGTACCGTGCCCCGGCCGCCTCGAACACCAGCCGTACCCGGGCCTCCGACGCCGACGGCGCCAGCGCGTTGGCCACCGACCGCCGGTCGCTCCAGCGCGGTACCGTGCCGTACAGCGCGAAGCACATCGCGTCGAGGACGGTCGACTTTCCCGAGCCGGTCGGGCCGACGAGCGCGAAGAAGTCGGCGTCGGCGAAGTCGATGGTCGTGGGGTCCCGGAAGACCGTGAAGCCGTGCAGATCCAGCCGCAGCGGCCGCATCAGTGCGCCACCTCCCCGTACAGCCGGTCGAAGAGCGCGATGACATCCGGGTCGGCGTGGCCCCGGCCGGTGAGGTAGTCGGCGAACAGGTCGCGCGCCGCCCGCCCGGAACGCCGGGCCCGTTGCGGCGCCTCGTCTCCAGCCAGCACCGCCGGATCGATGCGTACCTCCAGCGCGCGCGGCAGCACCTCCTGTACCGCCTCGCGCAGCCCGGCCCGGGGCGGTTCGGCGACGTACACCCGCAGCCAGGCGCCTCCGGTGTCCATTGTGGACAGCTGGTCGAGGGTACCCCGGACGGTGCGCAGCGGTGTGGCGCCCGTGATCGGCAGGTCCCGCGTCTTGGCCGCCGTCGTCGCGGTCACCTCGACGAGGGTCACGGACGGCGTGTTCTCCTCCTCGCCGAAGTCGATCGCGAGCGGGGCGCCGCTGTAGTGCACCGGGCACGGCCCGGCGATGCTCTGCCGCCGGTGCAGGTGCCCGAGCGCGACGTAATGCGCGCTGGTGGGGAATACGGTCGCCGGTACCGCGTAGGACTGGATCGTGTGCGCGTCCCGCTCGCCCCCGCCGAGCACCCCGCCGACGACGGTCAGGTGCGCGGTGATCAGGTTGACGGCGCCGCCGTCGAAGCTCTCCGTGAGCGCGGCCAGCAGCCGCGCGACGTGGTCGGCATACGTCTGGGTCGCCTCGGCGGCGGACAGCGCGAACATCTCGGTCGCGCGGACCGCGTACCGCTGCGACAGGAACGGTAGCGCGACCAGCCGCCAGTGCTCGCCGCCTGCGGTCTCGCCTTCGATGAGGTGGTCCTGCGCACGGTCGCGCACCGTGCCGCGCAGCGTGATGCCGGCGGCCTCGGCCCACCCGCGCAGCGCGTCCAGCTCGGCGCCGTTGTCGTGGTTACCGGCGATCGCGACCACCTCGGCGCCGGTCCTGCGCAGCGCGGACAGCGCCCGGGTCACCACGCGCTTCGCGTCCGGCGTCGGGGCGGCGGTGTCGAAGAGATCCCCGGCCACGACCACCAGGTCCGGCCGCTCCGCTTGCGCGATGTCGACGACCTGCTTGAGTACCGCGACGTGCTCGTCCATCCGGGACTGTCCCTTGAGGACCTTCCCGACGTGCCAGTCGGAGGTGTGCAGGATCCGCATCGGAAGCTCAGAACGGGATGTCGTCGTCGGACAGGGACGCGCCGGCCGGTCGCGCACCGACGACGGCGAACGCGTCGGTCGCCTGGGTCAGCGAGCGGAGCGTGGCGCGCGGCGCCGGTCCGGCCTCCGCCGGCCGGGTCGCCCAGGCCGGAAAGGGGAACTCGACGACGAGCGGTACCGGCAACTCCGGCTGGCTGACGAACATGGTGCCCGGCTTGGCGATCAGCGCGCGGGCGCGCTGGGCCGGCGGCAGGAACCCGTACTCCGGCCGGCCGCTCTCCGCCGGATCCAGCCGGCCGACGACGCGGATCGCCGAGTTGGCCACGATGCGCCGTTCCACCTCGCTCGCGGTCTGCTGCGCGCCGATCAGGACGACGCCGAGGGATCGCCCGCGCTCGGCGATGTCGAGCAGGATCTCCTTGATGGGGCTGGAACCCTCGCGCGGCGCGTACTTGTTCAGCTCGTCCAGCACGACGAACAGCAGCGGCTTGGCGGTGCCGGCCTTCTCCTTGCGCTCGAACTCGGTCTTGAGCGTCACGCCGACCACGAAGCGTTGCGCCCGGTCCGGCAGGTTGTGCAGGTCGACGACCGTCATCTGCGCGGACTCGGCGGTGTTCACGACGTGCGGGCGGCCGGTCGGCAGGTCCCCCCGGATCAGCCGGGAAAGGTCCTTCCTCGACGCGATCAGCCGGCGGGCGAAGGCGTTGACGGTACCGAGGCCCACCGCACTCCCCACCCAGAAGGCGCGGGAGTCCTCGTCGTTGACCTGAGCCACGACGAAGTCGACGAGATCGGCGTACGAGCCGATGCGCGTGCCCTCGATGGTCACGCCGCCGTCGGCGGGTACCGCGACGCGGGCGAGGTGCGCGGTCACCCCGTGCACCACCATCGTGTACTGCTGCCGCTCGTCGTCGGCGTCGGCGAACACGTACGGCAGCAGCCGGTCGCCGCAGAACTCCTCCAGCGTCCAGTAGAAACTGTCCACTCCGGACAGTCGGCTTGACACGTCCGGGGTGCCGCTCGGATCCCCGGCCCGGGGCGGCGCGTACACCGCCACGTCCGGGAACGGCTCGGCGGTCAGCCCGAGCCGCGCGTAATCGTCCACAGTGGACTCGGTGAGCCGGGTGTTGGGGTGGTCGAGGAACAGCAGGTCCTCGCCCTTGACGTTGAAGATGAGCGCCTTGGTGTTGGCCGCCTCCGCGCCCAGCACGCCGGAGCGGAACACCGAGTACAGCAGGA
>JBKPCQ010000140.1:0-9397 GCA_046727455.1 Actinomycetota bacterium | reverse complement strand
CCGCGAGGAAGCGGTCCAGGCCGGCGGTCTGCGCGGCCAGGCTGCGGTGGTTGCCGTCCGCGACCACCAGCTCGCCGGCGCCGGCCAGCGCGAGCAGCGCGGCCCGGCGCCCGCTCGCCAGCAGGGCCCAGACCTCGTGGGTGCGCCCGGCCTGGTCGGTGTCCGTGGCGTCCGGGGCGCCGGCCTCCGCGACCGCCTCGGCCAGCGCGCGGTGCAGGCCGTCGGCGGTCTGCAGCAGGAGTACCGGCGACAGCAGGTGCCCGGTCGCCTCGGCCAGGGCGACCCGCTCCCGGACCTTCTCCAGGAACACGTCCTCGTTGCGGATGACCAGCCCCGGCTCGTCGGCACTGGCGGAGATCTGCGCGGTGTCGACCATGGCCCACAGGCCGTAGCCGACCCGGTCGCCGTCGGTGATCCGGTAGAGCGCGACGACGTCGTCGTGCCGGGAGTACCGGCCCTCGGCCTTGGCCCGCGCGAGCCGCGCGACGGCGGCGGGCAGCGCGTCGGCGAACGACGTGCCGAGGCTCTCCGGTGCCCGGTGCGGCATCTCCACGGCCAGGGCGCTCGCCGGGTTGGCCGCGATGATCGCGGTGATCTCGGCGTCGTCGGCGAACTCGTCGTAGTTCTGGGCGGCGGTGCCTCCGGTGGACAGCCACGCCCTGGCGATGGGGTGCACGATCGTCATGGCGCAGACGGTACCGGGCGCGGGTGGCTCAGCTCCCCCAGGTGCCCGGTTCGAGCAGGACGGGGTACGGGCTGGTCGCCTGCCAGGCCACGCCCGGCCGGACCCAGGCGACGTGCACGTACTCGCCGTCGACCAGCTCGTACGCGTGCAGGTGCGGCCCTTCCTCATGCCGGTCCACCCGCCAGTACGCCGGGATCCCGGCCTCGGCGTAGATCCCCGGCTTCTCCCGCCGGTCGTCGCGCCGGCTCGACTTGGATTCGATCTCCACCGCGAGCGCGACCTCGCTGGCAGCCCGCCACGTGGCGTCGCGGTCGAAGCCGGGTCGCAGCGCCACCACGTCGGGAATGACATTCCCGGCGGGCAGCCGGATGCCCGACTCGTAGACCACCCCCCAGTCGGCCGGCTCGGCCGCTTGCAGCACCGTGCAGATACTGAGGCCGATGCCGTTGTGCCCGAAGGCCGGCGGTGGGGTCACGTGGAGGCTCCCGTCGATCAGCTCGTACCGGTTGCCGTCGTCGGGCAACTCGTCCAGATCCGCCTCGACCCAACCTTCGTCACCTGGGACCCTCATCGGCATCGCCACCCGCAATCCCCTCCCCAGGCCGGATTGATCGATCCGGCCCAGCTTAGTCACTCGAACGAGGGGCGGATGTCCCGCGTCCGCTTGATCTCGTAGAACCCCGGCGTACCGGCGACCAGCAGGACGCCGTCCCACAGCCGCCCGGCGGCCTCGCCCTTCGGTGCCGGGGTGACGACCGGGCCGAAGAACGCGATGGTCCCGCCGTCCGGTCCGGGCGCGTGGATGACCGGGGTACCGACGTCCAGCCCCACCGGCGCCATCCCGGCGTCGTGGCTGGCCCGCAGCGCCTCGTCGTACCCGGTCGAGTCGGCCGCGTCGGCGAGCGCCGGGTCCAGGCGGACCTCGGTCAGCGCCTCGACGAGCATTTCCCGGTCCAGCTCGCGCCGCTCCAGGTGGGCCCGGGTACCGAGCGCGGTGTACAGGTCACGCAGCACCTCGTTGCCGTACTTCTGCTCGGCCGCGATCGCCACCCGTACCGGCCCCCAGCCTTTGGCAATGCCCTCCTTGTACCGTTCGGGGAGGTTCTCCCGGCCCTCGTTGAGCACCGACAGGCTCATCACGTGGAACCGGACCCGGACCGGCCGGATCTTCTCCACCTCCAGCAGCCACCGCGACGTGATCCACGCCCACGGACATGTCGGATCGAACCACATCTCTACCGTCGTGCTGTCCATGTCATCTCTCCGACCGTTCCGAGGTCCTTACCGAATCGTGCCGCTCCAGTCGGATACCCGCGACTGCACCCCACGGTGAGCTGGGCCACTACATGACTCAACACTTGACGTGCGAAACTCGGCGAACCGGGTACCGCCGATGGGGGCGGTATCCGTCGGGTTTTGGATGGAGAAGACGCGACCGTGGCCGGAATACGCAACCTCACCCAGGACGAGGCGATCGAGCGGGCCCGCCTGCTCGACGTCCGGGGGTACGACATCGCGGTGGATCTCACCGACGGCACGGGCGGCCCGGGCGACGGCACGTTCCGCTCCACCACCACGATCACCCTCAGCACCACCGAGCCGGGCAGCGGCACGTTCATCGAGGTGGCCGCCGAGCGGATCCGCTCAGCCACGCTCAACGGCGCTCCGGTGGACCTGTCCGGCTGGACCGCCGAGCGTGGCCTGACCCTGGCCGACCTGGTCCCCGACAACGTACTCGTGATCGACGCGGACTTCGCCTACTCCACCAGCGGACAGGGCCTGCACCGGACGGTGGATCCGGTGGACAAGGAGGTCTACCTCTACAGCCAGTTCGAGACGGCGGACGCGCAGAAGGTCTTCGCCTGCTTCGACCAGCCGGACCTGAAGTCGGTGTTCACCTGGCACGTCACGGTGCCGCAGCACTGGCGGGTGATCTCCTCCTCGGTGCCGGACCGCACCGAGCCCGGCCCGGCGGGCACGAAGACCGTCCACTTCGTACCGTCCGCGCGGATGAGCACGTACGTGACCGCGATGTGCGCCGGCCCGTACCAGGAGGTCCGCGACCATCACGACGGGATCGACCTCGGCGTGTACTGCCGCGGCTCGATGCGCCAGCACCTCGACCCCGAGGACATCTTCCTGATCACCAAGCAGGGCTTCGACTTCTTCCACCGGCAGTTCGGCGTCCGGTACCCGCTGCCAAAGTACGACCAGGTCTTCGTACCGGAGTTCAACGCCGGCGCCATGGAGAACTTCGGCTGCGTGGTGCACGGCGAGCAGTACTACATCTTCCGCTCCCAGGTGACCGACTACGAGTACGAGAACCGCGCCAACACGATCCTGCACGAGATGGCGCACATGTGGTTCGGCGACCTGGTCACCATGCGCTGGTGGGACGACCTGTGGCTGAACGAGTCGTTCGCCGAGTGGGCATCGCACTGGTGCAGCGCCCAGGCGACGCGGTTCACCGACTCGTGGGCGACCTTCCTGTCGATCCGCAAAAACTGGGGGTACCGGCAGGACCAGCTCTCCTCCACCCACCCGGTGTACTGTGCGATGCCCGACGTAGCGGCGGTCGAGGTCAACTTCGACGGCATCACGTACGCCAAGGGCGCCAGCGTGATCAAGCAGCTCGTCGCGTACGTCGGCATCGACGCGTTCCTCACCGGCCTGCGGGAGTACTTCACCAAGCACGCCTGGGGCAACGCCACCTTCGACGACCTGCTCTCGGCCCTGGAATCGGCGTCCGGGCAGGAGCTGCGCGAGTTCTCCCGGCAGTGGCTGGAGACCGCGCAGGTCAACACGCTGCGCCCGGTCATCGAGCGGGCGCCGGACGGCACGTACGCCTCGGTGAAGGTGCGGCAGGAGGCGCCGAAGGGATACCCGACGCTGCGCACCCACCACATCGGCATCGGCCTGTACGAGCTGGTCGGCACCGCGCTGGTCCGGCGCGACCTGGTGGAGGTCACCGTCTCCGGGAAGGAAACCGAGATCGAGCAACTTCGCGGGCGGCCGGCGGCCGACGTGCTGCTGCTCAACGACGAGGACCTCAGCTACACCAAGCTGCGCCTCGACGAGCACTCGATGGAGACCGTGGTCAACCACATCTTCGGCCTGGAGAGCTCGCTGGCCCGTGCGCTGTGCTGGGGCGCCGCCTGGGACATGGTGCGCGATGCGGAGCTACCGGCCCGGGACTACGTCGCGCTGATCTGCAACGGCCTGCCGGCTGAGCACGACATCAGCCTGGTCACCGCGAGCCTGGCCCAGGCGCAGGGCGCGCTGACCTACTATGCCGACCCGAGCTGGGCGCCGGTCGGCTGGGCGCTGCTCGCGGCGACGGCACGCCGGGCGCTGACCGACGCCGAGCCGGGCAGCGGGTTCCAGCTCGCGTGGGCGCGGGCGTACGCCTCGGCCTCCCGTTCCGACTCCGAGCTGGCCCTCCTGCGTGACTGGCTGGACGGCGACCCGCCGGACGGGCTCGTCATCGAGACGGAGCTGCGCTGGCGGCTGGTACAGGCCCTGGCGGCCGGTGGCCAGCTCGGCGAGGTGGAGATCCAGGCGGAGCTGGAGCGCGACCGCACCGCGAGCGGTGAACGGCAGGCGGCGACCGCGGGCGCGCTGCTCGCCGACGCGGCGGCGAAGGCGGCCGCGTGGCAGCGGCTGACCGGCCCGGAAGCCCTGCCGAACTGGCTGCAACGGGCGCTGCTGATCGGGTTCCACCACCCGGCCCAGCTCGCCCTGACCCGACCGTACGTGAACCGGTTCTTCGAGGTGATCGACCAGATCTGGGCGACCCGGGACAGCGAGCCCGCGCAGGAGTTCGTCGAGTTGGCCTACCCGGCCCAGCACGTGTCGGAGGAGACGGTCGCCGCGACTGACGCGTGGCTGGCCGCCGACGGCCATCCCGGGCCGCTGCGCCGGCTGGTGGCCGAGGGCCGCGACGGAATCATCCGCGCCCTCCGCGCCCGGACCACCGACGCGAACTGAGATGTTGGCACTCGCTTCGCTCGCGCGGCACCGAGGCGCCGGTGCTGCGGTCGTTAACTCAAGCTTTGCCGGCGTACTCGGCGAGCTGGGCGAGCCCGCTGACGATGCCGCCGGTCAGGTCGCCGCCCGAGAAGGCGGCCGCCATGGAGAGCGCGGCCAGCTTGGCCGACCGGTCCGGGATACGGCGCCGGGCCAGCGCGCCGGTCACGATCTCCAGGCAGCGCTGGTTCGGGGAGACCGCGAGAAGTACCGACCTGGCCGGGTTGGGAAGCTGGCTTTGCATTTTCTCGGCGGCCTCGCGGACCGGCTCGTCGAGGTCACCGACGTAGACGCTGAACGTGAACCCGGTGGACTGGTCGGCGAGGCGCAGCGCCTCGTCCAGGCGCAGGAGCTGCGGTGTCGTGAACGGGCCGTCGAGCACCTCGGGGCGCCCGCTCAGCAGCGAGCTCTCACCAGCGGTCACTTGCGCCTCCCGTTTCGCCGTGGTCGATGCTGGACGCGTCCGGCGCCTGCGCGAGCAGCGGGCCGGACGGCAGCGCGGCCCGGCGCTCCCCGGCGCCGACCGCGGCGGCGGTGGACCGGCCGGGACCGGCGTCCTCGGAGCCGGCGAGGAACCAGACGGGGGTGAAGGTGAACGGCCGGCCGGGCCGGTACCGCTTGCTCGCCCGCCGCGCTGCCGTCCCGTACACCGCGCCGTAGACGACGAGCACCACGAGGAGCGGGATCCCGGCGAACACGAGCACCGTTTCGATGATGGACAAGCTCAACGCCCCCAGGCGTCCGGAGAACCTACGACGGGATCAACCGTAGCGGAGCCGGACGCACGCCACACCGCCGGGGCCTGGATAGCTACGCGGCGGCCGGGATGTCGAGCCAGTCCGCCCAGCGTGGGTCCGGCGTGCGGTGCCCGAGGACCCGCCACGCCGTGCCCTTGGGTGCGACGGGGGTGACATGCAAACGCCAGCCGAGCTCGGCTGGCGTACGGTCGCCCTTGGCGTGGTTGCACCGGGCGCAGGCGGCTACCACGTTCTCCCACGCATGCCGGCCGCCACGGCTGCGTGGGAGTACATGGTCTATGGTCTCCGCCGTTCCCTTGCAGTACGCGCAGCGGCCGCCGTCGCGCGCGAAGATCGCTCGCCGGGACAGGCCGACGTGGGTGCGGTAGGGCACCCGGACGTACCGGCTGAGCCGGATCACCAGGGGTACCGGAAGCGCCTGCCGGGCGCTGTGCAGGACGCCGTCCCCGTCGGCCACGCAGACGGCCTTGCCGGACAGGACCAGGATGGCGGCGCGTCGCACCGATACGACACACAGCGGCTCGTACGTCTGGTTGAGCACCAAAGCGGTCGAGCTGACTGTGGGTCGTATGTCAGGCATCGTGCTCACCCTCTTGCGACTGTGACAGGAACGTCGTGCGCCAATAGTCCCCGATAGATTGCCTGATTGCACGCACAAATGCCGCCCCACACGGTGAAGGTTGAGTGACGCCGAGGGAGGATGTCCGGTTCGGCACGATCCGGTACCAGGGGCGGCCGTGACCGGCGCCGGAGCATGGGGTACGAAGGCATCGTGGCCATACCGATGGAGGTACCGTCTCCGAGCCCCTCCCCGACCCCGGACTGCACGCACACCAGCGAGCTGTGCCGCTGGATCTTCCAGCAGACCGGCCAGGGGTGGCTCGCGTCGGGCAGCTACTACTTCCTGGTCAAGCCGCTGCAGATCCTGTTGATCATAATTCTCGCGGTGGTCGCCCGGTTCCTGCTGCACCGCGTGATCGGGAGGCTGGTACGCGGCACGTCGGCCAGCTCGGTACCCACGATCCTCAAGCCGCTCAAGGAGCGGCTGCCCGGCAGCCTCCAGGAGGCGGCCGCGCTCTTCCCGGAGCGGCGCCGGCAGCGGGCCGAGGCGATCGGATCGGTGCTGCGCAGCTTCGCCACCGTGGCGGTGTACTCCATCGCCGCCCTGCTGATCCTCGGCCAGCTCGGGGTGGACCTGGGCCCGCTGCTGGCCAGCGCCGGAATCGTCGGGGTGGCCCTGGGGTTCGGTGCGCAGACCCTCGTCAAGGACCTCATCGCCGGCCTGTTCATGCTGCTGGAGGACCAGTACGGGGTGGGCGACGTGGTGGACGTCGGGGAGGCGAGCGGCACCGTGGAGGCGGTCGGGCTGCGGGTGACCACGATCCGGGACGTCCGCGGCGTCCTGTGGTACATCCGCAACGGGGAGATCGTCAAGGTCGGCAACAAGAGCCAGGGCTGGGCCATGGTCGTGGTGGACATGCCGATCGGCTTCGCGTCGGTGGACCGGGCGGTGGAGGTGCTCCGGGAGGCGGCGGCCGGGATGGCCGCCGATCCGACCTTTGCCGACGACCTCATCGACCCGCCCGACGTGCTCGGGGTGGAACAGATCACGGTGGACGGCGCGGTCGTGCGGACCACGGTGAAGACCCCCTCCGACGCCCAGTGGCGGGCCGGCCGCGAGCTGCGCCGCCGGCTCACCGAGGCGCTGTCCGAGGCCGGCATCGCGGGCCAGCTTCCGAACAACCGGCGGTACCTGCGCCCGGCCGGCCCGGAGGAGGCGCTCGACACCGGTACCGATCAGGCCGGCCCCACCTGAGCCCGGTTTCATACTCCGCGTACTTGGGCGCGCATCATCCGTTCGTTCATGTCGCTGACCGGCAGATCAGCCGTTCGCCCTAGCCAGCCGTCGGACGATCGGGCAGAATCCCAACAGATCCTGGAACTAACTTACGGCGCCGAAGTGACCATGGAGGACTCGCCGGTGTCCCGCGACCCGCGTCCCGAGAGCCGCCCGGCCACTTTCGGAGAAGTCTTCGCCAGCGGCGAGTACCGCGTGATCTACGCCGCGAGCGCGCTGTCGTGGGTCGGCGACTTCATGGCGAAAGCGGCGGTCACCGCGCTGGTACTGGAGCAGACCGGCTCGGTCACCACCTCCGCCGCCGCGTTCGCGATCAGCTTCCTGCCCTGGATCGTCGGCGGGCCGGTGCTGGCCGCGCTGGCCGAGCGGTACCCGAACCGTACCGTCATGGTCCTCTGTGACGTGGTCCGGGCGGTGCTCATCGCGCTGGTCGCGGTCCCCCACCTGCCGATCTGGGCCATGCTGCTGCTGCTCTTCGGCGCCGCGCTGCTCAACCCGCCGTTCGATGCCTCCCGGGCCGCGCTGCTGCCCCGCCTCCTCGAAGGCGACCGGTACGTCGTCGGTGTGGCGGTCCAGTCCACCGGCCACCAGGCCGCGCAGATCGTCGGGTACCTCTCCGGATCGGCCCTGGCCGCCCTGAACCCCAGACTGGCCCTGCTGATCGACGCCGGAACCTTCATCGCGTCCGCGGCGCTCGTCGGCCTCGGCGTGCGGGCCCGGCCGCCGCTGGTGACCCGGGCCCAGCGGACCCACCTGCTCAAGGAGACCGCGCAGGGGTTCCGGGTCGTCTTCGGCACCCCGGTACTGCGCGCGATCGCGCTGCTCACCCTGGCGATGCTGCTGTTCACCGCGCCGCCGGAGGGCCTGGCCGCAGCCTGGGCGGCCTATGTGGACCCGGCGCACCAGGGGCTGGCCCAAGGTCTGATCATGATGGGCGGGCCGTTCGGATTCTTCGTGGGCGGCCTGGTCATCAACCGCTTCGTGGCGCCCGAGCGGCGGCGCCGGCTGATCCGGCCGTTCGCCACGCTCGCCCCGGTCACTCTCGTCCCGGCGCTCGCCAACCCGCCGGCGGTCGTGGTGGCGCTGCTGGCGGCGCTGTGCGGGGTCTGCGTCGCCGGGATGGTGCCGGCCAGCAACGGGCTGTTCGTCCAGGCGCTCCCCCGCCAGTACCGGGCCCGGGCATTCGGCGTCATGCAGAGCGGCATCCAGATCACCCAGGCCGGCGCGGTCATGGTGACCGGCATCCTGGCCGCCCACCGGTCGCTGCCGCACGTGGTGGGCTGGTGGAGCGTCGGCGGCATCGTCCTGGTGGTGGCGGTGTCGCTGCGCTGGCCGGCGCCGCGCGAGTTCAACCAGGCGATCGAGCGCACCCGGCAGGCCAACGCGGCGGCGGAGGCCGCCGAGGCGACCGTGGCGATGCCGGTACGGCAGCCTCCCGACCCGGGAAACGGCCGGCACCGGCGCACCACCGAGTCAGTTCGCCGCCACCTGCCTGGCACGATGGAAGGGTGACCGAACCGGAGAACTTCTACGAGGCGGTCGGCGGCGAGCCGACCTTCCGCAAGCTCGTCGACGAGTTCTACGCCGGGGTGGCCACCGATCCGGTGCTGCGGCCGCTGTATCCGGGGACCGACCTCGCACCGGCCGCCGAGCGGCTGCGGATGTTCCTCATCCAGTACTGGGGCGGCCCGACCACCTACTCCCAGCAGCGCGGGCATCCCCGCCTGCGGATGCGGCACGCGCCGTTCACCATCGGGCCCCGGGAGCGCGATGCCTGGCTCACGCACATGCGGCAGGCGGTGGACAGCCTCGGCCTCGCACCCGAGCACGAGGCGGCGCTGTGGAGCTATCTGGAGCGCGCCGCGTTCTTCATGGTCAACACCCTGTCCGAATAGCCGCCGCGAAAGCCCGCCGGATGCGCCGCCAGCTCACCGTCGCCGCGCTCGTCGTCGCCGGCGCGCTGCTCGCGGCCGGCGGCTGCACCCGCCGCGTCGACGCCCGGCCGACCGCCGGCCCGGTACCCTCCAGCCCCAGTCTCTTATACACATCTCCGAGCCCACCAGACCGACA
>JBKPCQ010000139.1:0-7458 GCA_046727455.1 Actinomycetota bacterium | reverse complement strand
GCTCGACCTGCCCGACCGGTCGCTCGTCACCGCGCTGGTCGCGCCGCCGCTCGTCGCCCGCGAGGGGCGGATCGGCCGGGGCGCGCCCGGCGGGCGGCCCGAGCCGATCGCGCGCGCCGTCGCCCGGATCCGTGCCGACCTCGCCACGGATCCGTTCCGTGCGCCGGAGACGAGCCGGCTGGCCGAGCTGGGCCTGGGGCCGCGCGAGATCGGGGCCGCCGTCCGTTCCGGCGCGCTCGTCCGGATCACCGAGGGAGTCGTCCTGCTGCCCGACGCGGTCGACGCCGCCGCCCAGCGCCTTGCCGAGCTGCCCCAGCCGTTCACGCTGTCCGAGGCCCGCCAGGCGTTGCACACCACGCGGCGGGTGGCGGTACCGCTGCTGGAACTGCTGGACCAGCGCGGCCTGACCCGGCGGTTGCCGGACGACCGCCGCGTGGTCAGCGCAGGGTCTCGAACAGCGCCCGGCGCGCGGCCGTGAGCGTCTCGCGGGCGCCGGTGCGGCGGTCGGCGAGCGTCAGCTCGCAGGCGGCGAGCTGGGTGTTGCGGCAGGCCTTCGTGCCGCCGGAGGGGTTGTGGTAGGTCAGCCCGACGAACGCCGCCGGCTCGGCGGTGATCCGCCCGTGCACGGCGACCTCCCGGTTCGACGCCACGAACTCCCAGCGGCCGTCGCCGTACCCGGGCCGGGAGCGCGCCGCCCACAGCCGGTGCTCCCGCCCGCCGTGTCGCAGCACCAGGAAGGTGAGGTACGGGCCGATGCGCGCCTGCGCCGTGGCGACCTCCAGGAAGCTCGCCGGCGCGTCGTCGAACCCGGCCACCTGGCCGAACGCGTAGCGCTCGGTGTGCCGGCTGCCCCAGTTGTGGTTCTGGCTGCCGACCCAGTCATCGACCTCGATGGCACGGCCGTCGATGGTGAGCCGCCCCCGGTACCGGGCCAGCGGGAGGCCCACAAGGCTCTTGGCCTTCGGGAAGCCGCCGCGGTACATGCGGTCGGGCAGGAGGTACAACGGGGTTTCGGCACCTGAGTACGACAGGTCCCAGGAGAACGCGCCACAGGCACCGCGCAGGCCCTCCGGGCCGAGCGTCGCCTCCCCGACCCGCACGGCGAAGGAGCCGGTCGCGAAGCTACATGACCCGATCGGGTACTCCTCCCGCGCGAACAGGTGCTCGCCGGTCTCGCCGTCGAAGAGAACCGCCCACAGCTCACCGACCGCCGCCTCCGGTCGCCCGGCCGGGCTCACCATCGTGTACCGCAGCCAGAACGCGAGCGGCCGGGTCGGATGGTTGGCCCGCTGGTAGAAGCTCTCGTAGTGTCCGGCCCGTCGCCCCGCCCGGTACCGTGCGGCGTTGGCATTCATGCCACATGCTCCAGGTATCCCTTGATGGACGCGGCGAGCACCTCGGCACCCGGCCGGGCCCACACGCTGGCGTGGAACACCTCGACCTCGACCGGCCCGGTGTACCCCGCCGCGTCGACCGCCTCGCGGAAGCGGCGCAGCTCCACGCAGCCCTCGCCGGGCAACCCCCGACCGAGCAGGACGCCGGCCGGCAGCGGGGTCACCCAGTCGGCGACCTGGAAGCAGACGATCCGCCCGCCCCGGCCGGCCCGCTCGATCTGCGCCCACACCTGGTCGTCCCACCACAGGTGGTACGTGTCGAGGACGACGCCGACCGCGTGGGCCGGGTGCCGCTCGGCGATGTCGAGCGCCTGCCCGAGCGTCGACACCACGCACCGGTCGGCGGCGTACATCGGGTGCAGCGGCTCGATCCCCAGGGTCACCCCGGCCTCCATCGCGTACGGCACAAGGGTTTCCACCGCGTCGGCGACGCGCTGCCGCGCCGCGTCCAGGTCCCGGCTGCCGGTGGGCAGGCCGCCGCTCACCAGGACGAGTACCGGCGCCCCGAGCGTCGCCGCCTCGTCGATGGCGCGGCGGTTGTCCGCGAGCCACCCGTCGCCCGCGAAGAACCCGCCGCGGCACAGCGAGGTGACCCGCAGCCCGGCCCTCTCGACGAGCGCCGCGCAGCGCCCCAGCCCGTACTCCGCGACCTCCTCGCGCCACAGGCCGATCTGGCCGACGCCGGCCTGGACACAGCCGCGCACCAGGTCCTCCACCGGCCAGTACTTCGTGGTGGCGGCGTTGAGCGAGAACCGTTCCAGGGTCACTGGCCGACTCCGGCAACGGTGAAGTACGCACGCGCCCGGGCGGCGGCCAGCTCGGCGTCGGGCAGCAGCCCGGCCGCCTCGGCGAGGCGCAGCAGGGTCGCGCAGTGCGCGGGCGACCGGCCGGCCTGCAGGCCGCCCACCATCGTGAAGTGCTGCTGGTGCCCGGCGAGCCAGGCGAGGAACACGATGCCGGTCTTGTAGTAGAACGTGGGCGGGCCGAAGAGGTGCCGCGCCAGCGGTACCGTCGGCGCGAGGATCCGCCCGTACCCCTCGACGTCGTCGCGGTCCAGCGCGTGCAGGGCCGCCGCCGCGGCGGGCGCGATCGCGGCGAAGACGCCCAGGAGCGCGTCGGAGTGGCCCTGTTCGTCGCCCCGGATCAGCCCCGGATAGTTGAAGTCGTCGCCGGTGTAGAGCCGTACCCCCGCCGGCAGCCGCCGGCGCAGCGCCACCTCGAACGGCTCGCTGAGCAGCGACACCTTGATACCGTCCACAGTGGACGAGTGCTGCTTCACAAGTGCCAGCACGGTCTCGGCGGCGCTGTCCACATCGGACGATCCCCAGTACCCGGCGAGCTGCGGGTCGAACATCGGACCCAGCCAGTGCAGGATCGCCGGGCGGTCCGTCTCGTCGAGAAGTCCACTGTAGACGGACAGGTAGTCGTCGGCGGAGCGGGCCGCGTCGGCCAGGTGCCGGCTGCACATGACGACCGGCTGCGCCCCGGCGTCGAGCACCGCCCCGAGCTGCTCCCGGTATGCCGCGCGGATCTCGTCCAGCGTGGCCGGGCCGGGCGGCAACTGGTCGGTACCGACGCCGGCCGCGATCCGCCCGCCGACCGCGTGCGCCTCGGCGGCGGAGCGGCGGATCAGCTCGCGGGTCGCCGGGTAGTCCAGGCCCATCCCGCGCTGCGCGGTGTCCATCGCCTCGGCGACGCCGAGCCCGTACCGCCACAGGTGGTGACGGAACGCCAGGGTGGCCGCCCAGTCGAGGACGGCCGGGGCGCCGGGGACGTTGTCCGCGCGTGGGTCCGCGACGACATGGGCGGCGGCGAACGCGACGCGCGAGCGGGCCGGGCCGGTCGGTGTCGGGTAACCGGCCGCGCCGCTCAACGAGAAGCGCTCGCCGCCGGGCAGCACCACGGAAGTACTCACCGGCCCAACTCCGGTACCTCGATCCGCCGCCCCTCCCGCGACGAGCGCAGCCCCAGCTCGGCGAGCTGCACCCCGCGCGCGCCGGCCGCGAAGTCCCACGGGAACGGCGCCCCGTCGACGACGTGCCGCAGGAACGCCGACCACTGCGCCTTGAACCCGTTCTCGAACTCCTCGTTGTCCGGTACCCGCTGCCATTGCGCCCGGAACTCGTCGGTCGCCGGCACGTCCGGGTTCCACACCGGCTTCGGCGTACCGGCCCGGTGCTGGATCCGGCACTCGCGCAGTCCGGCGACCGCACTGCCGTGCGTGCCGTCGACCTGGAACTCGACCAGCTCGTCCCGGTGCACCCGCGTGGTGAACGACGAGTTGATCTGCGCGACGATCCCCCCGTCCAGCTCGAAGATGGCGTACGCGGCGTCGTCGGCGGTCGCCTGGTACGCCTCGCCGTTCTCGTCGACCCGGAACGGGATGTGCGTGGTGGCCACGCACTGCACCGCTCGTACCGGGGCGAACAGCCGCTCCAGCACGTACTGCCAGTGCGGGAACATGTCCAGCACGATCCCTCCGCCGTCGGCGGCCCGGTAGTTCCACGACGGGCGCTGGGCCGGCTGCCAGTCGCCCTCGAACACCCAGTACCCGAACTCCCCGCGCACCGACAGGATCCGGCCGAAGAAGCCACCGTCGACCAGCCGCTTGAGCTTGCGCAGGCCGGGCAGGAACAGCTTGTCCTGCACCACGCCGTTGCGGATCCCGGCGGCGCGGGCCAGCCGGACCAGCTCCACCGCGGTGGCGAGGTCGCCCGCCACCGGCTTCTCGGTGTAGACGTGCCTACCGGCGTTGATGGCCGTCCGGATCGCCTTGTCCCGGGCCGGGGTAACCTGCGCATCGAAGTAGATCTCCACGTCGTCGCGGGCGAGCGCCGCGTCGAGATCGGTGGTCCAGTCGGTCAGGCCGTGCCGCGCCGCGATGTCGGCCAGCTTCTCGGCGTTGCGGCCGACGAGGACCGGCTCCGGCCAGATCCGGGTGCCGTCGGCGGCCGGCAGCCCGCCCTCGTCCCGGATCGCCAGCAGGGAGCGCACGAGGTGTTGCCGGTACCCCATGCGACCGGTCACCCCGTTGACGACAATGCCGATCGATCTGCGGGACATCCGCCGTCCTTCCGTCTAGTGAGCCACGATCGCCGGGCCCAGCAGGGACCGGATCTCGCCGGTGAGCCGGCCCGCGCGGGGATCCGACATTACCTCCGCGTACCGGCGCTCGGCCGGCAGGTCCACGTCCAGCACCCGGACGATCCGACCCGGCCGGGGGCTGAGCACCACGACGCGGGTGCCGAGGAAGACCGCCTCCTCGATGGAGTGGGTGACCAGCAGGGTGGTGGTGCCGGTCTGCCGCCAGATCCGGTTCAGCTCGTCGTTGAGCTGCTCCCGGGTCAGCGCGTCGAGCGCCCCGAACGGCTCGTCCATCAGCAGGACCGGCGGCTCGTGCAGCAGCGCCCGGCACAACGCCACGCGCTGCTGCATACCGCCGGACATCTCGTACGGCGGGGCGTTCTCGAACCCGGTCAGCCCGGTGAGCGCGATCAGCTCGTCGGCCCGCCGGGCCGCGTAGGCCCGGTCCAGGTGCCGCATCTCGGCCTGGAGCAGGATGTTGCGGCGGGCACCGCGCCAGTCGAGCAGCGCGGCGCGCTGGAACACGTACCCGATGTCCTTCTGCGGTCCGGTGACCGGCTGGCCCATCAGCGTCACGGTACCGGTGGTCGGCCGGACCAGCCCAGCGACGAGCTTGAGCAGTGTGGACTTTCCGCAGCCGGACGGCCCGACGATGGCGGCGAACTCGCCCGCCGCCACCGCCAGGTCGATACCGGACAACGCCGCCGTCCGGCCGTGCCGGGCGTGGAAGCGCACCGACACGCCGGACAGCTCGACGGCGCTACTTGGCATACGTGCTGTCCCAGTACTTGTCGGGGGCACCGGGGTCCTTGAGGTTGGCGTACTTCGACATCAGCTCCACAGTGTGGCTCCAGTCGGCCTCGCTGTTCACCCCGGGTGTGCCCTTGTCCAGCCCCACCAGCGGCAGGCACTTGGTGAGCTGCTTGACCATCACGTCCCGGGGCGGCTCGTTCTGGGCCATCCCGACCATCGCGTCGACCGCGCCGGGGACGTCCTTGGCCGCCTCGGTCCACGATTTCTGGGTGGCGTGCACGAACCGGCGGGCGAGGTCGGGGTTCTGCGCGAGCGCTTCGGTGTTGGCGACGATGCCGGTACCGAGCATGTTCATGCCGTAGTCGGCGTAGAGGAAGTAGTTGACCTTCTTGCCGGTCTTGCCTTCGATGGTCGGTGCCTGGTCGTGGGCGAACCCCATGATGGCGTCGACCCGGCCCTCGGACAGCGCCGCGATCTTCCCGGCCGCGTCGAGGTTGACGATCGTCACGTCGCTGACGGACAGGCCGTTGGCCTTGAGCCAGGCCGGGAACGTGGCGTAGAGCGCGTCACCGGGGGTACCCCCGATCTTCTTGCCCTTCAGGTCGGCCGGCGTTTTGATGGGGCCGTCCGCGAGGAACTCGACCGACCCCGGCCCTTTCTGGAGGAAGACCCCCAGGCTCTTCACCTTCATGCCCTTGGCGACGCTGTTGAGCAGTACCGGCGTGTCCGCCCAGCCGAACGTGGTGTTCTTCTGGTCGACCTGCTGGATGGTGGTACCGGAGCCGGTGCCCGCCTTGATGGTCAGGTCGATGCCCTCGGCGGTGTAGAAGCCCTTCTTGAGGCCGTAGTAGAACGGCGCGTGCTCGCCGTAGGGGATCCAGTTCAGGGTGAGGGTCACCTTCGTCGCGGGCGGGGCCGAGGACGCGGCCGGCGCCGGCGTCGCGGAGCCGCCGCAGGCGGTCAGGATCAGCAGAAGGGGTGCCAGGGCAACCAGGGGTACGAAGCGTTTCTTCACGGTATTGCGCCTCCTTGCGCGGGGGAAGACTCGCGGGTCAGGCGGTGGTGAGCGGAGCGGCGGCACGCCGGCTGGCGTGCCACGGAATGAGCAGGGCCTCCGCGACATCGACCAGTATGAACAGGACGATGCCGAGGACCGACATCAGGATCAGGTCGGCGAAGAGCAGGGGCGCGTCGAGCTGGCCGTTGGCGAGCAGCAGGACGTACCCGAGCCCCTCGCTCGCGCCGACGAACTCGCCGACCACGGCGCCGACGACGGCGAGCGTGACGGCGACCTTCACGCCGGACATGAGGTGCGGTAGGGCGATCGGGAAGCGGATCTTACGGAAGGTCTGCCACCGGGTGCCGCCCATGGTGGCCGAGAGGTCGAGCAGCTCGGGGTCGGCCGACCGCAGGCCGGCCACGCCCGAGACGACGATCGGGAAGAAGGCGATCAGTACGGCCAGGATCACCTTGGGCCGCAGGTCGGTACCGAACCAGACGACGAGCAGCGGGGCGATGGCGATCTTCGGGATCACCTGGGCGACCAGGACCAGCGGGTAGACCGCCTTGTCCATGCTGCGGGAGTACACGATGAGCACGGCGGTCGCGATCCCGAGCAGGACCGCGAGGGAGAACCCGAGCAGCGTCTCGTACAGCGTGACCCAGGTGTTGTGGGCCAGCATCGGCCACTGGTCGCGCATCGTGTGGAAGACCTCCGCCGGGGGCGGCACCAGGTAGTTCGGCACCCACTCGCGCGCGGCGACCAGCCACCACAGCACGAACAGGCCACCCAGTACCAGCGCGGGCGGCCACAGCGTGACGAGGAAGCGCAGCAGTCGGCGCCCTGACACGCGACCGCGCCGCCGCTCGGCGCCTGGTACACGCATCAGCTCCGCACCGGACGGCGGAGCGTCGTCATCGACCGCCAGTGCGGCGGCGGTCGGCTCCCCAGGCGCCTCTGCCATGAACTCGCCCTCTGGGTCCCCCCGAGGATCTTTCCCGGGGCAAGCGCTTTCCTGGGACCCTATTCCTCCGCCATCCGGTGGGCAACCCCTCAGCCGGACGGTGGATGGCAGCACAATTCAGCGCACCGAGGCGGGCGGCGTCTGGATTGAGGAGCGCAGCGACGAGGGAAGACGTCGCCTGAGGAGCCTCGGTGCCGCGCGAGCGAAGCGAGCGCCAAC
This sequence comes from Actinomycetota bacterium, assembly GCA_046727455.1. Taxonomy (GTDB): domain Bacteria; phylum Actinomycetota; class Actinomycetes; order Mycobacteriales; family Micromonosporaceae; genus AC-43. The sequence continues at coordinate 44 of JBKPCQ010000139.1, read as the reverse complement.
ATCTCAGCGCAGGCCGCGCAGGATGATCGCGAGCCCTCCGGCGA
>JBKPCQ010000138.1:0-6175 GCA_046727455.1 Actinomycetota bacterium | reverse complement strand
GTCAGGCGGCGGTACCAGCCGGGCAGCCCGGTTCGCGCGGCCCGGCGCCGCCCGGCGCGCGGTGCCTGCGGAGCGCGCACCGGCAGCCGCGCCCAGGACGGGCGCTCGGTCGGCAGCACGGTCGTCGGCGCTTCGACGCTGGCGACCGGTACCGTCGGCTGGGCGAACACCCGCGACGCGGCGGCGCTCGCGGCGATCTCGTCCCGCGCCGCCTGTACCTCGGCCAGCAGCGCTCCCGCGTCGGTCGGCCGCCCGCCCGGGTCGCGCCGGGTGGCTCGCGCCACCACGTCGTCGAGCACCGCCGGCAGCCCGGCCACGAACTTCGACGGCGGCGGTACGTCGTGGTCGACGTGCCGCCACGCCACCTCGACCGGCTTGTCGCCCTCGTAGGGCACCCGGCCGGTGAGCATCTCGAAGAGCACGATGCCGGCCGAGTAGACGTCCGTACGCGGGTCGGCGCGCCCGTCGGTGACCAGCTCGGGCGCGACGTACGCGACGGTGGCGAGCAGGTGCGCCCCGGCCTCGTCCGCGCTCGCCTCGACCGCCCGGGCCAGGCCGAAGTCGGCGACCTTGACCACCGCGTCGACCAGGCTGCCGCCGCCGGGCGCCTCGGCGACGAGGACGTTCTCCGGCTTGATGTCGCGGTGCACCAGCCCGGCTCGGTGCGCGGCGGCGACCGCGGCGAGCGTCTGCTCCAGGATCGCCAGCGCCTCGGCCGGCGGCAGCCGGCGCTGATCGGCCAGCAGCTCCCGCAGCGTGCGGCCGCGGACGTACTCCATGACGAGGTACGGCAGCCCGTCGTGGCTGCCCTGGTCGTAGACGGCCACGATGTTGGGGTGGGTCAGCCGGGCGATCGTCTTCGCCTCGTCGGTGAACCGCTGCACGAAGTTAGGGTCGGGCTGCTGCCCGGAGTGGATGATCTTCATGGCGACGGTCCGCTCCAGGCGCTCGTCCACCGCCGTGTACACCGTCGCCATGCCACCGCGCGCGACCCGGCTGCGGATGCGGTAGCGCCCGTCGACGAGCGCTCCGATCAACGAGTCGGCGACTGTGGTGTCCATCGGGAGGCAGTGTAGGCGTCGGGACGGTGGGTTAGCACACGCCGCTGGTCCCGGCCGCGCCGAATTCACCAAGGGTGAGGGCACGGGTACGGCACGGCAATGCCGTGGTGCCCGATGGCGGCCACATGGCAGATTGGTGAGGTGACCGAACCTGTCGCCGCGACCGGGCAACTGGTCGAGCCGGCCGAGTGGGTGGCCCTGCCGGACGTCGCCGAGCAGCTCGGCCTGCCGATCACCCGGGTACACCAGCTCATCCGCGACCACGCCCTGATCGCGGTGCGCCGTGACGGCGTACGCGCGGTACCCGTCGAGCTGATCGCGACGGCGAGCGTCCGCAAGCACCTCCCTGGCGTCATGACCCTGCTCCACGACGCCGGGTACACCGACGAGGAGGTGTTGCGGTGGCTCTACACCGCCGACGACTCCTTGCCCGGTATCCCGGCGGTCGCCCTCTCCGGTGGGAGGGCCACCGAAGTGAAGCGCCGGGCGCAGGCGCTCGGCTTCTGACCCCGACGTGCGGCACCTGACCTACCTGGCGGTCCTGGCCGGCTGCCTGGCCGGAGCCCTGTGGCTGGAGCCGGTGCTGCGCGTCGGTGTGCTGCGCCGCTGGCGGCGGCTGGCGCTGACGGTGGTACCGGTGGTGCTCGTGTTCGGTTTCTGGGACGTCGCCGCGATCGCGGCCCGCCACTGGAGCTACGACCCGGCCCAGACCACCGGGGTCCTCCTGCCCGGCCGGTTGCCGCTGGAGGAGCTGCTGTTCTTCGTCGTGGTACCGGTATGCGCGATCCTCGGCTACGAGGCGGTCCGCAAGGTGCTCCGGCGGTGAGCTACACCCTCGCGGCGGGCGTCGGGCTGGTCGGCGCGCTCCTGCTCGACCTCGCGATCCTGCGCACCCGGCTGGTCGCCGGCCGGGTCTTCTGGGCGACGTACCCGATCGTGCTCGCCGCCCAGCTTCTCTCGAACGGCGTGCTCACCGGGCGCGGCGTGGTCCGGTACGACCCGCGGGCGATCCTCGGGGTCCGTCTCGCCCACGCGCCCGTCGAGGATCTCGCGTTCGGGTTCGCGCTGGTGCTCACCGCGCTGTCGGTGTGGGTCTGGCTCGGCCGGCGCGGTATCGACGCACCAGCACCACCACCGCGGCGCTGACCAGCGCCACGTCGAGGAAGGCGCCGACCGGCTTGGTGAGCGACGCCAGGCCGGTACCGTCGGGCAGTACCAGCAGCGCCAGCGCGGCGACGACCGGGCCGAGCCGGTCGCGGCGCACGTTCGTGGCCGCGAGCACGGCCAGCGCCGGCAGCAGGTACCAGGGAAAGAACACCGGACCCAGCAGCGCGGTCGCGGCGAGCGCCGCGCCGGCCGCGACCGGCTTCGGCCGCCACCACAGCGCCGCCAGCACGACCCCGAGCACCAGCAGCCCTGCGGCGCGGGCGGCGGCGAGCGCGACCGGGGCGAGATCCGGGCGGCCGGCCGCGCGCAGCAGGTAGCCGGCGGCCATGCCGACCCCGGTCGGGGGTGACGTCCACTGGATGAGGTCCGCGGTGTGCCGCAGCGCGGGCAGCCAGCCCAGGCCGAGTCCGGTCGCGGCGGTCACCGCCGTGAAGGCCGTCGCCACCCCGGCCGCGACCCCCGCCCACGCCCGCCGCCGCGCCACATACAGAACCGCGAACGGTACCGCCACCAGCGCGGTCACCTTGACCGCCACGGCCAGCCCGAGCGCCACCCCGGCGACCACGCCCCACCGGGCGCCCAGGGCGAGGGCCAGCCCCGCGACGACGAGCCCGGCCAGGAGCGCGTCGTTGTGCGCGCCGGACACGCCGTGCAGGAGCACGAGCGGGCTCGCGGCGGCGAGCCAGGCCGGGTTGACCCCGAACCGCCGCCCGTACCAGACGGCGAGCGCGATCCCGCCGACCGCGACCAGCCGCAGGACCGCGACCGCGAGCCAGAGTTCCCCGGTGGCGGCCGCCGCGCCGGTGATCGCCACCCAGAGCGGCCCGTACGGCGCCGGCGTGTGCCACCACAGCGTCGGTACCCGGTCGAGCCACGAGCAGGGTAGGTCGGCGACGCCGTGGTGGTACGGGTTCAGCCCGTGCACCAGGAGCTGGCCCTGGCACGCGTACGCCATCGCGTCCCCGCTGAACAGCGGCGGCGTCACGAGCAGGGGAAGCGCCCAGAGCGCGGCGGTGACGAGCAGCCAGCGGAGGCTCGCCACGTGCCGGAGCCCGTACCAGGCGGTGGCGAGCACGGCGACGCCGAGCAGGCCGATCGGGCGCGGCCCGGCGAGTGCCACGCCGAGCGAGCCGGCCAGGCCGAGGTACCGCAGGGCCGCCTGCTTTCCCGCGGCGGCGGGCCGCCTGGACTGCGCGAACGCGCCGGAAGCCGCAGACTGAGGGATCGGTGGCTCATCAGAGGGGGGCGCCCTGAACGGGTTTACACCGATACGTCGCGATCCGGTGTGGCCGTGCTCGGCCGCCGGCCCGGTGGCGTGCGGCTCGTCGGTCACCCGGGAAACCGTACCGTGACCGCGCGGCTGGCCGCCCTGGTCTCCGGCGATGTCCCACCCGGCGTGTACCGGTGGCGGTCGCGCGCACACGCCGGTGCCGTCCGGCGGGAGCTGGCGTCGGTCGGGTGGGCCGGGTACCCGCTGACCGGGCCGGTCACCGACGCCGTGCGGTTCTTCGACGGGTGTGCCGACGCGCTGGCGTTCCCCGGCTGGTTCGGGCCGGGCTGGGCGACGCTGGCCGATCGGCTGGCCGACCTGAGCTGGTTACCCGCGCAGGGGCACGTGCTGCTGTGGGAGCGCTACGGGATGCTCGCGATGGCCGATCCGAAGGCGTGGCGGCGGGCGTACGAGACGCTGCACAGCGCGCTCACTACCCGGGTCCGGTACGCGGCGCCGCCGCTGTACGTGCTGCTGCGGGGCAGCGGCCCGGACACCTCCCCGGTCGACGGTGCCCCGATACCGGTGCTGCCGGCGGTCACCGGGACCGCTGGGTCGCGGCTCCGGCGAGCTCGGTGAGTACCGCCTTGGCGTCGGGGTCCAGGTCAACGTCATCGATCGCGTGCAGCGCCTGCGCCGTCAGCTCGGTGATGCGCTCCTCGGTCGCCGCGCGGGCCCCGGTCGCCGTGATGATCTCGCGGAGCGCGTCGACGTCGGCGTGCGGATCGCCGAGCCCCGTGCGCAGCGCCGCCCGCCGGGTCGGGTCGGCCGCCGCGAGCGCGGTCGCGACGAGGTAGGTGCGCTTGCCCTCGCGCAGGTCGTCGCCTGCCGGCTTGCCGGTGCGCGCCGGGTCGCCGTACACGCCGAGCAGGTCGTCCCGGAGCTGGAAGGCCTCGCCCAGCGGCAGCCCGTACCCGGAGTACGCGGTTCTCGTCCTCGCCGGCGCCCCGGCCAGGGCCGCCCCGAGCAGCAGCGGCCGCTCGACCGTGTACTTCGCCGACTTGTAGGTCGCGACGGACTCCGCCCAGCCGACCGAAACGTCTCCCGTGGCCTGCCCGAGCACGTCCAGGTACTGGCCGGCGGTCAGCTCGGTGCGCATCTCGTCGAAGACCGGCCGGGCCCGGGCCACCGTCACCGGGTCCAGGCCGCCGGTGCGCAGCAGCTCGTCCGACCACACCAGCGCGAGGTCCCCGAGCAGGATCGCGACCGCCTGTCCGAAGGCGTCCGGGTCACCCTGCCAGCGGTGCCCGGCATGCGCTTCGGCGAACCGGCGGTGCATCGACGGCGCGCCCCGCCGGGTGTCCGAGTCGTCCATCACGTCGTCGTGGATCAGCGCGCTCGCGTGGACCAGCTCCAGGGCGGCCACGGTGGCGACCAGCTCCGGCGAGTCCGCGCCGCCGGCGCCCCGGTATCCCCAGTAGGCGAAGGCCGGTCGCAGGCGCTTGCCGCCGTGCAGGACGAAGTCCTCAAGCGCGTGGGCGACCGGCACCAGCGCCGGCTCCATCGCGGTGAGCCGGGCGCGCTGCCGGGCGAGGAAGTCGGCGAGCGCCTGCTCCACCCGCGCGCGCAGGTCGGCCCGGTCCATGGCAGCGGTGTCCACAGCGCAGACGCTAGCGGGCGGCCGATCCCGGCGCGTCACCGCGGGTGCGTTCCTGGAGTGGGTGCAGGCGTCCGAGATCGATGAGGCGGCTGAGGCGCTGACGGCGGCGACGGGTACGCGCGGCGGCCCCGGCCAGCTCCTCCACCGGCACCTGCAGGACCAGCGCGAGCCAACCGAGCCAGAACCGGGACGGCACCCGCTCCTCGCGCTCCCACCGGGACATCTCGTGGCGCGTCACCGTGGTGACGCCGGACGCGGCACACAGCAGCTCCGCGACCCGTAGCTGGGACCAGCCTTGCCTCAGCCGGACCCGGGTGAGCATCGGCCCGAGTGACTCCTCCATGTGCCGCTCCGTATCGACGGTCCCGCGTCAAGACCCCCTCACGACCCCCGTGCCGTTTCCTTGTACCAGCCGGGTACGACACGTCTCCGGCTGGCCGGTGACAGCTTTCGATGGCGTTGGCCCCTCCCAAACGGCGGCTTCTCCGGTTGCCTTGACGGCGTGGACACCGCTCCGTCCAAGGAGGTCACGATGACCGGTCCGGTCTGGCATCCGTCCTGGTGCGATCCGTCCCGGTGCGGGGTCACGCCCGGCCGGCCCGCCGGTACCCACTGCTCGCGCCTGATTCGCGTCGGCCCGCACCCGCCGGGGACCGTGGTCGCCGAGATCTCCCTCGCGCAGGGCCCGACGGTCCCCGGGTACCCGCGGTCGGGCCGGCCGTACGTGGCTCTTGCGTTGGGCGAGGCCGACAGCGAGCTGATCCTCACCCCACTGGGTATCGATCTGGCGCATGCCGTGGGCCGGGTCCTGATCGGCTTCGCGCAGGAGGTGACCGGGTGACGGCCCGCGCACCACGACCTGAACAGGCGTACAGACCCGGCCGGGTAGCCTGCCGTCGGTCGACCAGGCCGGCCATGGCGCGCAGCAGGTGGGCAGCCTGGTCGCAGGCGTGGGCCAGCTCGACGGTGGGCCGCCGCCTGCCGGTCTCCAGGTTGCCGATGACGGACGGGCTGAGCCTTGCAGCGGCGGCCAGGGCGGCGATGCTGAGCCCGGCGCGGCGGCGCAGGAACTTCAGC
>JBKPCQ010000137.1:0-10069 GCA_046727455.1 Actinomycetota bacterium | reverse complement strand
TTGGCGCCCGAGCCGGCCGCGAGCACGGGCAGGTAGACGGTGCGCAGCATGGTGGCGAACCGGGCGGCGTTGGGCCAGCCGGCGGGGTACGTCCACTTGATCAGCTCGGCCGCCCGGGACCAGCCGACGCCGGCCCAGCCGTTCTGCAGCGGCGCGTTGCTGTTGGTGTGCGTCCTCAGCACCGCCGACCAGGCGTCCATGAGCCCGATCGCCGCCCCGGCGTACCGCGCGTCCCGGGTCAGGTACCAGACCAGCGCGTCGGCGTACGCGGCCAGGGCGTCGGTGCGCTCGTCGGAGCAGCCGTTGTCCGGTACCGAGTGGGAGCCGCAGTCCACACTCGCCCGCGGCTTGGCGGCCCGGGACAGCGACCCGTACGGGCTGCTCCGGAGCTGGTCAAGCGCGGACGTCCAGGGCTGGGCACCGGCCTGCACCCGCCCGCGCACGAAGTCGAGCTGAGCCTGGCCGACCAGCACGCCGGGGTGGACGAAGCCGCCCGGCGCGGGCCGGCTGGCGGAAGCCGACGCCGAGGGGGATGCCGCCGCGGACGGTGGAGTCCCGGGCGCCGACGGGCCGGCCGGTGCGTCCTGCCAGTGACCGCCGGCCGCCGGGCGCGCGGCCCCCGGCCCGGTCCACACGACGGCCAGTGCGCCGATGGCGAGCAGCGCCGCGCCCGTCGCGCCGAGCCACGCGCCGGTACGGCTACGCATCGAGCGCCGCGCCGGTACGGCTACGCATCGAGCGCCGCGCCGGCGCATATCCCAGCGATCACGGTGTCGAGGGTACGGGCGACCGCGGCGTCGCGCTGGTCCTCGGGTATCGCGCCGAGCGGGCCGTCGACGATCAGGGTGGCCAGGCCGTGCGCGCTCGACCAGGCGACCACCTCCAGGTACGGGCGGCGCTCCGGATCGATCAGCCCCAGCTCGGTGAGGTCGTCGAGGGTCTGGGTGAGCATGGCGAAGGCCGGTGACCCGATCATGCCGAGTGGGTTCTCCCGCGGTGACTCGGCACGGAAGCACGCGGTGCGGAAGAGTCCCGGCTCGGCGAGCGCGAACCGGACGTATCCCCAGCCGATCGCGCGCAGCCGGCGGAGTGCCTCCGCGCGCCGGTCCGGTGCCGGCTCGCCGGCTTCCACCTCGGCGCGCATGCGCTCGGCGAGCGCCGCCAGGCACCGCTCCTTGACCTCGTGGATCAGGTCACCGTGCCCGGCGAAGTGCCGGTACGCGGCCGTCGCCGAGACGCCGACCTGGCGCGCCGCCTCGCGGAGGACCACCGCTTCCGGCCCGCCCTGACGTGCCATTTCGGTCGCCGCCGTCGTCAGCGCGTTGGCCAGATCGCCGTGATGGTAGCTGCCGCGCCTGAGATTCGCCTGAGCCACAAGTTCCATCGTGCCCTATGTTGACACCGTTAGCATAGTCTGGCATGTTGACGGCGTGAACATCTGGGAGAACAGCATCCTTCACCGGTACGGCCGGTTCGTGGTCCGGCGGGCGCGGCTCCTGCTCGCGATCTCCGGCGTACTCCTCGTCGCCGCGACGGTGTTCGGAACCGGCGCGTTCGGCAAGCTCAAGAACGGCGGCTTCGACGACCCGGCCGCCGCCTCCACGCAGGCGCAGCGGCTCATCAACGAGCGGTACGGCGGCCAGACCAACCTGGTCCTACTGGTCACGGCCAAGGCCGGTACCGTCGACGACCCGGCCGCCGCATCCGCCGGCCGGAGCCTCGCCGACCGGCTCACCGCCGAGCCCGACATCACCGGCGTCGTCTCCTACTGGACCCGCCCGGTACCCGGCCTGCGCTCGACCGACGGCCGGCAGGCACTGGTCCTCGCCCACCTCACCGGCGACGACAACCAGCGCGTCACCCGGTCCAAGGATCTGGTCGGCCGGTACGCCGTGGACCGCGACGGGATCACCGTCCGCGCGGGCGGCCTGGTCGGCTTCTCCAGCGACGGGAACACCCAGGTCACGGCGAGCCTCGCCATCGCGGAGGCGATCGCGGTACCGGTGATCCTGGCCCTGCTCGTGCTGGTCTTCGGCAGCGTGGTCGCCGCCCTCCTGCCGCTCGTCATCGGCGGTATCGCGATCGTCGGCACCTTCGCCGAGCTGGCCTTCCTCGGCTCGGCCACGAGCGTCTCGATCTTCGCCATCAACTTGACCACCGCGCTCGGCCTGGGCCTCGGCATCGACTACGGGCTGTTCATGGTCAGCCGGTTCCGGGAGCAGCTCGCCGCCGCGCAGCCTGTCGGAGCGGCGGCCGGTCAGCGCTCATCAGTCGGTGACGAGGTGCCCGAGGCGGTTGCGAGCACCGTCGCCACCGCCGGCCGTACCATCGTCTTCTCCGCCGCCACCGTAGCCGCCGCGCTGGCCGCGCTGCTGGTCTTCCCGCAGTACTTCCTGCGCAGCTTCGCCTATGCCGGCATCGGCGTGGTCGCGATCGCCGCGCTCGGCGCGATGGTGGTCGCCCCGGCGATGATGGCCGTGCTCGGCCGCCGGGTCAACGCCGGCCGGCTGCCGTGGGTGCGCTCCGTCGAGGGCGGCGAGTCGGCGCGATGGGGACGGCTGGCCGCGCTGGTCACCCGCCGCCCGGCCCTGATCGCCCTGCCGGTGGTCGCGGCGTTGCTCTTCGCGGCCAGCCCGCTGCTTGGCGTCTCCTTCGGCACCCCCGATCAGGGCGTACTGCGGCCCAGCGCGAGCAGCCGCCAGGTCGCCGACGCGGTCCGGGCCGGGTTCCCCGGCAACGCCTCGTCACCGATCGACGTGGTCTTCACGGCGGCGGTACCGGCGTCAGCGCTGGACGACTACGCCCAGCAGGTGTCCCGGCTGCCCGGTGTGGTGCGCGTCGACCGGCGCCCCGACAGCGGCGGCCTGACCCTGGTCAGCAACCTGGCCACCAAGTCCGATGCCGCCCAGCAGTTGGTGCACTCCGTCCGCGACCTGCCGCCCCCGGCGAGCGTCGGCGTCCTGGTCGGCGGTGACGACGCGACCCTCGTGGACACCAAGCACTCGATCGGCAGCCGGCTGCCGCTGGCCGTGCTGCTGGTGATGCTGACCACGTTCGTGGTGCTGTTCCTGTTCACCGGGAGCGTGGTGCAGCCGGTACGGTCGCTGGTGTTCAACGCGCTCAGCCTGTCCGCGACCCTCGGCGTGCTGACCTGGATCTTCCAGGAGGGCCACCTCGCCGGGCTGCTGAACGTCACCGCGCGGCCGATGGACACCTCGATGACCGTGCTGATGTTCTGCATCACGTTCGGGCTGTCCATGGACTACGAGGTCTTCGTGCTCAGCCGGATCAAGGAGCTACACGACCAGGGTGCGGACGACCGGATCGCGGTCACCCGGGGCCTGGCCCGGACCGGGCGGATCGTCTCGGCCGCCGCGATGCTGCTCGCGGTCAGCTTCTTCGCCTTCCTCACCGGTACCGTCAGCTTCCTGCAACTGTTCGGCCTGGGTGCCGGCCTTGCGATCCTGATCGACGCGACGCTCGTGCGGGGCGTGCTGGTACCGGCGGCGATGCGGGTACTCGGCCGGGCGGCGTGGTACTCGCCACGGCTGCTGCGCCGGGTACATGCCCGGGTGGCGCTGGGCGAGGCGTGAATCCTGCCGCGTAGCTTGTCGGAGCGGCTACCAGCTAGCGCTCGTCAGTGCCGAGGACCTGCTCCGTGTACCCGTTGGCGAAGACCCGGTCCGGGTCCAGTCGGCGGCGGACGGCGAGGAAGTCGTCGAATCGGGGGTACACCGGACGCAGGTCCTCGGCGGTCCGCCAGTGCAGCTTGCCCCAGTGCGGCCGGCCGCCGAGGTCCCGGGCCACCTTCTCGAAGGCCCGGAAGTACGGCTCGTAGGGCATCCCGACGTACTGGTGGATCGCGATGTACGCGCTGTCGCGCCCGTACCCGTGCGACAGCCAGATGTCGTCGCCGGCCGACACCCGCAGCTCCACCGGGAAGATGACCGGGAACGGCAGCCGGTCGACGATCCTGCGCAGCTCGGCGAAGGCGGTGGGCAGTGCGGCCCGGGGCAGCGCGTACTCCATCTCGGTGAACCGCACCCGGCGCGGCGTGCAGAACACCTCGTACGACGGTGCGGTGTAGACCCGGGGGGACAGCGCCCGCGCCTCGATCTTCGCGATGGTGCGGACGGTGGCCGGGACCCGCCGGCCGAGCCGGCAGGCCACCCCGAACACGGTGTTGGACAGGAACTCGTCGTCCAGCCAGCCCCGGAAGCGGCTCAACGGCTTGTCATCGGCCGGTACCCGGTTGTTGGTCTTGGTCTGTAACCGGTCGGTGTACGGGAACCAGTACATCTCGAAGTGGTCGTTGCCGATGACGTGCTCGTCGAGGGCGGGTAGCACGTCGGCGATCCGGGCCGGCCGCTCCTCGGCGCGCAGGACGAACGCGTCCACGCAGCGCAGGGTGACCTCGGTGACGACGCCCAGCGCGCCGAGCCCGACCCGGGCCGCGGCGAAGATGTCCGGGTTGTCCGTCGCCGAGCAGCGGACGGCGGCGCCGGTACCGTCGACGAGCGTCAGCGCCGAGATGAACGTCGACAGGCAGCCGAACCGGGCGCCCGTGCCGTGGGTACCGGTGGCGGTCGCGCCGGCGACGGTCTGCACGTCGATGTCGCCGAGGTTCGGCAGGGCCAGCCCGTGGCCGGCGAGCAGCCGGTTGAGGGCCGACAGGGGGGTACCGGCGCCGACCGTGACGAGCTTTTCCGCCGGGTCGACCGAGATCAGCCCGGCGAGCCCGCCCAGGTCCAGCCGGGTACCGCCGGTGACCGCCGCCCCGGTGAACGAATGCCCGGAGCCGACCGGCTTCACGGTCCGCCCGTCCGCCCGCGCCTGCTTGACCGCCTCGGCGACCTCGTCCGTCGAGCCCGGCCGCAGTACCGGCGCGGTGTCCCGCTGGTTTCCCGCCCAGTTGGTCCATTCCTGTCCGGTCATGGCCAGCTCCGTGTGTCAAGAGCGGCGGAACCGCGATGCGTACGGCGGCGCCGCTCGTTGCTCTGAGTAAGTTTGATGCAGACGGGCAAGCCGCCCGCAGCCCTGCGAAGGAGTACCGGAAGGTGACCACTCAGGCCTCGACCAACCCGCTGCGCCGGGTACCTGTCCAGGGACGCAGTGTCGCGCGGGTGCAGCGCATGCTGGACGCGTGCGCCGAGCTGGTCGACGAGATCGGGTACGAGGCGCTCACCACCACCCTGCTCGCCGAGCGGGCCGGGGTGGCCATCGGCTCGGTGTACCAGTTCTTCCCGGACAAGCGGGCCATCGTGCAGGCCCTCGCGCTGCGCAACCTGGAGGCGTACCTGGCGCGGCTGTCCGCCCGCTCCGCGGCGGTCGAGTTCGACCACTGGTGGGACATCGTCGACGCGGCGATCGACGAGTACATCACGATGCACCGGGAGGTACCCGGGTTCCGCACGCTGCACTTCGGCGACGTGGTCGACGTGCACCTGCTCGACGCCGAGCGGGACAACAACACGATCATCGCCGAGCAGCTCGCCGGGCTGCTGGTCCAGCACTTCGGCGCGGCGGCCGGGCCGCGGCTGGACTTCGCACTGGCGATCGCGGTGGAGGCCGGCGACGCGCTGATCAAGCTGGCGTTCCGCCGCGACCCGGACGGCGAGGCCGAGGTGCTGACCGAGGCCAAGGCGCTGATCCGGGAGTACCTGCACCGTCACGTGGACACCATCCCCCGCTGACGGTCTGCGCGATCGGGGCGAGCGCCAACACATCAGAGAAACGCCTTGCCTTCGCCCCGGTAGGTGGGGACGACCTCGCGGACCTCGGCACCGGACACCAGGTGCAGGGCGTCCAGGTGCTCGCACAGCTCGCCGGCCTTGGCGTGGCGGAACCACACCCGGTCGCCGACCCGCAGCCGGTCCGCCCCCGGCCCGACCAGCGGCGTCTGTACCTCCCCGGCACCCTCGGTGCGGGTCACCTTCAAGCCCTCGGGCAGCCACGGGGTGGGCTGGCGGATCCGGCTGGTCTGGCCGGACGCGATCCACCCGCCGCCGAGGACGGTCGCGACGCCTGGACCGGGCCGGCGTACCACCGGCAGGGCGAAGAAGGCGGCGGGCTCCGGGCGCCAGGTGCGGTACGCGTCGAAGAGGGTCGGACCGTAGAGGCCGGACCCGGCGGTCACCTCGGTCACGGCCGGGTCCGCGGCGGTCGCCGCGAGGCTGCCGGTACCACCGCCGTTGACGAACTCCAGCTCGGCATGCTCGCGGACCGCGGCCACCGCGGTCCCCCGGCGGGCGACCAGCTCGGGCAGTGAGCGGCGCTGGATCGCCCGTACCGCGGTGCCCCGCAGCGGCTGCCCCGGCGGTGCGTCGCCGAGCCCGGCGATCTGCGCCTCGTATGCCATCAGCCCGACCAGCCGGAACCCGCGCCGGGCGGCGATCGTCCGGGCCAGCGCCCCGGCCTGCGCCGCCGTGTGCACCGGGGACCGGCGCACGCCGAGATGTATCCGCCCGCCGGCCAGCCGCCAGGAGGCGTCCAGTTCCAGAGATACCCGCACGGGCGGCCGGCCCGGGCCGGTCACCGAGTCGATGAAGTCGAGGTGGTCCACCGAGTCCACGGTGAGCGTGATCTCGTTGGCCAGCACCGGGTCGGCGGCGAGCGCGCGCAGCCCGGCCCGGTCGGCGCTCGGATAGGCGACCAGGATGTCGTCGGATATCCCCGTGGCGGCGAGCCAGAGCGCCTCGGTGAGGGTGTACGCCATCACACCGTGCCAGCCGGCGGTCGACAGCGCCCGGCGGAGCAGGGCCCGGCAGCGTACCGACTTGCTCGCCACCCGGATCGGCTTGCCCGCCGCGCGGCTGGCCAGCGCGTCCGCGTTGGCGTCGAACGCGCCGAGGTCGACCAGGCCGAACGGCGGATCGAGAGCAACCGTGGCCGCGTCGTACCGGGCGCGCAGGGCGGCGCGGGTGCTTCTGGACACGCCTGCACGGTAACGGGAGGGAAAGCCAAAAGCGAAATTGTCTCGCGTACTGGATGATCCGATCGGCCATGCCGGAACCCCCGGCTGACCGGTAGCGCCGCTACAGTGAGGACATATGAAGTCCGTCCGGCGCGGCATGCGTGAGCCGCCACCGCCACAGGCCGGCGTCGAGCTGTCCGGGCTCGACAGCCTGAAGGCGCTGTGGCGGATCCGGCCGTTCCGGCGGTTGTGGCTCGTGCTCGGGTTGTCCTCGATGGGCGACTGGCTCGGCCTGCTGGCCAGCGCGATCTTCGCCTCCACGCAGGTGACCGGCTCGGCCGCCAAGGGTGTCGCGTTCGGCTCGGTGGTCGCGGTCCGGATGCTGCCCGCGCTGATCCTCGGGCCGGTCGCGGGCGTGGTGGCCGACCGGTGGGACCGCCGGTACACGATGGTCGTCAGCGATCTCGTGCGGTTCGTGATGTTCGCGTCGATCCCGGCCATCACGCTGATCACCGACGACTCGAAGATCATCGTAGGCTGGGCGGCGACGGCCACGTTCGTCATCGAGGCGATGCAGATGGCGTGGGGCCCGGCGAAGGACGCCGCGGTACCGAACCTGCTGCCGCGCGCCCGGCTGGAGAGCGCCAACCAGCTCACCCTCGCCACCACGTACGGCGTCACGCCGGTACTCGCCGGCCTGTTCCTGGCCGCGCTGACCACCGTGGTCAACGAGCTGCACAGCTCCACCGGTACCAGCCCGTTCGAGCCCACCCACGTGGCGCTGTACTTCAACGCGCTGACCTTCCTCACCACGGCACTGACCGTGTTCTTCGGCATCCCGGAGATCAGCGGCCGGCGGGCCGTCCGGCCGGCCAAGCAGCCGTCGCTGTGGCGCGAGTTCGTGGCCGGCTGGGCATACGTCGGCAAGACGCCACTGGTACGCGGCCTGGTGCTGGGCATCCTCGGCGCGTTCGCGGGCGCCGGGGTGGTGGTCGGCACCGCCCAGTTCTACGCCCGCTCGCTCGGCGGTGGCGACTCCACGTTCTACATCCTCTTCGCGGTCATCTTCGTCGGCCTCGGTACCGGCATCGTCGCCGGGCCGCGCCTGGTCGGTGCGCTGTCCCGGCGGCGCTGGTTCGGCCTGTCGATCATCCTGGCGGCCGGGTCGGTGGCCGTGCTCGCCTTCGCGTGGCACCTGGTCATCGCGGTGTTCTTCGCGGTCGGGGTGGGCGTGGGCGCGGGGATGGCGTTCCTGGCCGGCACCACCCTGCTCGGCACCGAGGTCGGCGACGAGGTGCGCGGCCGGGTGTTCTCGTTCATCCAGGCCGGCACCCAGGTCACCCTGCTGCTGACCACGTCGGTGGCCAGCGTGGCGGTCGGGTACGGCAGCTCGCGCGACGTGTTCGGGGTACCCATCTCGACCACCCGGCTGCTGCTGCTCGGTGCCGGCCTGTTCGGCGTGTTCGCCGGCCTGACCGCGCTGCGCCAGATGGACGACAGGCGCGGAGTACCGCTCCTGGCCGATGTGATCGGCTCGGTGCGCGGCCGGCCGCTCAGCCTGGCCGCTCAGGGCGCCTGCGCCGGCGTCTTCATCGTGCTGGAGGGCGGCGACGGGTCCGGCAAGTCGACCCATGCGACCCGCCTCGCCGAGTTGTTGCGCGCCGACGGTTACGAGGTGGTGCTGACCCGGGAGCCCGGCGCGACCGACGTCGGCGCCCAGATCCGCAGCATGCTGCTCGGCGGCGGGGTGCTGGGCGTCGCCGCCGCCCCGCCGCGCGCCGAGGCCCTGCTGTACGCCGCCGACCGTGCGCACCACGTCGCCACCGTGGTGCGGCCGGCGCTGGAGCGGGGCGCGGTGGTGATCTGCGAGCGGTACGTCGACTCGTCGCTGGCCTACCTGGAGGCCGGCCGTACGCTGCCGGTCAACGAGGTGGCGTGGCTGTCCGCGTGGGCCACCGGGGGGTTGAAGCCGGACCTGGTGGTACTGCTCGACATCGATCCCGGCGAAGGGCTGCGCCGGGCCGACCACCGGCCACCGGGGGCGGGCGTGCCGGACGCCGAGGCGGTGCACTTCGCGGAGCGGGTGCGGTACGCGTTCCTCGACCGGGCCGCGAAGGACCCCAAGCGGTACCTCGTCCTCGACGCGAGCCGGCCGGTCGACTCGGTCGCCACGCTCATCGTCGACCGGGTCGGGCAGCTCCTCCCACCGGCACGGCCGCCGTCCTTCCCGGCACCGGAACCGGCGCCGCCCGAGGCTCCGCCGCCGGGGGTTGAGCCGCCGGAGCCGGCTGCGCCGGAGGCTCCGCCGCCGCCGGCGCTCACGCCACCGCTGGTCGCCGGACCGGCGACCAGCGCCGCCCCGCCGGTACCGGTTGACCCGCAGGTACCCGCCGAACCTCTGTCCGGTGCGGAGACCCGATCCTGATGGGCGACGTGTTCCGCGCGCTGGTCGGGCAGGACGAGGCGGTGGCGACGCTGCGCGGGGCCGCCGCCGCCGCGGCCGCGATCGTGGCGGGCGAGCCCGCGTCCGGTGGCGCGATGACCCACGCCTGGCTGTTCACCGGCCCGGCCGGCTCCGGCCGGTCGGTCGCCGCGCGGGCCTTCGCCGCCGCGCTGCAATGCGCCGACCAGGGCTGCGGTACCTGCCCCGCGTGCCACACCACACTCGCCGGTACCCACGCCGACGTGCGGTTCGTCGTGCCGGAAGGGCTGACCGTGGGGGTCAACGAGATGCGCTCCCTCGTGCTGCGCGCGCAGGGCGCCCCCACCCAGGGCCGTTGGCAGGTCCTCCTCGTCGAAGACGCCGACCGGCTCACCGAGCAGGCCGGCAACGCGCTGCTCAAGGCGATCGAGGAGCCGCCACCGCGTACCGTCTTCCTGCTGTGCACGCCGTCCGTCCACCCCGACGACATCTCCGTCACCATCCGGTCCCGCTGCCGGATCGTGACGCTGCGCCAGCCGTCCGCCGAGGCGGTCGCATCGGTACTCGTCGAGCGCGACGGCATCCCGCGCGACGCGGCGCTGTGGGCGGCCGCCGCGGCACAGGGCCACGTCGGCCGGGCCCGCCGGCTGGCGCGCGATCCGCAGGCCAGGGCGCGGCGCGACGGGGTACTGGCCCTGCCGCGCCGGCTGACCGGTATCGGCGCCTGCTTCGAC
>JBKPCQ010000136.1:0-4272 GCA_046727455.1 Actinomycetota bacterium | reverse complement strand
AGAACGACGAGAGCCGGCAGCGCCAGGCGCGCGACCTGGTGCAGGGTTACCGGCTGAGTGTTCGTTTACTGGCGGGTGTCCATCGAGGTCTGCAGCGCGCGGCGGGCCTGCTCGCGCTCGTCTTCAGGCGGTTCCGGCTTGGGCTTGGACGGGGCCATTTCAGGGTCCTTCCAGGATCGGTGACTACTCGGGAACGTTGTCGCGGGCCGTCCGGGGTGGCCGGGGAAAATGGCCGGCGGCGACGTCGGTCCGGGTCGGTGGACCCTGGCGCTGACGGTGCTCTGCATTGGTCACGCACTCCCTGCTCGGTCCTCGGCGACCGCCCGTTCGGGCGACATGCCTGGCCAGCACCGCTCCCCGCGGCGGGGAGCTGGCCTAGGAGCAGATCCCGCCGCGGCGGCGAAGGATGAGTACGGCGCGCATGACACGCCTAACCTATCGTTCAGGTCCCATATGATGCCCCGACTTCCCGCATCCTGGAACGGTCGTTAAGGCGACTCGAGCGCACCCCGGATCACGTCCATGACCTCGTCCAACGAGCCGCGCGCGGTGAACCCGGCGGCGAGCCGGTGCCCACCGCCGCCCAGCCCGACCGCCGCCCGGGCCACGTCGATCCCACCTTTCGAGCGCAACGAGACGGCCCATTCCTCCCGGGCGACCTGTTTGACCACGCAGGCCACGTCGGCTTCCTCGGCGACCCGTACCGCGTCGATCAGCCCCTCCAGCACATGCCGATGCTGGCCATGCCGCTCCAGGTCGGCCAGGGTCGCGAAGGACCAGACCAGGCCGCGCCCGGCGGCCGCGGCTGGTTCGAGGGTGGCGCGGGCGAGCACGTCGCCGTAGAGCTTCATGGCGCCGAAGGGCCGGCTGTCGAACAGCCGCCGGGAGATCTCGGCCGGCCGCAGGCCGGTGGCGAGCAGCCGGGCCGCCAGCTCGTGCACGGCCGGCGTGGTCAGGTCGAACTTGAACGACCCGGTATCGGTGGACAGCGCGACGTACAGGCACTCCGCGATCGACTCGTCGAGGGGTACCCCGAGGCGGCGCAGCAGCTCCTCGACCACCACCGAGGTGGCCGCCGCCCCCGGATCGACCAGATGTACCCGGCCGAAGCGCGTGTTCGAGGCGTGGTGATCGATGACGATGCTGGTGCCGGCCGTGTCCAGCCGGTCGGACAGCTCCCCGAGCCGGGCCGCGCTCGCGGCGTCCAAGCAGATCAGCAGGTCCGGCGCTGCTGGCGCGGCGGCCGGCTCGACCAGCAGCTCCAGCCCGGGGAGTCGGTCGAACGGCGGGGTCAGCTCGAACGGGGCCGGAAACGTCGCGCGTACCGGAAGCCCGGCGCGCACCAGGCCGAGCCCGCAACCGAGCATGCTGCCCAGGGCGTCGCCGTCCGGGTTCAGGTGGCAGACCAGCAGGATCTCGGGTTCGGCGGGCAGGTCGCGGAGCGCCGCGAGGGCGGCGGTCCAGTCCGCCTCGGCGATCGGGTCCGCCGGGGCGGTCAGCTCGGCCGATAAGGCCGCGACCTGCGCCGCCCCGGTCACCGCTCCTCGCCTGCGGATACCTCGGCGTCCTGCTTGTACGGCTGGGGGTCGCCGGCATAAGGTGCCCCGGCGGCCCGGCGCTGGATCTCCGCGTCCGACTCCCGCGCGGCGGCCAGCAGCTCGTCGATGTGCTTGGCGTGGTCCTGCACGTCGTCGAGGACGAAGGTCAGGGTGGGCGAGTGCCGCAGCCCCAGCGCCTTGCCGACGGTGCTGCGCACCAGTCCCCGGGCGCTGTCCAGCGCGGCGGCGGTGCCGGTCTTGGCCGCGGTGTCGCCGAGCACCGTATAGAAGACCGTGGCGTCACGCAGGTCGGCGGTGATCCGGGCGTCGGTGATCGTGATCATGCCGAGCCGGGGGTCCTTGATCTGGGTACGCACGACGGAAGCGACCAGCTCCCGTATGCGCTCGGCATGCCGACGTACCCGGGCCGGATCCGTCATCTCGCACCTCCGAGGACGCGTGACCAACTGTGCTGACACTACCCGGGTACCCACTAGTCGTCGTCGCCGTGCATCCGACGGTGGATCTGGAGCAGCTCCACCTCCGGCCGGCCGGCGACCAGCCGCTCGCAGGCGTCGAGTACCCGGCTGACCTGGGCAGACTCGGCGGCGACCGCGGCTACCCCGATCTCGGTCCGGCCGTGCAGATCCAGCGCGCCGACCTCGGCCGCGGCCACCTCGAAGCGGCGCAGCGCCGCCACGATCGGGCGGACGTAGGACCGCTTGGCCTTCAGCGACCGGGAGTCGGCGGGCAGCAGAAGATCGAACACTGCGGTGCCGGTGTACACGAGGCCACAGGGTAACGCGGGGGCTCCGCCCCCGCGCGCCCCCGGAAGGGCGCGGTGCCGGCCAAGCCGGCGCTGACCCACAGTCCGCGGGCCGAAGCCCCGCGGGTCAGCCGAGGTGGGCCACGATCAACGGGTCCGGCTCCCGGGGGATCGGCGCGGCGCCGGCACCCGCCCGGGGGGCCGGCCGCCGGGGGTGGCCGGACGCCGAGCTGCCGCCCCGGCCCTGGTAGATCAGCAGGCCGTTGACCGGATCCGGTACCGCGTCGAGCGCGGCCGTGACCGCCGGCAGCCGCCGGAAGGCGACCCAGGCGTCCGAGTCGGCGAAGGCGATCTCGAAGATCACCCCCCAGGGGTGCCGCTCCCAGTTCCATTCGACCGCGCGGTTGGTGATCGCCGCCTCGACGAGCGCAGCCCCGTGGGCGGCGCGCCACTGGTCAGCGGAGAACGCGCCGTCCAGTACCTCGATCGACCACCAGTACTCGGACACGATCCTCAGACATTAGCTCGGTCACCCTTCCGGGCGACGACCACGTCGCGCAGGATTGCCTGATCCACTCGATGTGACAAGTCCGGGTAATCCACCACATACAGCCCGTTATCAGTCAGTACCTTTGCCGCGTCGTCCCGGCTGGCGACGTGCGTGTTCCAGGACAGGCCGAGCGCGCCACCGTCGGCGAGCAGCTCGACCCAGACCGGTACCGCCGCCCGGAGCAGCTCCAGCGGCCCCCGGCTGCGCCCGCCGGCCGCGTGGCTGCCGTGCGCGACGCCGTACGGCGCGTCCGCGACGATCACGTCGGCGCAGCCGGCCCGCAGGAACTGGCGCGCGTCGGCGGTGTCGGCGTGGAACATCGTCACCGTCTGCCGCCCGGCGACGGTAGCCTCGAAACGCCGCGCGACGAGACGCTTGGCCCGCCGGACCGGGTTCAGCTCGGCGTGGTGCTTGAGCCGTTTGCGCTGCAGGTACGCGCGCAGGAACGCGACGTACGCGTCGACCTCCTTGCCGTCGCGCTCGATCCCCAGCGCGTGGTACCCGTACATCAGCGCCTGGTTCAGCGTGGTGCCCCGGCCGCACAGCGGGTCGAGGACGGTCAGCCGCCGCTCCAGCATCGCGGGGCCGGCGGCGCTCGCCAGCAGGGTCACGTTGAGCAGCAGCCGGGTGAACTGCTCGTTGGTCTTGCCGGCGTACTTCGGGATCGTGATCAGGTCATCGTCGAAGCACGCCAGCGGCGCGAGCCGTACCGGCCGCAGCAGGTCGTCGCCGATCCGCTCGAACAGCGCGTAGATCGACGAGAGGTTGGCCAGGTACGCCACGTCGCCGGGGGTCAGCTCGGCGTCGAACACGACATACGGGACGCCGCCGAGCAGCTCCCCGGCAACCCCGGACGGCGGCGCCGACAACACGGTCGCCCCGAAGACCGCCAGCTCCGAGCGGGTCAGCCGGGGTGCGGCGTCGGCGTACACCCGGTTCGCCGACGGGGCGATGAGCAGCGCGTACCGGGACATCCGCACCATGATAGAGGGGCGCCTGACGGCGCCCCTCTCACCTCACGCGCGCGGCTTCTCGCGCATCTCGTAGGTCTCGATCATGTCGCCGATCTTGATGTCGTTGTAGTTGCCGAGCGTCAGGCCGCACTCGAAGCCCTCGCGGACCTCGGTCGCGTCGTCCTTGAACCGCTTGAGCGACGAGATGGTGAGGTTGTCCGCCACCACCGCGCCGTCGCGCAGGAGCCGGGCCCTGGCGTTGCGCCGGATGAGCCCGGACCGGACGATGCAGCCGGCGATGTTGCCGACCCGGGACGAGCGGAAGACCTCGCGGATCTCCGCGCTGCCCAGCTCGACCTCCTCGTACTCCGGCTTGAGCAGTCCCTTGAGCGCCGCCTCGACCTCTTCGATGGCCTGGTAGATGACCGTGTAGTACCGGATCTCCACGCCCTCGCGGTCGGCGTA
>JBKPCQ010000135.1:0-4526 GCA_046727455.1 Actinomycetota bacterium | reverse complement strand
GGCTCGCACTCGGCGGCCGGGGTGACGGGCTGGGCGGTGCGTCGGCGGACGGCGGGGGCGCCGCGGGTGCGGCCGCGGCCGCCTGCCCGCGCACGCTGGTCGGCGCGCCGCCTGTGGCGAGCAGCGCCCACGCCGCGACGGTGAGGACCAGCCCGGTCGCGGCCACGGCCAGTTTCCACCGGACGGTACCGCCTCCGTTCCGGCGGTGACGGCTCACGATCCCTCCGATAGTGTGACGGTCGTCAATCGAATAGAGCCGTGCTGGAGGATATGCCATGCGGGTCCGGCGGGTCACCCTGGTCACCATGTCCCTCCTGTTGGCCGGCGGTACCCTCACCGCGGCCGGAGCCGCGGCGGCGGCGCCGACCCCGGCGCCCGCCTCGACCGCGTACGCGATGGTGGTACCGGCGCCGGTGACCGCGACGCCGACCCCCGGCGTGAGCTTCCCGCTGCGCTCCTCGACCGTCATCTCGACCGACGCGCCCGCCGTCGGCGAGTACCTCGCTGCCGTACTGCGCCGTTCGACCGGGTACCCGCTGCCGGTGCGCCCGGCCACGGGTGGGGCGCCGAAGGGCATCGCACTGCTGCTGACCGGCGCGCCGGCCGGCGTCGGCGACGAGGGGTACCAGCTCGACGTCACCGGTACCGCCGTGGTCGTCCGGGCCCGGCGCGCGGCCGGTCTGTTCGAGGGCGTACAGACGCTGCGCCAGCTCCTGCCGTCGAGGGTGGAGGCGCCGACCGTCCAGCCCGGACCGTGGGCGGTACCCGCTGGGCACGTCCTCGACCACCCGCGCTTCGCCTACCGCGGCGCGATGCTCGACGTGGCCCGGCACTTCTTCACCGTCGCGCAGGTCCAGCGGTACATCGACCAGGTGGCCCGGTACAAGGTGAACCACTTCCACCTGCACCTGTCCGACGACCAGGGCTGGCGGATCGCCGTCAACGGCTGGGACCGGCTGGCCACGTTCGGCGGCGGTACCCAGGTCGGCGACCCGAACCACGGCGGCTACTACACCCAGGACGAGTACCGCGCGATCGTGGCGTACGCGCAGGCCCGGTTCGTCGCGCTGGTACCCGAGATCGACATGCCCGGGCACACGAACGCCGCGCTCGCGTCCTACGCCGAGCTGAACTGCGACGGCAAGGCGCCGCCGCGGTACACCGGTACCGACGTCGGGTTCAGCTCGCTGTGCGTCGGCAAGGACATCACCTACCGGTTCCTGGACGACGTGCTCGGCCAGCTCGCCGCCCTGACCCCCGGCCCGTACCTGCACATCGGCGGCGACGAGGCGCAGTCCACCAGGCCGGCCGACTACGCGACGTTCATCAACCGGGTGCAGAGGATCGTGGCCGCGCACGGCAAGGCGGTCCTCGGCTGGCACGACATCGTCAACGCCACCCCGCTGCCGTCGACCGTCGCGCAGTTCTGGGACACCGCGACCAACGTGCCGGCCGTCGCGTCGGCCGCCCGGCACGGTACGAAGCTGGTGCTCTCGCCGGCCAACCACGCGTACCTCGACATGAAGTACACCCCGCAGACCCCGCTCGGGCAGGACTGGGCCGGGCTGATCGACGTGCGGAAGGCGTACGGCTGGAACCCGGGCTCCTACCTCACCGGGGTACCGGCCTCGGCCGTCCTCGGCGTCGAGGCTCCACTGTGGACGGAGACGATCCGCACCTCGGCGGACATCGAGTTCATGGCCTTCCCGCGACTGCCGGCCATCGCCGAGCTGGGCTGGTCACCGCAGGCCACGCACTCCTGGTCGGGGTTCCGCCAGCGGCTGGCCGCGCAGGGACCGCGCTGGAAGGTGCAGGGCATCAACTACTACCGCTCGACGCAGGTACCCTGGCCGGCCGGTGCCTGAGCGGGGTCAGGCGCCCGGGTCGACGAGGGGGCCGCTGGACAGCATGAGCCCGTTGCCGTCCGGATCCTCCAAGGTGGCGTACCGGCCCCATTCGGCGTCGACCGGGCCGGTGATGTCCACGCCGGCCGCGCGCAGGCGCTCGGTCTCCGCGTCGACGTCCGCCGTCTGGAGCACCAGCCCCCTGAGGCTGCCCGCCGGCATGGTCGCGAACCGGGTGACCAGCGCGAGGCCGGTCTGCCCATTCTTCGGCGCCACCTGGACCCAGCGCTCGTCGCCCATCGGATTGTCCGCGACCAGGTCGAAGCCGAGCGTTTCGACGTAGAAGTCCAGGGCGCGGTCCTGGTCGGTGACCGGCACGGTGACTACCTGGACGTGCGAGATGGCCATGCCCGTCAGCCTAGATATCCGCCGCCTGCGGCGGCGCACCGAGGCGGGCTGTCTGGACTGACCAACGGGCGCAACTGACCAACGGGCGCACCGAGGCGGGCTGTCTGGACTAACCAACGGGCGCAACTGACCAACGGGCGCACCGAGGCGGGTGGCGTCTGGACTGAGGAGCGCAGCGACGAGGGAAGACGTCACCTGAAGAGCCTCGGTGCCGCGCGAGCGGAGCGAGCGCCAAAAAACTCAGAGCGAGCGCCAACAACTCTGAGCGAGCGCCAGCAGACTCAGAACGCGCCCAGCACGGCCGTCGCGACGAAGCCGATCAGCAGTGCGCCGAGCACCGCCTGGATGATCAGCCCGACGCCGAGGTGGCTCATCAGGGTGGCCCGGGACGGGCGCACGACCCGGCTGGTGGTCAGGTTCTCGATCGGTCCGGCCAGCAGGGGCAGGTCGCCCGTCTGCCGCCGGGTGACGGTACGGATCCGGTCCTTGCGGACGACCGCGCTGCGGTTGAGGTGGCCGTGCACCTCGACTTCGACGAGCGACTCGTCGAAGTCGCGGACCCAGACCGGCGTGACCATGTACTCCGGCCCTTTGCGCAGCGAGCGGAACGGCCGGCGGGCGGTGGGCATCCCGACGCGGAAGATCGCGGCGACGAGGAGCCCGACGAGGTCGACGGCGAACGCGGCGAGCAGGAGCGGGACCAGAACGGCCGGGGGTACCCCGACCTCGCGGGCGTACGACTCCTCCACCTCGACGACCTGACCCATGACCACGCGGCGGTTCGGTACCTTGACGGGGGTTCGCGGGGGGCTGGTCATGTTGCGTCCCTCCTTTCACCCATGCTGAGCGATGCGTGGTGGTACGACAACCGGGAGTAGGTGAAGTACGCCATTCACTCATCTCGCTCACGTGCCTGGGCGGTCGCCGCGCTCGGTGCGACCCTGCTCGCCACGGCCGGGCTCGTCGTCGCCACCCGGGGCGGGCCGGGCATCGCCGGGTACGTCAGCGAGTCCGGCGTCGAGGGCGCCCCGCACGCGCTCCTGTACCGGCTGACCCTCTTTCTGCTGGCGTTCGCCGCCGGTGCGACCGCCTTCGCCCTGCGCCCGGTCGCGCCGCTGGCG
Source organism: Actinomycetota bacterium (assembly GCA_046727455.1). GTDB lineage: Bacteria > Actinomycetota > Actinomycetes > Mycobacteriales > Micromonosporaceae > AC-43. Next base: position 1,153 of record JBKPCQ010000135.1, on the reverse strand, counting down.
GCGCTGGCCCTCGGGTCGGCCGTACCGTGCCTGCTCGTCTCCGGGACCGCGCAGTGCAGCAGGGGGTGTCCGCTGCCGCCGTACGAGCGGTCGACCCCCGGGGACCTGCTGCACGCGGGGGCGAGCGTCGCCGCGGTCGGGCTGTGTGTGCTAGGCATGCTGGCGGCCGCGATCCGGTGCGCCGACCGGGGGGTACGGGTCGTGTCGCGGGTGGCGGTCGTCCTGATGGTCCCGGCCGGGGTGGCGATGTCCGCGGCGCTGCTGCTGTCCGGCCGCGGTACCACGGGTGGCGTGCTCGAACGGGTCCTCCTCGCCGGCTGCCTCGGCTGGGTGGCCGCGACGGCCGCGGTACGGATCCGTGGCGCTCCGGACACCGTAGGGTAGGCAGGCGCGCGCGATCCCGGTATGGTCCGGGCATCCGCTGGAATCGATGGGGTCGCGATGCGGGATCTGGGGGGCGCGCTGAACGCCGCGCGTGCGGGGGACGAGGCCGGCTTCGCCCGGCTCTGGCGGGCGTACCAGCCGGCGGTCCTGCGGTACCTGTGGATGCTGGTCGGCCCCGCCGCGGAGGACGTCGCGTCCGAGACATGGCTGCAGGTCGCCCGGGACCTCCCCCGGTACCGGGGTGCCCCGGGCGGGTTCGGGGTCTGGCTGTTCCGTGTCGCGCGGCACCGAGCCATCGACGATCGAAGATGGGTGCGGCGGCGCCCCGAGGAGCTGGTCGAGCCCGCCTGGGTGCCCGAGGGGGGTACCCCTGACGCCTGGGCGCAAGCCGCCGAGCGGCTGGACACCGAGTGGGCCCTCGCGGTCATCGGCTCGCTCCCGCCCGACCAGGCCGAGGCGGTACTGCTGCGGGTGGTCGTCGGGCTCGACGTTGCCGGTACCGCCAAGGTGCTCGGCAAGCGCCCCGGGGCGGTACGCGTGGCGACCCTGCGCGGCCTGCGCCGGCTCGCCGAATACGTCGAGGTGAGCGAGCGCGGCACGGCGGTACCGGCCACCGGTGTAACGCCCAGGAGAGCCACGACGCCTGGTTAAGTATCATGCGATCTTTCTGGCCGAAGCCCGCCCGGCGCATCCGCGCCCGGGAGGCGGAGCAGCTGCTCAGCGGCCAGCCCGGCGCGCCGGACCGGCGCGGGCTGGTCCGGCTGCTGGC
>JBKPCQ010000134.1:0-5912 GCA_046727455.1 Actinomycetota bacterium | reverse complement strand
GAGATATAACGCATTCTTCGCCAACGTGTCAGGTCAATGTGGCCTGCCGCACCGCCGGGCGCCGCACCTTGTTGCCATGCGGGTCGCGATCATTTCCGAGTCGTTCCCACCGGACATCAACGGCGTCGCCCACTCGGTGGTACGGGTGGCCGAGCATCTCGTGGCCCGTGGACACCAGCTTCTGGTGATCGCGCCGGAGCCGGCGTCGGGGACCGCCCGGGTCGCGGGGCACGTGCCGTACCCGGTGGTGCGGGTGCCGTCGGTGCCGATGCCCGGGTACCCGACGTTCCGGCTGGGGCTGCCGAGCCGGCGGATCGCCGAGGCGCTGCTCGCCCACGGTACCGACGTCGTGCACCTGGCCAGCCCGTTCTTCCTCGGCGCCCGGGGCAGTGCGGTGGCGCAGCGGCTGCGCCTGCCGCACGTGGCGGTCTACCAGACCGACATCCCCGCCTACGCGGCGGCGTACCGGATGCGGGGCATCGGGGAGTCGGCCGCCTGGCGCTGGCTGCGCGCGATCCACAACGGGGCCGACCGCACGCTCGCGCCGTCGACCGCGTCGGCGACCGCGCTGCACGCCCACGGCATCGAGCGGGTATGGCTGTGGCGGCGGGGGGTGGACACAGTCCGGTTCGACCCCCGGCACCGCAGCGCCGCGGTACGCCGCGCGCTCGCGCCGAACGGCGAGATCCTGGTCGGGTACGTCGGGCGGCTGGCGGTGGAGAAGCGGGTCGACCTGCTGGCGCCGATAGCCGCGCTGCCGGGGGTACGGCTGGTGATGGTGGGTGGCGGGCCCGCCGAGGCGGCCGCGCGCAAGGCGCTGCCCGGCGCGGTGTTCCTCGGCCCGCGCCAGGGCGCCCAGCTCGCCCGGCTGTACGCGAGCATGGACGTGTTCGTCCACAGTGGACCGTACGAGACGTTCGGGCAGACCGTGCAGGAGGCGGCCGCGAGTGGCCTGCCGGTCGTGGCGCCCGCCGCCGGAGGGCCGCTCGACCTGGTGGTGGACGGGGTGACCGGTTATCTGGTACCGCCGCTGTCCGCCGACGCGCTCACCGAGGCGGTCGCCGCGCTGGTCGGCTCCGCCGAGCGGCGCCGCGCCTTCGGGGCGGCCGGCCGGTCGATGGTGTGCGGCCGGAGCTGGAGCGTGGTCGGCGACCAGCTCATCGACCACTACTCCGCCGTGCTCGGCGGGGTTTCCGTACCCACGGTGGCGGTCGCGTGAGGATCGTCCGGCTGGCCAACTTCGTGGCGCCGCGCTCGGGTGGGCTACGGACCGCGATGCGCGCGCTCGGCGCGGGGTACCTCGCGGCCGGGCACGAACCGGTGCTGGTCGTGCCCGGACCGTCCTATCTGGACGAGGAGACCGACCAGGGCCGGGTCATCACGCTGCCCGGCCCGGTGATGCCGTTCTCCGGGGGGTACCGGGTGCTGGTGAACCGGCCCCGGCTGGCCGCGCTGCTGACCACGCTGGCACCGGACCGCCTGGAGGTCTCCGACCGCACCACGCTGCGCTGGACGGGGGCCTGGGCGCGGCGGCACGGGGTACCGGCGGTGATGGTGTCGCACGAGAGCGTGGCCGGGCTGCTCGGGCTCGCCGGGCGGGTGCTGTCCGGGCCGGCCGCGGCGCTCGCCGACACGCTGAACTCGCGTACCGCGAAGCACTACGAGCGCGTGGTGTGCACGACGGACTGGGCGGCGGCGGAGTTCGAGCGGCTGGGGGTGGCGAACGTGGCCCGGGTACCGCTGGGGGTCGACCTGGACCTGTTCTCGCCGGACCGGCGCTCGGTGTCGCTGCGCGACCGGTTCGCCACGCCGGGCGAGATCCTGCTGGTCCACTGTGGACGGTTGTCGGTGGAGAAGAAGCCGGAGCGCTCGATCGAGGCGGTGGCGGCGCTGCGTTCCCGGGGGGTGCCAGCCGTGTTGGTGGTCGCCGGGGACGGGCCGCTGCGCAAGCGGCTGGCCAAGCGGGCGCGGGACCTGCCGGTGGTGTTCGCCGGGTTCGTGCACGACCGGGTGGCGCTCGCCGCGCTGCTGGCGACGGCTGACGCGGTACTCGCGCCGGGGCCCGTGGAGACCTTCGGGCTGGCGGCGCTGGAAGCGCTCGCCTGCGGTACGCCCGTGGTGGTGAGCGCGAGCAGCGCGCTGCCGGAAGTGGTCGGCGGCGCCGGTGTGGCGGTCACCGGTGAGGATTTCGCCCCGGGCGTCGCCGCCGTGCTGCGCCTCCCCGCGGCGGCGCGACGGGCGGCGGCGCGGCGGCGGGCCGAGGAGTTCGGCTGGCCCGCGGCGGTCCAGGGTTTTCTCGCCGCCCACTCATTGCCGGAGCGGGTGCTCAGGTGACTGTCTTCGTCGCGCTCGGGGACTCCATCACGCTGGGGATGGGGGATCCGATGCCCGACGGCACCTGGCGTGGCTGGGCGGCGCTGCTCGCGCCCGCGCTGGAGATGGAACTGCACAACCTCGCGACGAGCGGGGCGCTGTCCACCGATGTGGAGCGGGAGCAGTTGCCGCGCGCGCTGGAGCTGCGCCCGGCGGTCGCCGCGGTGGTGGTCGGCGTGAACGACACGCTGCGGCGGGGGTTCGACGCCGCGCGGGTCGGTGCGGCGCTCGCACACAGCGTGGGTGCGCTGTCGGCGGCGGGGGCCAAGGTGCTGACGATGCGGCTGCCCGACCCGGGGCGGATGTTCGGGCTACCGGGTGGGCTGGCCCGGCCGCTGAGCCGGCGGATCGGGGCGGTGAACGCGGTCGCGGATACGATCGCGGCGCGGTACGGCACCGTGCACTTCGACGCGGCCGGGCATCCGCAGGCGTACGACCGTCGCATGTGGAGCGTGGACCGGCTGCATCCGAGCGAGCGCGGGCACCGGCTGGTCGCGTGCTCCTATGCGGCGCTGCTCGGCGTGCCGGGGCCGTCGCAGGAGCCGTCGGGGGTGCCGCCGACCCGCCGGGCGAAACTGGGGTGGCTGGCGACGAAGGGTACCCGCTGGGTGGTGGACCGCTCCACCGACCTGGTGCCGTACCTGGTGGGCATGGCGGTGACGGAGTGGTGGTTCGGGCTGCGCGGGGTGCGGTACCGGCTGGACGCCGCGGCGGCACGGGAGACGGCGGTCGCGCTGAGCGCGCTCCACGGCCCGGCTAGGCTTGGCCCATGGCCCGACCTGATGGACGCGCACCCGACGAGCTTCGACCGGTCACGCTGACCCGCAACTGGAGCATCCACCCCGAGGGGTCGGTGCTCGTGGAGTTCGGGCAGACCCGCGTGCTGTGCACGGCGAGCGTCACCGAAGGGGTGCCCCGCTGGCGCAAGGGTTCCGGGCTGGGCTGGGTGACGGCGGAGTACGCGATGCTGCCGCGCGCCACGACCACCCGGTCCGACCGGGAGAGCGTGAAGGGCCGCATCGGCGGCCGGACGCACGAGATCTCCCGGCTGATCGGGCGCAGCCTGCGCGCCTGCGTCGACCTCGCGGCGCTCGGCGAGAACTCGATCATGCTGGACTGCGACGTGCTCCAGGCCGACGGGGGCACCCGGACCGCGGCGATCACCGGTGGGTACGTCGCGCTGGCCGACGCGGTCGCCTGGCTCGCCGCGCAGCACGCGCTGCGGGGCAGGCCGGCCGAGGCGCTGCACCGTTCCGTGTCGGCGGTCAGCGTCGGCATCCTCGGCGGCGAGCCCCGACTCGACCTGTGTTACGAGGAGGACGTGGTCGCCGACGTGGACATGAACGTCGTGTGCACCGGGACCGGCGACTTCGTGGAGGTGCAGGGCACCGGCGAGCAGGCGGTGTTCCACCGGCGCGAGCTGGACGCGCTGGTGGACCTCGGTGCGGCGGGGTGTGCGCGGTTGGCCGCGTTCCAGCAGGACGCGCTGCGACTCACATGAAGATTCTCCTGGCCACCCGGAATCCGAAGAAGCTCGTCGAGGTGCAGCGGATCCTGACCGGGGTCGCGCTCGTGGGGCTGGACGACGCCTGTCCGGAGGTGCCGGAGACCGGGCTGACGTTCGCGGAGAACGCGGTCATCAAGGCGCGTTCGGCGGCTTCGCACACCGGCCTGCCGAGCGTGGCGGACGACTCGGGGCTCGCCGTGGACGCGCTGAACGGGATGCCCGGCGTGTTCTCCGCACGCTGGTCGGGGCGGCACGGTGACGACGTGGCGAACCTGGAGCTGGTACTGGCACAGCTTGCGGACGTGCCGGATCCGTTGCGCGGAGCGGCTTTCGTGTGCTCGGCCGCGCTCGTGCTGCCGGACGGTCGCGAGTGGACGGTGGACGGCGAGATGCGCGGGCATCTGGTACAGGCGCCGCGGGGGAGCGGCGGGTTCGGGTACGATCCGGTTTTCGTGGCGGACGGGGAGACCCGGACCAACGCGGAGCTGTCGCCGGAGGAGAAGGACGCGATCAGCCACCGGGGCAAGGCGTTCCGGGCGCTGGCGGCGCTCATCGCCGAGGAACTCGGCTAGCCGACGCGCCGCCGCGCCGGGGTGGTGCCGGTACTCAGGCCAGCGGGCCGACGGCGGTCTCGATCTCCGCGCGCAGCGCCCGGCCGGCGATCAGCTCCCTGGCCGACTCCAGGGCCGGCGCGAGGAAGATGTCGGGACCGGGCTCGCCGGCGAAGGTACCGGCGGCGGCGACCGCGGCCCGCCCGGCTGGCGAGGGCGTCAGCGGCGCCCGCAGTTGCAGCCCCCGTACCGCCGCGAGCAGCTCCACGGCCAGCAGGCTGGTGAGGTTGTCCAGGACCCGCCGCAGCTTGTACGCCGCCGCCCAGCCCATCGACACGTGGTCCTCCTGCATGCCGCTGGTCGGTACCGAGTCCACGCTCGCCGGGCCGGCCAGCCGCCGGTTCTCCGCGACGATGCCGGCGGCGGTGTACTGCGCGATCATCAGCCCGGAGTTCACGCCCGGGTCCGGGGTCAGGAACGCCGGCAGGCCGCGCGAGCGGCACACGTCGAGCAGCCGGTCCACGCGGCGCTCGGCGATCGCGCCGACCTCGGCGGCGGCGACGGCGAGGAAGTCGGCGGCGAACCCGAGCGGCGCGCCGTGGAAGTTGCCGGTCGACTCCACGCGCCCGTCGGGGAGCACCACCGGATTGTCCACAACGGACACCAGCTCGCGCCCGGCGATGGTGGTGGCGAAGTCGAGAGTGTCCCGGGCGGCGCCGGCCACCTGGGGCGCGCAGCGCATCGAGTACGCGTCCTGGACCGCGTGGGTCATGTCGTCGCGGTGGCTGTCCATGATGGCCGACCGCTGGAGCAGCCGGTAGATGTTGGCGGCGGACACCGCCTGCCCGGGGTGCGGCCGGATCGCGTGCAGTTCGGGCAGGAAGGGGCGGAAGGACCCGAGCATCGCCTCGATCGCGAGCGCGGCGGTCACGTCGGCCATCGTGAAGAGGTGGCCGGCGTCGGCGATGGCGAGCAGGAGCATGCCGAGCATGCCGTCGGTACCGTTGATGAGCGCGAGCCCTTCCTTGCTCGCCAGGGCGATCGGGTGCAGGCCGGCGGAGTGCAGCGCCTCGCCGCCGGGGATCCGGGCACCGTCCTTGGCCAGCACCCAGCCCTCGCCGATGAGCACGAGCGCGCAGTGGGCCAGCGGGGCGAGGTCGCCGGAGGCGCCGAGCGAGCCGTGCTCGGGCACCCACGGCGTGATGTCGTGGTTGAGCAGGTCGACGAGCGCCTGGGCGACGACCGGCCGGACCCCCGAATGGCCCAGCGCGAGCGACCGTACCCGCAGCAGCAGCATCGCCCGGACCACCTCGGGCGGTACCGGGGTACCGATCCCGGCGGCGTGCGACCGGATCAGCGCGTGCTGGAGTTCGGCCCGGCGCTCGGGGGCGATGAACGTACCGGCGAGCGCGCCGAAGCCGGTGGACACGCCGTAGACCGGTCGGCCCTCGTGCTCGATCCGGTCGACGATCGACCGGCTC
>JBKPCQ010000133.1:0-8716 GCA_046727455.1 Actinomycetota bacterium | reverse complement strand
ACCTTGGCCATCGCGGCGATCCTCGCCCACGACCGCCAACGCGGCATCGACGGCGGCCCGATCACCGGCACCTGCGTCCTGTCCACCGACCAGCAGAGCACCTACACCCTCCAACCACCGCATTGACACGGCCGCCCATCGGTAGCATCCGGTCATGCAGTCGCGACAGCAGCGGATACGTCGCCGCCGCGACTCGGCGCGGGAATGGATCCGCTCCGGCGCGAAGGTCACGGTGCACGGCTACGCGAAACGGTTTGGCGTTGACCGCTACACCGCCTACGACGACCTCACCGCGCTCGGGTTGACGCTGCCTGCCTCGGCCCGACGGTGGGCACAACGCCCGCCGTCGAACCCGCAACGCGCGGCAAGCGGCGACGACCGGCCGATCGAGGATCCATGGATCATGCTGGATGGGAGGCGGTTCTTCATCGCGGGCTTCACTTCCGGCGGCATGCCGTACGGCATCTTCGAAGACGAGATCGATCAGATGGAGTCGGGTGACCTCGACGAAGATGAGCTGCTGTACGACAGCGTCAACGACGAGAGGGAGCTGGGCGACTTCAGGGCCGTCAACGACAATTGCCCATTCTGAGCTGAGCGAGCGTCTCGGGCAGCGCCTCGACCGGAGCAGCCGGCATGGGTGGCGCGCTCCGACCGGTGACGCACAGGCCGTCGAGGACGAGCGCACGAGGTACCGCTGCCGCAGGTCGTGGTGGGCCGGTTCGTGTTGGAACGATGAGGAGAAGCATGGCCATCCCCCCACCCGACGACGGTTACGGTGATGCCGCGGTCTCGCTGTGGACGACCCGGGTGGTGGCGTTCACCCAGTGGGTCGGCCCGGGACGCCGGGTGACCCAGACCGGTCGGCTGACCCTGGCACAGGCCCGCGAACTCGTGCCGGCGCTGGATACCGGGGACGTCATCGATCCGATGGTCCACGGGCGTGTGCACCGCACCACCAGCACCGAAGAACTCCCGGAGCTGAACACCACCTGCGCGTGGGCCAAGGCGGCGCGGCTGGTGCGGGTCACCGGCGGCAAGCTGGCCGTGGTACAGAAGAACGCTGTGCTGCTGGAGCGGCCGGTGCCGTTGTGGGAGCGGATGTTCGCCACATTCGGAGCGCTCGGGCCGGTGATCTGCCCGCCAGGGTGGGGCGAGTCGCTGCTGCGCGGCCACTTCGCCGACGGCATCCGGGCCGTCCTTTCGGGGGTCTCCGCCCACGACGGTCCGGCCGGTCTGGACCTGGTGTGCCGGTGGGGTTGGGACGCGGTCAGCCACGGTGGCCGGATCGCTGGGGTCTCGGCCGCCCACCGGGACACGTGGCGGCGGTGCAACGACCGGGATGTCCGCGCCGCCGTCGGTGTGCTGGCCCGCTTCGGCGCGCTGCGCCTCGACGGCCCACCGGATGCGTACGTGGTGGCGCTCACCCCGCTGGGACGCGCCGCGCTGCCCTCATGCTGGTGAGGTCAGGCCCGGACGCCGTAGCCCCACAGAGGCCCACCGCAGTCTTCGCCACCGGTCGTTGCCCCGCGCGGAGCCCGACCTCAGCGGGCGGGCACGTGCGCCACGACCGCTTCGACCGGTGACCAGGTGATCCCGGGAATACGGTGCAGCGGGGCGAACGGTGGGGCGGCCCGCTGCCACGCCGCTGCCAGGCTCTCCGCGATCTCGGCACGCGCTGCGGTGTCCTCGGCGGGGCAGGCGTCCGATGCGACCCGGCGGAACGCGGCGACGTCGCGGAGCTGGATCATCACCGTCCAGCGCAGCAGGTACCGGGCGGGTGACACCTCGGATGTGTCGATGTCCACCTCGAGCACCGTGGCGGAGCTGGCCTCCAGCAACGGCCACATCCCGTCGGTCGGGTCCAGCAGCCAGCCCAGCGCCGCGGCCGGGTCGCGGCCGATCTGCTCCCGGGAGTCCGGCGCCTCGTCGTCGGTGTCGATCTCGCCGATGTCGAACGTCGGGCTGGCGTCGAACGCTTGGACAGCGGCGTCGAGGAGCACCGGGGTTCGCTGCACCGTCACCTCGGCGGCCACGCTTCGGGCGTACCGGTACCCGGCCCGGCCCCGATCGGAGCGGCTGGCGGCCGGCGGCGGTTCTGGCGTGGGCGGGTCGAACAGGGTCAGGTCGTCGGACATCGGGCTCCCATCCAGTCAAGGGGTACGTCCGCGGTCACGCCTGGGGCCAGCAGCAACGCACGAACGCGGTCGAGACCGGCGACGGCGGCTGCGCGACCGGCTCCGGGTCCGACAGACGTCTGGCCAGCTCCTCGTTCGTCCGCGGAGGGTGATGGCCACCTCCGCACGTGTCTGGCAGATCCGGGCGAGATCGTCCCGCGTTCAGGCCGCGAAGCCAGGCGGTGATCCTCACTGCGGCGTCACCGGGCGACCGGCCGGCCGACGGATTCCAGGGCTGCGGCATACTCTGCCGGGTCCGCAGCGTCGCACCGTTGCCACACCGCCGCCAGCCGCCTGATCACCTGCTGCCGGGGTACACCCGCAGCGCTCAACCGCCCGGCGGCCCGCCACACCTGGGCCGGCTCGTCGGCCCACAGCTGCTCGACCACCGCGACGCAGGCGGGCAGCAGGTCCTGCTCCGTGCCGTGGACAGCTTGGTCGATCATGGTGAGCGCCTTGCGGTGCGAGGGGTCGGCCGCGTCGTAGTCGTCGACGTCGATCGTGGTCGGCGACCCGCGTCGCTCGGGATTGTCGCGCTTGATCGTGATCCCGCCGCGGTGCCCGGGTTCCGGGACCGCGAACCAGCGGCGGTCCAGCGTGGCCTGGATGTCGTCGCCACCCGCTCGGCACGCCGGTAGATCAGCCACGTAGGGGAAGCGCGGGTTGACCCGCCGATCCCGGCTCGTCCGCTCGAACAGCACCTGCACCAGGAACATCCGGCGCCGCAGGCGGAGCCGGGCCCGCCACGACAGTCCCCCGGACGCGCCAATCCAGGCGACCCATGCCTTGGCCACCCTCCGGGCGCTGCGCAGGACCGTCTCCGGAGCGATCAAGGTATGCGGCAGGACCTCCCCGAACAGCCTGGCGGCAGTGATCGGGCCGATCCGGTCGGGCGGGAACCCGAGCACCTCGATACTCGCGTCCACGACGCGCTCGGCGAACATCCGGTCCGTCACCGGGTGGTCCCACCCGTGCGGGTGCGCGGCGAGGAACGCATCGACCAGCTCGGTACGGCGGCTGGTCGGCCACGCCTCGGCCAGCATGGCAGGTGCCGTCTCCACCGGCGGCTGCTGCGGCGCCGGCTCACCGGCGGGAATGCCCAGCATCCGGCAGGTCAGCAGCGGCAGGTACGCGTAGCACAGTTCGTCCGGCTCCGGCCCGCTGCGCAGCTTCGGGCGTTCCCGGTCACGCGACGCCTCGATCGCCGCCAGCACCAGGCTGCGGGCCCGCTGCGCGCCGATCGACTCGACCCGGCCCCTGCCAGGCTTTCCACGCCGCAGGTCCGCCATGGTGCGATCAAGGTTGGCCGGCTGGGACACCATGTCGATCGCCGACACCACGCCGTGGAACGCCGTGTCGATCGTGACGTTCAGCCCATGCCTGCGGCCACCGTCGGCGTGTACGAACTCGCAGAACACCTGGCAGTACTCGCCGAACTCATCGGTCCACAGAAAACACTCCCCGACCGTGGCCCTGCCCAGCAGGCCGATCCAGGACGGCAGCGGCACCTCGGCCTCGACGGTGGTGCCACGACGCCGGCCGGCCCGGCCGGTCACCCGGTCGGCCGCCGCACCCGCGGCACCGGCGACCTCCCGGGGACCCATCGCCGCCATCGCGGCCAGCAGGACGGCGCAGCTGGCACGGCCGTCCCGCTCCGCCTCATCGATGAGATCGAGTAGCAGTACCGTGAACGCCTCGTCGGTCGGCACGTCGATCCGCATCGCCGAGATGTTGGACGCCACCCAGACCTCCGCGTCCAGCGCGTCCGCAGCCGCCATCAACTCGGCGCTGTCGGCAATCGCGGCGGCGTACACCGCACGCGCCTCGGGAACGCGCAGTCGCTTGCTGGGGCCACCCCGACCGGGGCGCCGCGCCGGTAGTCCCCGCCGGCTGGCACGTCCGCTGCCCGCTCGTCCGCCCATCCCCGCGAGCCTGCCATGCGAGACGTCTCGACCGGCAACCGGCCCAACCGGGCGCGGATCAGATCTCCGGTGCTCGGCGGGGCGTAGCCGGGCAGAGGCTCGTTCCGCAGGGCTCTGCCCGGGCACGAGGACGCATCGAGGCGCTCTGACAGAATCGCCCGGTGAACCAGGGCATCCCGGACCCCTCCGCCGCCGCAGCAGCAGACGACCTGCTCCAACGCAGCGGCCCGCTGAAGGCGGCGCTCGTCGCCTTCGGGAAGAGCCAGCGCTTCGCCAACGAGTTCCGTTCGGCCTACGCCAACCGGTTCGCGACGGCCGAGCCCAGTAACCAGGTCGACTACATCAACTTTCTGGACCGCTTCGTGCTGGAGCACCGTACTCGCGACGGCCGAACGGTTGTGGAACAGTTTGTCGCGTCCCGGCCCGAGCTGCCGGAGGCCGAACGCGCCATGCTCCTGTGCTGGGAGAAGGTCGTAGAGGGCATCTTCGAGGTCGAACGCCACGACGGCGACACCGCAATCATGGTCAACCTGGTCGACGAACTTGCCTACCGGGTCCGTTCCAACGCAGGTCCGCAACTGCTCAGACAATTCGTCCCGGAGAGCATCCTATGGGCCAGGGTCGTGCCGCTCGGCGATGAATGGCTGCTGTCCGGAGCGCTCAACTCCGCGCCGCCCGAAGCTCGCCGCGAGATGTGCCGGGCCGCGGCCGAACTGGCCAACACCTGCCCGGCCGCGGTGTTCCGTAACCCCGACAAACTCGCCCTCGGCTGGAAACTCCATCGCCGACTCCACGGGCACTTCGTCGAGTTCTTCGGTGCCGATCTGGCCATCGTCGCCGGGCACGAACTCGCCGGCGGGCTGGCCGGGTTCTGGAACTATCACGCCACACGGATCAGTGCTGCTCGGAGTCCGGCGCCGGGCAAGGCGGCGGCGTCCATGGACCCGGACGCCCTGGACGAAGAGCAGCCACCTCCGGTACCCCAGATGTCGATATCGTCCGATCTTGAACAGGCCGAGACCGTCGGCGTCATGTTCGACGAGGTTGAAGGGCTGTGGTTCCTGCCGGAGTACCGGCTCGTTCGCGACGTGTTCGCCGATCCGGCCCTGATCGCCGGCCGCCGCTGCCGGGAGGCGGTCAGCGGGTACCTCAAGAGCCAGAGAATTCCCCCGATCGTGCTGCGTAGGCTCGCTGAGCAGGACCTGGACCGGGCCGGCCGGGTCTTCGCCCGCCTACTGGGCAAGCCCCGCTTCACCTGGCCGAGCGACGGGGAGGCGCTACTACGGCGGTACAAGGCAGGACTTCTCGACCGAACGCCGTTGCCCGGCGTCACCCCACTGAGCAACCGGCAGCGGGCGTTCCTGCGACCCTGACCAGGCCCGCCGAGCGACGCCCTGTGGTCGGTCTCGCCTACGGCGGGCACGGCTGCGGGCGCGCACGCGGCGGATCGGGAAGCCCGAGTGCCGCGACCCCACGAAGACGTCCATACGATGCCCTCGGGAACCGGCATCGGCCGCCGGGTCGTTCCCAGCGGCGACATACAGGAACGTGGAGAGACCCGGATGACGAGCCTGAAAGACTTCACCGGCCGGTGGCGGATCACGTCGATGGAGTTGTGGGATGCCGACGCCATCGACCTGGTGGAGCCCGCGTTCATCGAGTTCGACCGTGACCGGACCGGGCGGTTCGGGTTCATCGCGGTCGAGGGGTGGATGGACTGCCGCGAGGCGACCCGCGACGGGCGGCGGCCCTGCGTCGAGTTCACCTGGGAGGGTAGCGACGAGGGCGACCAGGTCACCGGTCGTGGCTGGGCCGGTCTCGCCGACGACGGCACGCTCGACGGTCGCATCTTCTTCCACCTCGGCGACGACTCGGGCTTCCACGCGGTCCGCGCCGAGCCCCAGCCGACCAGCAAACGTTCCCGACGGAGGTCCCGGTGAGCACCACGAGCAACCGCCCGGACCCCATGGAAGCTGAGATCGAACACGCCCTCGATCCAGGCCGGTTCATATCCGACCGGGGCTGCTTCCGGTTCGTCGACGGCCTCGAACAGGTCGCGGCGGCCATCGGCCGGCTCGTCGCCAACGATCCCGAACGGGCGACCACCCTGTACGAGACGTTCCTGGCCGGGTGCTACGAGAAAGCCGAAGAGGTCGACGACTCCAGCGGCAGCTTCGGCATGTTCGCCCAGGGCTTGATCAGTGGCTGGATCACGGCCCGCCAGGCCGCGGCGGCGTCCCCGCGGCAGACCACGGCCCGTCTGCTGGCCTGGATGGACAACGACCAGTACGGCTTCTGCCACCGGCTGGAACGCGAGATCGCCACCGTCTTCGACGAAGCTGGCCTCGTGGCGTTCATCGACCAGATCCGGGGCCGGTTCGACGCCGCCGACCAGGCCGCCCCGGCCTCCGTAGGATCGGACCAGGCCGCCCGTCGACGACGGGCCGAGGCGCTACGGTGGGCCGAGGCGCTGCGGTCCCTGTACGCCGCCCGAGGTGACCTCGACGCGTACGTCGAGCTTGCCGACCGCACCGGCCCGACCACCGACGACTGTCTCACGGTCGCGAACCTGCTGGTCACCAGGGACGACCCGGCCCAGGCTCTGTCCTGGGTGGAGCGTGGCCTGGAACTCGACGCCGACCGGCCGTACCCGTCCTTCGCCGCGCACAGCCTCGCCGAGCTCAAACCACGGCTCCTGGCCGACCTGGGTCACGGCGAGCAGGCGCTGGAGACGGCCTGGGCCGGCTACCGCAGGCACCCCGACCGGTACTCCTACGACCACCTGATGACGTTCGTCCCGCAAGCCGAGCGCCCCGCCTGGCACGACAGAGCCATCACCGCAGCCCTGGACGTCGACCGCTACCTGCCTGCGGTGATCGAACTGCTGCTACACACCGACGAGACCGGACGCCTCCGGCAGCTGGCCGCGCGCACCTCCGACAGCTCGTTGGAAGGCGTCGGCCACCACACAGCAGAACAAGCAGGTACCGCGCTGGAACCAGGCCACCCTGGCGAGGCCGCCCGGATCTGGCGGGCTCAGGGCATGCGCATCCTGAAGGCGGGCAAGAGCAAGTACTACGGCGCCGCGCTGCGGTACTTCGAACACGCCAAGCACTGCTACCAGCAGGCAGACCAGCCAGCCCAGTGGCAGCAGGTCATCGATGAGGTGTACGCGCAGCACAGCCGCAAGACGAGCTTCCTGCCCGGCTTCGACGACGTGGTGACCGGAACCGACTCGGCGCTGCAGCCGTCCTTCCTCGACCGGGCGAAGACCCGGTGGTCGCCATCCGGCAACCGATAGTGGATCGTCAGGCATGCCACTCGGTGATCGCGCTCCCCAGATGCTGCCGGCAGCATCCAGTCGCTTGCGTTGTACCACGAACGCTGCGCCGCGGCGCAGCACCTGTAGCAACTGGAGGGCGCCGGTGTCCCCGGTGATGCGGGAACACCGACATGCCACCCACTGCGTGATCAGCCCCGTGGCGGAAGCTGCCATGCGCCTTTCACCAGCACGATTGTCATCCCAGCCCTGGTCATTCGCGTTCCCGACCCCGACGCCACGCACGTGCTCCCCTGGGGGAATTACGTGACCGGCTGGGGGAATTGCTTGATCGAAACCCCGTCAAACGGGGGAATTACAAGATCGCTGACAACCAGGGCGGGGTGAGGTTCGCGTTCGGCGCGCGCTTTCCGTGCGGCGGCGGGCGCGCGGTCTTGCTGCGTAGGTGCCGACAACCACGGCGAAACGGGCTGGAACCAGTTCCACTGCCTGACTGAGGTAGGGCTTGTCGAGGTAGTTCAGAGGATCGTAGGCTCGAATGGCAGCCGCGCGCCCGGGTGAGCGAGAACTTGAACCGATGACTTCCTGTTTCCGATCCTTCGTCGGGCCTTGTCATTAGTTGTCAGAACCCCCTCTTACCGACCGTCATGGTCTGAGGCTTGTCATTGGTCGTCGGATTCATGCACTGAGCTGCACGAACGTCGCCAGGCCGTGGTCGTTGCCTGTCACTGATGGTCACCACCTGGAAGGGGTTTCCGGGGGGTAAACGGGGGCATGAACCCGATGCCGGTGCCCGGTGTCCCTGCGAGGCGCGGGAGCGGGAGGGCGGCGCAGGTTGGTGCCCCGCCGGGGGCACGAACCTGGCGCAGGGCCGCCAATGCCGCCGTCTTGTTCGCTTCGATCTCCAAGATCACACTGGTCGTCTCGACGTGGTGCCGTACCGTGTCGCGGACTGAGGGCTCGTCCGACGGACGCCAAACGGACAAACGATCAAAGGGCAAGATCCCGAATCGCGGAATCCTGCCCTTTACCTGCTGCTTCTTGGTGGAGCTGAGGGGATTTGAACCCCTGACCCCCTCGATGCGAACGAGGTGCGCTACCGGTCTGCGCCACAGCCCCTGACCGTCCCGAGGCCCTCGGGACCGGCGCCTAGGCTAACAGGTCGCCGCCGGGTACCGCGAATCAGTACCCGGCGGCGCGCGCCTCGTACGGCCGCCCGCGCACGTACCGCTGCGACAGCCGTACCGACTCGCGCTGCGCCGCGGCCCGGGCGGCGGCGGCACGGCGGAGCGCCTCCCGCCGGGCAGCCTGCCGGCGCGCCTGCTCCTGGCGTAGCT
>JBKPCQ010000132.1:0-8313 GCA_046727455.1 Actinomycetota bacterium | reverse complement strand
CTTCCAGATGAACGGCAACTTCTCCTTCGGCGACTACTTCAAGGAGCGGGCCATCCCGCTGGCCTGGGACCTGTCCACGAAGCCTGTGGTGCACGGCGGGTTCGGGCTGGACCCGGAGCGGATCTGGGTCACCGTCTACCTCGACGACGACGAGGCGGTCGAGATCTGGCGGGAGACCGGGGTACCGCTGGAGCGCATCGTGCGCCGGGGCCGGAAGGACAACTACTGGTCGATGGGCATCCCCGGCCCGGCCGGCCCGTGCTCCGAGCTGTACTACGACCGCGGGCCCGACTACGGCAAGGAGGGCGGGCCGGATGTCGACGAGGACCGGTACCTGGAGTACTGGAACCTCGTCTTCATGCAGCACGAGATCACGGACGTACGGAGCAAGGAGGACTTCCGCATCGTCGGTGACCTGCCGGCGAAGAACATCGACACCGGCATGGGCCTGGAGCGGATCGCGTCGATCCTGCAGGGCGTCGACAACCTGTACGAGATCGACGAGGTCAAGCCGATCCTGGACCGGGCGGCGGAGTTGACCGGCAAGGTGTACGGGGTGCGGTCCGGGCACGCGGCGAGCGCGTCGCACCCGGACGACGTACGGCTGCGGGTGATCGCTGACCACGTCCGTACGTCCCTGATGCTGATCAGCGACGGGGTGATCCCGTCCAACGAGGGACGCGGATACGTACTGCGGCGCATCATGCGCCGGGCGATCCGGGCGATGCGCCTGCTCGGCTGGAACGGACCGGCGTTTCCCGAGCTGCTGCCCGCCTCGCGCGACTGCATGGCGCCGTCGTACCCGGAGGTGGCGCGGGAGTACGGCCGGATCTCGCAGTACGCGTACGGCGAGGAGGAGGCGTTCCTCGCGACGCTGCGCCAGGGTACCGCGATCCTCGACCTCGCGATCGGCGAGACGCGCAAGGCGGGCGCGGTGGTGCTGCCGGGGGAGAAGGCGTTCCAGCTCCACGACACGTACGGGTTCCCGATCGACCTGACCCTGGAGATCGCGGCGGAGGAGGGGCTCGACGTCGACACCGAGGGCTTCCGCCGGCTGATGACCGAGCAGCGACAGCGGGCCAAGGCGGACGCACAGGCGCGCAAGACCGGCCACGCCGACCTGTCCGGCTACCGCGCCGTGCTCGACGAGGGCGGCCCGGTGGAGTTCACCGGGTACCACGAGGTGGCGCGGGAGAGCCGGCTGCGCGCGGTGCTCGACCGTAGCGGCACTCCGCTGCCGGGCGCGGCGGAGGGCGACGAGGTCGAGGTCGTCCTGGATGTGACACCGTTCTACGCGGAAGGCGGCGGCCAGCAGCCGGACACCGGGGTGATCCGGATCGGCGACGGCGAGGTCGAGGTCGACGACGTGCAGCTGGTGGTACCGGGGCTGATCGTGCACCGGGGCCGGGTGCTACGCGGGGAGATCGTCCCCGGCACGGACGCGTACGCGCAGATCGACGTGGACCGGCGCCGGGCGGTGTCCCGCGCGCACACCGCGACCCACCTGGTGCACCAGACGATGCGCAACTTCCTCGGCGAGTCGGCGACCCAGGCGGGTTCGCTCAACGCGCCGGGCCGGCTGCGGTTCGACTTCAACACCCCGCAGGCGGTGCCGCCGAGCGTGCTGCACGATGTGGAGCAGCAGGTCAACGAGGTGCTGATGCACGACCTGGAGGTGCGCGCGTTCATCACCTCGCAGGAGGAGGCGCGGCGGCTGGGCGCGATGGCGCTGTTCGGTGAGAAGTACGGCGACGAGGTCCGGGTGGTCGAGGTCGGCGACTACGCCCGCGAGCTGTGCGGGGGTACCCACGTCGCGCGCTCCGGCCAGCTCGGGCTGGTGAAGATCCTGCACGAGTCCTCGATCGGGTCCGGCGTGCGGCGGGTCGAGGCGCTGGTGGGGATCGACGCGTTCGGCTACCTGGCGCGCGAGCACCTGCTGGTGTCCCGCCTCGCGGAGCTGTACCGGGTACCGAACGACCAGGTCGCCGAGCGGGTCGAGCAGACCGTGGCGGCGCTGCGCGACGCGGAGAAGGAGCTGGACAAGCTGCGCGCGCAGATGGTGCTGGGCAACGCGGCGGGCCTCGCGGCGGCGGCGAAGGACGTGCGCGGGGTCGCGTACGTCGGCACCGAGGCGCCGGAGGGCACCAGCGCGAACGACGCGCGTACCCTCGCGCAGGAGATCCGCGGGAAGATCCCGGCGGACCGGCCGGCGGTGGTGGCCGTCGCGTCCCGGTCGGGCGGCAAGGCGTCGCTGGTGGTCGCGACCAACAACCCGGCGCGCGTCGGCCGCCTGCTGTCCGCGACCGACCTGGTCAAGGGGGCGCTGTCCGGCCGCGGCGGAGGCAGCCCCGAGCTGGCGCAGGGCGGCGGGGTACCGGCCGACGAGGCGCCCCAGCTCCTCACCGCGATCGAGCGCCGCCTTGCTGATCCGGCCCAGGTGCCGGCTCACGATGAAAAGTTGATCACCGCTGAGTAGTGGTACGTGGCGGCGCGGTGTCCGGCTCGGCGTCGATGTCGGGACGGTGAGAGTTGGCATCGCAGTGAGCGATCCCGATGGGATCCTCGCAACGCCGCTACTCACCGTACGGCGCGCCGCAGACGACGACGGGGTGTCCGTGATCGCCCGGCTGGTGGCTGAACACGAGGTCGTGGAGGTGGTGGTCGGGCTTCCGGTGACGCTCGCCGGCCGGGAGGGGCTCGCCGCAGCGGAGGCACGCGATTACGCGGAGCGATTGTCGCGCGCGATCATGCCGATTCCCGTACGGTTGGCCGACGAGAGGATGTCGACCGTCGTCGCCTCCCGTAGGCTGGCCGAACGTGGCGTCCGGGGGAGGCGGCAACGCTCGGTGGTCGACCAGGCCGCCGCGGTGGAGATCCTGCAAAGCTGGTTGGACACCCAGCGGAGGCGGATGTGATGATCGGCGACCTGGACCTCTCGTTCGAGGACGAGTACGAGCGGGGGAGACACCGTCGTCGGCGTGGCGCACGAGGCGCCCCGCAGGCCCGAGGGGGGCGACCCCGTAGGCGGCGGGGCCGCTCCTTTTTCGCCCTGTTCGTCACCCTGATCCTGCTGGGCGGGCTGGGCGTCGGCGGCTGGTACGGCGTCGGCAAGGTCAAGATCTTCTTCGCGATACCGGACTATTCCGGCGACGGGGACGCGCCGGTGACCGTCCGGATCGCCCCCGACGACAGCGGCAAGGACATGGCCGCCAAGCTCTTCCAGGCCAGCGTGGTCAAGAGCGAGAAGGCGTTCGTCAACGCGTTCAACGCCAACCCGCAGAGCAAGACCATCGAGGTCGGCTACTACAAGCTGCGCCAGCACATGAAGGCGTCCAAGGCCCTGGACATGCTGCTCGCCCGTAACGCCGACCACACGCTCGCCAACCGGGTGTCCAGCGCGGTGACGATCACCGAGGGCGAGATCTCGACCGACGTGTTCACCGCGCTGTCCAAGGCCACCAACATCCCGGTGGCCGACTTCCAGAACGCCGCCAAGGACCCGGTCGCCCTGGGGATCGCGCCGGAGTGGTTCAGCCGGCAGGACGGCCACCCGGTACAGAAGTCGATCGAGGGCTTCCTGTACCCGGCGACGTACGAGTTCGACCCCGGCCTCGACGCCACCACGATCCTCAAGAAGATCGTCGCCAACTTCACCACCGAGATGACCCAGCTCGACTTCCTCAACCAGGTCCAGAACAACCTGCACATATCCCCGTTCGAGGCGCTGATCACCGCGTCGATCGCCCAGGTCGAGGGCAAGTTCCCGAACGACATGGCGGGGATCGCCCGGGTCATCTACAACCGGGCGTACGGCGGCAAGTTCCCCTGTAGCTGCCTGCAGGTGGACGCCGCCGCCAACTACTGGCTGCGGATCTCCGGCCAGCCCGGCAAGACCTCCAAGAACCTCACCCAGTCCGACCTGCACAACCCGCAGAACCCGTACAACACCCACGACAAGCCGGGCCTGCCGGTCGGGCCGATCAGCAACCCCGGCGCCGACGCGCTCAAGGCCGCGATGGGCCCGCCGAAGAACGGGTACCTGTACTTCGTCACGGTCGACAAGGACGGTCACACCGCGTTCGCGACCACCGAGCAGGAGCACGCGGCGAACATCGCACTGGCCAAGAAGAACGGTGTGCTGTGAGCGAACGTCGGGCGGCCGTGCTGGGCAAGCCGATCGCGCACTCGCTGTCCCCGGTGATCCACAACACCGGGTACGCGGCGGCGGGGCTGACCGGCTGGCGGTACACCGCGTTCGAGTGCGCCGAGGCCGAACTGGCCGGCCTGCTGGGCACGCTGGGACCGGAGTGGGTGGGGCTGTCACTGACCATGCCGCTGAAAGAGGTCGCGCTCACGGTGGCCGACGAGGTCGCCCCGGTGGCGGCCGCGCTGGGGGCGGCGAACACACTGGTACGCCGGCCGGACGGCTGGTACGCGGAGAACACCGACGCGCCCGGAATGGTGGACGTGCTCCGGGCGGCCGGACTGTCCACCGTCGACCACGCGGCCATCCTCGGTGCCGGAGGTACCGCCCGGGCGGCCCTCGCCGCCGCGCAGCACCTCGGCGCCGCGGGCGTGACGGTGTACGCCCGCCGCCCGAACGCCGCCGACGCGCTCCGGCCGGTCGCCGAGCACCTTGGGCTGCGGCTGTCGTACCGCGGGTTCGACACGGCCGCCGAGTGCGGTCGGGCCGACCTGGTGATCTCCACGGTTCCGAAGGGCGTGGCCGACGGGGTCGTGGTGCCCTGGCGGGCGGGGACGGTACTGTTCGACGCGATCTACGACCCGTGGCCCACGCCGCTGGCCGCCTCGGCGGCCGCGGCCGGCTGCCAGATCGCGTCCGGGCTGGATCTGCTCCTGGCCCAGGGGGTGCGCCAGTTCACCCTCTTCACCGGCGTACCGGCGCCGGTCGAGGCGATGCGCGCCGCCTTGTACGAGGCGGCGGTCAGCCGCTAGATGAGCGATCGCCCGCGCGTTGAGCTGGCCCGTTCCGCCAGTTGTGCCGTGCTGATCAGTTGTGCCGTGCTGATCGCGCTCGTCCTCGCCGGATGTACGGCAGGGCACGGCGGCCCGGTGGGCCTGAGCACACCAGCCGGCCCGAGCACACCGGCCGGCCCGGGCACGCCGGTGCCGGTCCCGGCGGCCGTGCCGGTGCCGTCGTCCTCGCCATCGCCGTCGCCGTCGCCGTCGCCGTCGCCGCAAGGATCGCGGCTACCCGGCGCCACCCCACCCGGTACCGCGCCGCCGGTCGTCGACCACGGGCCGCGTACCGGCAACAAGGTCGCGCTGACCTTCGACACGAACATGACCGACGCGATGCTGCACGAGCTGGACACCGGGAAGGTCGCGTCGTACGCCAACGTCGGCATCGTCGACCTGCTCGAACAGCGGCACGTTCCGGCCACGATCTTCCTCGCCGGCAAGTGGGTGCGGCGCTACCCGCAGTTGACCGCGCGGCTGGCCGCCAACCCGCTCTTCGAACTCGGTAACCATTCGTTCGCGCACCAGGGCTTCACGCCCCGCTGCTACGGCCTCGGCCGGCTTCCGGCCGACCAGATGGCCGCTGACGTGGCGAGGGCCTTCGACATCATCGCGGCGTACGGCGGTCACCAGACCCGCTACTTCCGCTTCCCGGGACTGTGTCACGATCCCGCGGCCCTGGCCGCGCTGGCGCCACTGGGGCTGACCGTCGTCGACGGCGACGTGATCAGCGGCGATCCGTTCGCCACCTCGTTCCCACCCATCGTGCGGGCGGTGCTGGACCGGGTGCGACCCGGGTCGGTCGTGATCCTCCACCTGACCGAGGCGAACGCGCGGTTCACCGGCGCCGCGCTGCCGCTGATCCTCGACGGCCTCCAGCAGCGCGGATTGATCCCGGCCACGCTCTCCGACGTGTTGACCGGATGACGCGCGCGAGTCGATATGGTATGCGGATGCTGCGACTCGCGACACAGCTCGCATACGACGGCGAATCACGCGTACATTCGGGACGGCAAGTGAGAGCGCGATCTCAGCCAGTGACGCGCGTCGCTTGACAAGCAGAAATAGCTGTTCGCCGAGAGCATGGCGGCGGCGGCTGGACTAGGTTTCTGCCGTGGGTGCTGGCGATCACCCCCAACGGCTGGACGTGATCTGGAGAGGCGGTCATAGGTCCGGTGCTGCTCGGTAGGTTGCGTATCCGGGGCAAGCTCGCCCTCCTCGTCACCATCCCGCTCGTCGCCGTCGTCGTGCTCGCCGTGCCCGTCGTGCGCAGCCGCGTCGACCAGGCCAGCCGGGCCGCCGACACGGCCCACAGCGTCCGGGTCGCCGGCCAGGTCGGCTCGCTCGTGCAGGACCTGCAGCAGGAACGGCTGCTCTCGGTCGGGTACCTGGGCCGCATGGTCGAGCCGACCCGGCTGCAGACCCAGGCGGCCACCGTCACCACGCACGTCGCCGACGTCAAGGGCGGTCTCGGCGCGCACCCGGACGCGGGCGTCGTCAAGGCGCTCGACGCGGTCCGCGGCCTCGGCGACCTGCGGGGGGCGATCCTCCGGGGCGCGGCGGCGCCGGACAAGCTGATGGCCGGGTACAACGGGGTGATCAAGGGATTGATCGACGCGCTCCGGCTGGAGGACGGGGTGGACGTCAAGACCTCCGCGGGCCGCCAGGTGGTCGCGCTGGACGCGGTGCTGCGCACCGACGAGGACATCAGCATCGCGGCGGCCGAGCTGCTGGTGGCCGTCCTCGCCAAGGACGTCCGCGCGCTCGCGCCGTTCCTGGCCGACGTGGCGGTCCTCCAGGCGCAGTCCAACCGGGTCACCACGTTCGCCACCGCCGCGCAGGTGGCGCTGTACAACCAGGTGCAGGGTGTGGCGACCGCCCGGTTGGGCAAGGACTTCAACGGGTCGGTCGACGCGGATCCCGTGGCGAGCTTCGGGAAGCTGACCCCGGAGGTCGTCTTCCCGGCCCTGGAGTCGACGATCGGCGTGGGGCGGGTGGTCGAGCAGAAGATCATCAACGACGTCACCGGCGAGGTCAACCAGCAGCAGAACCGCGCGCTGATCACCGCGTACTCGGTCGGCGGGCTGGCCTTCCTCGTCCTGGTCGTGGCGGTACTGCTGGTGATCCTGGTGGGCCGGGCGGTGGTCCGGCCGCTGACCCGGCTGACCACCTCCGCGGACCGGGTCGCCCGGGTCACCGAGGCCGAGCTGGTCCGGGTCGCCGACGACGAGGCCGAGGCACCGGCGCCGATCCAGCTCGATCCGATCGAGGTCGGCGGCCGGGACGAGGTCGGCGACCTCGCCCTCGCGTTCGAGCGGGTACAGGGCACGGCCGTCCGGCTCGTCGAGCGGCAGGTCGCCAGCCGGCGCAACGTGGCGCAGATGTTCGGCCACGTCGGCCGGCGTACCCAGAACCTGGTCGGCCGGCAGATCGCGGTGATCGACCGGCTGGAGCGGGACGAGAGCGACCCGGAGCGGCTGCAGCACCTGTACCGGCTCGACCACATGTCCAGCCGGCTGTCCCGCAACGCCGGCAGCCTGGTGGTCCTGTCCGGCGCCATCAGTACCAACGAGCACCTCAACCCGCTGCCGCTGACCGACGTCGTCCGGCTCGCGCTCGCCGAGATCGAGGATTACCCGCGGGTGGACGTCGAGGTACCCCCCGGGCTGGCCCTGGTACCTAATCTGATCAACGACTTCGTCCTGATCCTGGCCGAGCTGATGGAGAACGCCACGGTCTTCTCGCCGCCGCACACCCGGGTGACGGTGACCGCGCAGGCCGCAACGTTCGGCGCTCAGGTCGCGGTCATCGACCACGGCATCGGCCTGTCCCCGGAGCGGCTGGCCGAGGAGAACGCCCGGCTCGCCCGGCGGGAGCGGCTCGACCTGGCGCCGACCGAGGTGCTGGGCCTGTTCGTGGTCGGCCGGTTGGCGCGCCGGCACGGTCTCGGCGTCGCGCTGTGGCCGACCCCGGACGGTGGGCTGACCGCCACCATCGCGATCGGCGACCGGCTGCTGACATCGGCGCCCGCGCCGCTACACGTGACCGCGACGGTGGGGGCGGCGCACGCGCAGGCGACCCGGCCGGGCCGGCTGCCTCTGGCGCTCAGCGCGGTACCGTTCGACGTCGAGGCGCTCACCCGGGCGAGCCGCTCGATCGAGACCGGCGGGCAGTGGAACGCGTTCGTGCCGCCGCGCCGGCAGCCGGTACAGCCGGGCTCCGCGCCACCCGGGCCGGCGGTCGCGCCGCCGCCGCTGCGGCAGCGGGTACCGGGCGCGCAGCTCCCGGTCGAGACGGCGGCGCACCCGGCCGGGCCACCGCCCAGCCCGGCGC
>JBKPCQ010000131.1:0-6607 GCA_046727455.1 Actinomycetota bacterium | reverse complement strand
GCCTTCCGGTCCACGCCCGGACTGGCCCGACGCGCCGGGCCGGCCTTCCGGTCCACGCCCGGACTGGCCCGACCTGCCGGGCCGGCGGGAGGCGGAGGCCGTATGGCGGGGGCTCGACCTCTGGTCGCCGGGTCCGGTGCCGCCGCCGGCGTTGTCAGGCTCGGCGCCGGCAGGACGGCCGGCCTCGGCGCGGCCCGGGTCGCCGGACTCCGACCCCGATCCGGAGCCGTCGCTGCCGCCGCCCGGGCGCTGGGCGCTCGGCGGGTTCGATCCCGGCCGGCGCGGGGTACGGGTGCTCGTCGTCGTCGCGCTCCTCGCCGCGCTGCTCGCCGGCTACTTCGCCTGGCGGTCCCGGCCGCACGCCGAGCCGGTGGTGCCGACGGGTTCCGGTGCTCCGGCGGCATCCACGGGCATGGTCACCCCGGCCGGCACGATCGTGGTGGCGGTTCAGGGCCGGGTCGTCCACCCCGGCCTGTACCGGCTCCCGACCGGCGCCCGCGTGGCCGACGCCCTCGACGCCGCCGGCGGTGCGCTGCCGGGTGTCGATCTGTCCTACGTCAACCTGGCCCGTAAGCTCTCGGATGGCGAGTTGCTGGTCATCGGCGCGACGCCGCCGCCGGACCCGGCCGGCCCCGGGGCACCCACCGGCGGGAAGGTCAACCTCAACACGGCGACCGTCGCGCAGCTCGACACGCTGCCCGGTGTCGGGCCGGCGCTGGCCCAGCGGATCCTCGACTACCGCACCCAGCACGGTGGCTTCCGCTCGATCGACGAGCTGCGCAAGGTGTCCGGTGTCGGCGATGCCAGATTCGCGCAGCTCAAAGAGCTGGTGACCGTATGAGCGAACGGCCGGTGGCGCCACCGCGGCGCGGCGAGCGCATGACCGCCGACCTGCGGCTGGCCGGCGTCGCCGGGGGTACCTGGCTCGCCGCCCTCGCCGCGCTCCACCTTCCCGCGCACTCGGGGGCATTGCTGGCGCTCGGGGCGGCGGTGCTGGCCGGCGTGACCGGGTGGCTGCTCAGGCACCGGTGGCGCTGGATCCTCGTCGGGCTGCTGATCGGCGCCGCCTGCGGTGCGGCAACTACCGCCGCCCGGGTCACCGTGCGGGACGCCGCGCCACTGGCGGCACTCGTACACGACCGGGCGACCGTCCACATGCGACTGACGGTTTCGGATGACCCGCGTCCGGTACGCGGCGTGGCCGGCCGGCCCTCCGCGTATGCGATACCTGCGTCGGCGAGCGCTGTCGCAGCGCCGGGCAGGCCGGAGTTCACGCTGTCGGTGGATGTGCTGGTCCTCGCCGCCGACCCCGCCTGGCGCGGGCTCGTCCCCGGTACCCGGCTGGCCGCGAGCGGCCGGTTGGCGCCCGGCCGGCCTGGTGACCTCGACGCCGCGGTGCTCTCCGTCTCCGGCCCGCCCGACGACGTCGGGCCGGCGCCGTGGCCGCAGCGTGCGGCGGATGCGCTACGCGCGGGACTGCGCCGGGTCTGCGCGCGGCTTCCCGCCGCGCCCGGTGGGCTGCTGCCCGGGCTGGTCGACGGGGACACGTCCCGGCTCGATCCCGGTGTGGCCGACGACTTCCGGGCGACCGGGATGACCCACCTCGTTGCCGTCAGCGGCGCCAACCTCGCGATCGTGGTGTCTGTCGTCCTCCTGGTAGCGCGCTGGTGCCGTACCGGGCCGTACGGTGCGGCGCTCCTGTGCGGCGTGGCGCTGGTCGGGTTCGTGATCCTCGCCCGGCCGTCGCCGAGCGTCCTGCGCGCCGCCGTCATGGGCGGCCTCGGCCTGCTCGCTCTTGCCTTGGGCCGGCCCCGCGCGGCGGTACCGGCGTTGCTGGGTTCCGTGGTGGCACTCCTGCTGGTCGATCCGGCACTGGCCAACGACGCCGGATTCACCCTGTCCGTGTTCGCAACCGGCGGCCTCCTGCTGCTCGCCCCGGCGTGGCGGGACGCGCTGCACCGGCGGCGGGTTCCGCGTCCGGTGGCCGAGGCGCTCGCGATACCCGCCGCCGCCTCGGTCGCCTGCGCGCCGGTGATCGCCGGCATCTCAGGGACCGTGAGCCTGGTCGCCGTTCCCGCGAACCTCGTCGCCGAGCCGGTCGTGGCGCCCGCGACCGTTCTCGGGGTCGTCGCCGCGCTGCTGTCCGTGGTATGGCCAGGCGCCGCCGAGTTCGTCGCCTGGCTCGCATCGTGGCCGGCGACCTGGCTGGTGGCGGTCGCCCGGGTGGGCGCGCACGCTCCTGGTGGGGTGCTGGCCTGGCCCGGGGGTACCGGCGGCGCGCTGCTGCTCGCCGTTCTGCTGGTGGTGGCGCTGTGGGCCACCCGCCGCCCGGTGATCCGGCTGGTGATCGGGGTATGCGCGGTGGCGGCCGCGGTCGGCGCGGTACCGGTTCGACTCGTCGCCTCCGGATGGCCGCCGGCCGGGGCGGTGGCGGTTGTGTGCGACGTCGGGCAGGGCGACGAGATCGTGCTTCCGATCGGCGCGGGCCGGGCGGTCGTGGTCGACGCCGGCCCCCAGCCCGACCCGACCGACCGGTGCCTGTCGGAGCTGGCGATACGTGACGTACCGCTCCTGGTGCTCAGCCACTTCCACATCGACCACGTCGGCGGGATCGCCGGCGTGTTCCGCGGACGCCGGGTCGAGCAGGTGCTGACCAGCGAGCTGCCCGAACCGGCCGAGGGTTACCGGAAGGCGCTCGCGGCGGCGGCCGCCGCCGGTACGCCGGTGACGGTGCCGTCGCCGGGATGGACGTGGTCGGTCGGAGCGGTACGCCTGACCGTGCTGGGGCCGGTCCATCCGATCGTGGGCACCGGGTCGGACGCGAACAACAACAGTCTCGTCGTGCGCGCCGAGGTGGGTGGGCAGCGGCTGCTCCTGGCTGGTGACGCGATGGTGGAGGAGCAGGCGGATCTGCTCGCCACGCTGGGCGCCGCGGCGCTGCGTGCCGAGGTCCTCAAGGTCGCGCATCACGGAAGCGCCTACCAGGACGCGGGCTTCCTCACGGCGGTACGCCCGGCGGTGGCGCTGGTGTCGGTGGGCGTGGGCAACCCGTACGGGCACCCGAGCATGCCGATGCTCGACATGCTGCGCCGGATGGGCGCGACGGTACTGCGGACCGACGTTGACGGCGATCTCGCCGCCCTGACGAACGGATCCGGGCTCGGTGTGATGCGGCACGGTGTCCCGCCCGGTCGCCACCCGCCGTAGTGAGCTTGCTACCCATCTGCGTGGTCGGGTCGGGAGCGTCCTGGACGTGCGAGGATGTTCCGGTGACCACGGCCCCCCCGGAGCTCTGCCTGGTTGTCGGCGATGAAGATCTGCTCGCCGCGCGAGCCGTTGCCAGGATCTCCGCCGGTGCCCGAGCGGTCGATCCGGACGCCGACGTCCGCGAGTTCGAGGCGGGCTCGCTCGTCCCGGGTGAGCTGGCGGAGTTGCTCAGTCCGTCGCTGTTCGGCGGTCGGCGGGTACTTGTCGTCCGCAACGCGCAGGACGCGAAGAAGGACGTCGTGGCAGCGCTGCTCGACTACTCGCGGGACCCGGACCCGGATGCGTGCCTGGTCGTGGTACACGCCGGAGGGGCGAAGGGCAAGGCGTTCGCCGACGGGCTCCGCGCGTCCGGTGCGACCGTGATCAACGCCGGAAAGATCACACGTCATCGGGAGCGGGTCGACTTCGTGCGCGACGAGTTCCACCGGCTCGGCGGCCGGTGCCCGGAGGACGCCGCGGAGGCTCTCCTCGCGGCCGTCGGCAACGACCTGCGCGACCTGGCCGCCGCGTGCGCACAGTTGATGGCTGACACGGGTGGCCGGGTGAGCGCGGCGACCGTCGCCCGCTACTACCGGGGACGGGCGGAGGTCAGCGGGTTCACCGTCGCCGACGCCACGATGGTGGGCGACATCCCGGCGGCGCTGGAGGCGCTGCGCTGGGCCCTGCAGGTGGGCGTGGACCCGGTACCGATGGCGGACGCGCTGGCCGACGGTGTCCGTACGGTGGCCCGGGTGGCCGCCGCGGGGCGGGGCAGCGCGCACCAGCTCGCCTCGACGCTCGGCCTGCCGCCATGGAAGGTGGAGCGGGCCCAGCGGCAGTCTCGCGGTTGGACCGCCGATGGGCTGGTCGAGGCGATGCGGGTCGCCGCCGAGTGCAACGCGGCCGTCAAGGGCGGCGCCGACGACCGCGGGTACGCGCTCGAACGTGCGGTATTCGCGATGAGCGCGGCGCGCGGCGGCGGGATCGCGATGCCCGTGGAGGGCGCCCGGCGGGGCGAGGGCAGACCGGCCGCCCAGGCTTCACGACGCCATGCTCAGCCCCGCGACGAGAGGACAGGACGCGGGGACGGTACCCGCCGTGGAGGCGGTACCCGCTGAGCCGCAAGCCCCACCGGGGACACGAAACGCCGCCCGGTCCCGCCGGGCGGCGTCGGTGAGCCGGGCTCAGGCGGCCGGCGACTCGTGTCGCCTGGCGATCGCCGACTTGCGGTTGGCGGCCTGGTTCTTGTGAATGACGCCCTTGCTCGCGGCCTTGTCCAGCTTGCGCGACGCGTCACGGAGCAGCGCCTCGGCAGCCGTGGCGTCGCCGGCCTGAACCGCGTTGTTGAATTTGCGGATGGCGGTCTTCAGCGACGACTTGACCGCCTTGTTGCGCAGGCGGCGCTTCTCGTTCTGCCGGTTGCGCTTGATCTGGGACTTGATGTTCGCCACGCGACAGCCTCGTCTGGGTAGCTCGGGTCTCGGGATGGCGCGCGCGACGAACCGACACCGCGCACGCGAAGAGCCAGATTACCAGGCTCCCCAGGCACCAGACAAAGCGGCCGGCCACCCGGCCGGCCGGCCAGGCCCGGGCGGACACCCGCCACCGGGTGGGAGCCTCGCCCCGCGTCCCCGGGCACGGAGGCTGGTCGCCGGCCGCGGCATGGGAGCATAGAGACCGGAGATCCCGACCAGCCATGAAACGGATGACCGTGCCACCGACGCTCGAGCCCGGCGCCACCGCCCCGGAACGCATCCGGAACTTCTGCATCATCGCCCACATCGACCATGGCAAGTCGACGCTGGCGGACCGGATGCTGCAGCTCACCGAGGTGGTCGATGCCCGCCAGATGCGCGCGCAGTACCTGGACCGGATGGACATCGAGCGCGAGCGCGGTATCACGATCAAGAGCCAGGCGGTACGGATGCCCTGGCGGGTCCGCGAGGGCGGCCGGAGCGGTGAGGGCTTCGTCCTCAACATGATCGATACACCGGGGCACGTGGACTTCACCTACGAGGTCAGCCGGAGCCTGGCCGCCTGCGAGGGCGCGGTCCTGCTCGTCGACGCCGCGCAGGGCATCGAGGCGCAGACGCTGGCCAACCTGTACCTCGCCCTGGAGAACGACCTGCACGTGATCCCGGTACTCAACAAGATCGATCTGCCGGCCGCTCAGCCGGAGAGGTACGCCGAGGAGCTGGCCCACCTCATCGGCTGCGAGCCCGAGGACTGCCTGCGGGTGTCCGGAAAGACCGGGGAGGGGGTACCGCACCTGCTCGACGAGATCGTCCGCCAGTTCTCCGCTCCGGTGGGCGACGAGACCGCCCCCGCGCGGGCAATGATCTTCGACTCGGTCTACGACGTGTACCGGGGCGTCGTCACCTATGTCCGGGTGATCGACGGGCGGATCGAGGCGCGCGACCGGATCCGGATGATGTCCACCGGCGCCGTGCACGAGCTGCTGGAGATCGGGGTGATCTCGCCCGAGCCGATCAAGTCGAGGGCGCTGGGCGTCGGCGAGGTCGGGTACCTGATGACCGGCGTGAAGGACGTCCGCCAGTCCCGCGTCGGTGACACCGTCACGATCAACGCGCGGCCGGCGACCACCCCTCTCGGCGGGTACAAGGATCCGAAGCCGATGGTGTACTCGGGCCTGTACCCCATCGACGGCTCCGACTACCCCAACCTGCGCGACGCCCTGGACAGGCTCAAGCTCAACGACGCCGCGCTGCACTACGAGCCGGAGACCAGCGCCGCGCTCGGCTTCGGCTTCCGGTGCGGCTTCCTCGGCCTGCTCCACCTGGAGATCATCCGGGAGCGCCTGGAGCGCGAGTTCGACCTCGACCTGATCTCCACCGCACCGAACGTGGTCTACCGGGTCGTGATGGAGGACGGCACCGAGCATGTCGTGACCAACCCGAGCGAGTTCCCGAGCGGCAAGGTCGCCGAGGTGTACGAGCCGGTGGTCCGCGCGACGGTGCTCACCCCCAACGACTACGTCGGCGCGGTCATGGAGCTGTGCCAGGGCCGGCGGGGCGCCATGCTCGGCATGGACTACCTGTCCACCGACCGGGTCGAGCTGCGGTACACGCTTCCGCTGGCAGAGATCATCTACGACTTCTTCGACCAGCTCAAGTCGCGCACGAAGGGGTACGCGAGCCTGGACTACGAGCCGTCCGGGGAGCAGCAGGCCGACCTGGTCAAGGTGGACATCCTGCTGCAGGGCGAGACCGTCGACGCGTTCTCCGCGATCGTGCACAAGGACAAGGCGTACAACTACGGGGTCGCGATCGCCGCGAAGCTGCGGGCGCTCATCCCGCGGCAGCAGTTCGAGGTGCCGATCCAGGCCGCGATCGGCAACCGG
>JBKPCQ010000130.1:0-23189 GCA_046727455.1 Actinomycetota bacterium | reverse complement strand
AGCGGGTTGTCCTCGGCCAGCTCCGGCGGCAGCACGCCGGCCGGGGCGTCCTGGTACACGACGGGGCGCAGGAACCGGCGGATCGCCGTCGCACCGACCGAGGTGTGCGCCGAGAAGGTGGTCGCCGGCCACGGGCCGCCGTGGTGCTGGGCCCAGGTCACCGAGACGCCGGTCGGGAAACCGTTCCATACCAGCCGCCCGGCCCGCTCCCGCATCCGCAGCGCGACCCGGTCGGCGAACGAGCCGGGCTTGCCCTCGTCGGCTCCACTGTGGACGGTCGCGGTCAGGCTGCCCGGTACCTTGTCGAGCGCGTGGAACAGCTCGTCCTCGCCGCCGTACTGGATGACCATCACCAGCGGGCCGAAGCACTCCTCGACGAGCAGGTCGTCGACGGCGGTCGCCGGTGCCACCAGCACGTGCGGGGAGACCTCGCCGTCCTTGGCCAGTACGGTCCGTACCCCCGCGTGCGCCACCCGCGCGGCCGCGCCTTCCACGAACGCGGTGTGGATGCTCGGGGTGAGCATCGGCCCGCCGGGGATCTGCCCGGCGGCCTCGCCCAGCGCGGCGATCAGCCGCTCGCCGTCCTCGCCCGCCGGGACGAACGCCAGGCCGGGCTTGGTGCAGAACTGCCCGATGCCGAGGGTGAAGGAGCCGGCCAGGCCGGTGGCGATGGCCTCGGCCCGCTCCGCGGCCGCCGACGGCGTGACGACGAGGGGGTTGATGCTGCCCAGCTCGCCGTAGAACGGGATCGGGTCGGGCCGGCCGCAGGCCAGGTCGAACAGCGCCCGGCCACCACCGAGCGAGCCGGTGAAGCCGCACGCCTTGACCAGCGGGTGCCGGACCAGGTCGGTGCCGGCCTGCCGGCCGTGGATGAGGGTGAGCACATCCTCGGGGAAGCCGGAGGCCGCCGCCGCGCGGCGCAGTGCCGCGGCGACCAGCTCCGAGGTGTACGGGTGGCCGGAGTGCGCCTTCACCACCACCGGGCAGCCGGCGGCCAGCGCGCTCGCGGTGTCACCGCCGGCGACGCTGAAGGCGAGCGGGAAGTTGCTCGCGGAGTAGACGCCGACCACGCCGACCGGGACGAGCATGCGGCGCAGGTCGGGGCGGGGCGCCGGGATCGCGTTCGGGTCCGGGTGGTCGATGACCACTTCCAGGTACCCGCCGTCGGCCAGCACCTCGGCGAACAGCCGGAGCTGGTACGCGGTGCGGGCGTGCTCGCCACGCAGCCGGGCCTCGCCGAGCGCGGACTCCCGGTCGGCGGCGGCGACGATCGCGTCCCGGTCCGCCTCGATGGCGTCGGCCATCGCCCGCAGCAGCGTGGCCCGGCCGGCGAGCCCGGCGTCGACGAGCGTCGCCCCGGCCGCCGCCGTCGCCCGTACCGTCGCGTCGACCTCCTCCGCCGTCGCGTGCGTGCCGACGCGCCGCACCCTCTCGCCGGTGCGCGCGTCGACGCTCCACACCTCGGTCACCAGTCCGCTCCCTTCTGTGTCAACTCGCGGATGCCGGAAAGGTCGCCGCTGCCCGCGAGGCCGGCGTGGTACAGCCGGATGCCGTCCGCGCCGGCGGCCCGCGCGGCGAGGCCCTGCTCGGCCAGCGTGTCCGGCCGCCCGCCCATGCCACCGACGGCCAGGAAGCTCGCCATCACGCCCAGGCCGGGTGCGGCGGCCGCCCGGGTCGCCTCCAGCGCCGAAAGGCCCTGCCAGCAGTTGACCACGAGGCCGTCGAACAGGCCGTCCGCGCGGGTGGCGTCGACTCCGGTGAACGCCAGGTAGCGGTGGGCCTGCGGGCTGGCGTGGGCGAGGATCGCGAGGTCCGGCCGCTGCTCGCGGATCCGGCCGACGACCGCGGACCGGTACCGGTCGACGACCGCGTCCCGGGCGTGCCGCACGGCGGCGGACAGCTCGGCGCCGAGCAGCGCGTCGATCGCCCCGGTCTCGTCCTCGGGCTGCGCCGGCCGGACGGCGCCGGCGAACACCGGGTCCAGCGCGGCGCGCACCCGGTCGCGCAGTTCGTCCGGGTGGATCCCGCCCGCCCGCAGCGCGCTGTCGCAGGCGTCGCAGAAGCACAGCGAGAACAGGTACTGCTCGGCGCCGGTCAGCCGGACGCCGCCGACCTTGTCGTGCGCGGAGAGGTGGTCGAAGCCGTACCAGCCGAACGACTCCAGCTCCACGCCGGTGATGCCGGGCAGCTCGGCGACGTCCCCGGCGAGCCCGAGGCCGTACTCCCGCACCGCGTCCTGCGCCGGGCACAGCGCCCACGGGTACCGGTCGCCGTAGGCGTTGACGACCGCGAACTCGGCCGGCCCCGGCAGGTCCACGTGGTTGACCACCACCCAGGCGTGTACCGGCACCCCGGCCGCGCCCAGCGCGCCGGCCGCCGTCCCGAACGCGTCGGTACCGCCGGTCCACGGCGCCGGCGGCGGGTGCAGCAGGGTACCGTCCCAACGCTCGGTCGACAGCGGGTAGTACGCGGCGGTGTGCTCGGCCACCACGACCCGGTGCCGCGGGTGCCGCGGGGTCAGCGCGCGGGCGGCGTGGTACACGGCGGCGAGCGTGACGTGGTGCAGCCCCAGGCCGGCGATGAG
Source organism: Actinomycetota bacterium (assembly GCA_046727455.1). Classification (GTDB taxonomy): domain Bacteria; phylum Actinomycetota; class Actinomycetes; order Mycobacteriales; family Micromonosporaceae; genus AC-43. Next base: position 20,605 of record JBKPCQ010000130.1, on the reverse strand, counting down.
GTCGGCGGCGGCCGGGTCCCCGACCACGTCCCAGGGGTACACGTACGCGGCGGTCTCCATCAGAAGCGGGGCCTCTCTCCCGTCCAGTCCGGGTACACGGCACGCATCGGGGTGATGTCGTCGCGGCGCCGGATCCCGCACTCAACGTACTGCTCGTGCAGCCGGGCAAGCGCGTCCCGGTCGAGGGTCACGCCGAGCCCCGGCCCGTCCGGTACCGGTACCGCCCCGTCGACGAACCGCAGCGTGCCGGGCTCGACGACCTCCTCGGTCTGCCACGGGATGTGGGTGTCGCAGGCGTACGTGAGGTTGGGCAGCGCCGCGGCCAGGTGGGTCATCGCGGCGAGGCTCACCCCCAGGTGGGTGTTGGAGTGCATGGACAACCCCAGGCCGAAGACCTCGCAGATCCCGGCCAGCTTCCGGGTGGCCCGGAACCCGCCCCAGAAGTGGTGGTCGGACAGGACGATCCGCACGGCCCGTCGGGGGATCGCGATCGGCAGCTCGTCGAATGAGGTGACGCACATGTTCGTGGCCAGCGGCAGGCTGGTCCGCACCGCCACCTCCGCCATGCCGAGGATGCCCTGGGTCGGGTCCTCCAGGTATTCGAGGATCCCCTCCAGCTCCGTCGCGACGCGGTGGCCGGTCTCGACCGTCCAGTTCGCGTTCGGGTCCAGCCGTAGCGGGTGCTCGGGGAAGGCGGCGCGCAGCGCCCGGATCGCCGCGATCTCCTCGTCCGGCGGGAACACCCCGCCCTTGAGCTTGAGCGAGCCGAACCCGTACCGGTCGACCAGCCACTTGGCCTGCGCGACGATGCCGTCGGGGTCCAGGGCCGCGCCGAACTCGTCGGGCTCCTCCCCCGGGTGCCCGGCCCACTTGTAGAACAGGTACCCGCTGAACGGCACCGCCGCGCGGACCGCGCCGCCGAGCAGGTCGCACGCCGGGCGGCCGACCGCCTTGCCCTGCGCGTCGAACAGCGCGACCTCGAACGCCGACACCGTCGACGCGATCGTCTTCGCCACGCTCGGCGCGCCGACCAGCTCGGTCGGCGAGCTGGCGGTGACCTGCCCGAGCGCGAGCGCGACCCGGCGCTCCAGGCCGTTGAGGTCGAACGCGTCCAGGCCGGTCAGCTCCGTCGCGGCGGCGTGCAGGTTGGCCAGGGTCGGGTCGTCGCCGTACGCCTCGGAGATGCCGGTGATGCCCGCGTCGGTATGCACCTCGACGATCGAGCGCAGCGCGTACGGCTGGTGGACGCCGACCGAGGTCAGCAGCGGGGGGTCCTTGACGGCGATCGGGGTGATGTCGATGCCGGTGATCCTCAGCGCGCTCATATCAGCTCCCGCCCTACCTCGATCAGCTCGGCGAGCCGGACGACGTGGCCCGGGTCGGGCTCGGCCAGCGGCGGCCGGACCGGCCCGACGTCCAGCCCCGCCAGCCGTACCCCCGCCTTGACCAGCGCCACGGCGTACCCCTTCCCCTGGTTGCGCAGCTCCACGTACGGGCGGAAGAAGCCGTCCAGCAGCCGGTCGGTGGTCTCGTCGTCGCCGGCCCGGTACGCGCGGTGGAACGCCAGCGCGATGTCCGGGGCGAAGCAGAACACCGCCGACGAGTAGTGCGGTACCCCGGCCGCCCGGTACGGGAGCTGGGTCATCTCCGCGGTCGGCAGCCCGTTGAAGTAGACCAGCGCGTCCGGGCCGTGCTCGGCCCGTACCGCCCCGACGATGCGCCGCATCAGGTCGAGGTCGCCCCGGCCGTCCTTAAACCCCACGATGCGCGGATGCCGGGCCAGCTCCACGACGGTCTGCGGGGTGAAGACCGCGTTGTCCCGCTGGTAGATGATCACGTCGAGATCGCTGCGGTCGGCGAGCTGCCGGTAGTGCGCGAGCAACCCGGCCTGGCCGCCGTCGACGAGGTACGGCGGCATCGCCAGCAGCCCGTCCGCGCCCGCCTCGGCGGCCGCGTCGGCGAACGCCCCGGCGAGGGCCGTCCCGTAGCCGACCCCGGCCACGACCGGTACCCGCCCGTCAGCCACCTCGACGGCGACTTCCACGGCCGCGCCGTACTCCTCGACGCCGAGGGAGAAGAACTCGCCGGTACCGCAGCACGCGAAGACCGCCGCCGGCCCGGCCGCCAGCCGCGCGCGCAGGTGTCGCCGGTAGGCGTCGAGGTCCACCTCGCCGTCCGGGTCGAACGGGGTGACCGGGAAGAACAGCAGCCCGTCCATCCGCCCGGCCAGGCTGGTACCGGGTTGTGTCATCGCTACCCCTTCAGAGATCCGCTGAGCAGGCCGCGCTCGAACAGCCGCTGCAGGCCCAGGTAGATCAGGATGCTCGGGACCATCAGCACCAGGGCCGCCGCCAGCCGTACCCCCTCACCCTGCTCCTGGCTGGCCGCGAGGCTCGTCACCACCAGGGTGAGCGTGCTCATCCGGGGCGAGTGCACGACGAGCAGCGGCAGCAGGTACTGGTCCCAGATCATCAGGAAGCCGAACACCGCGCAGGTACCCAGCGCCGGCAGCGACAGCGGGATGATCAGCCGGAAGAAGATCCGCAGGTCGCCGGCGCCGTCCACCCGGGCCGCCTCCTCCAGCTCCAGCGGGATCTGCCGCATGAACCCGGTGAGCACGAAGATCGGCAGCGCCCAGCCGACGATCGGCAGGATCAGCCCCGGGTACGTGTCCAGCAGGTGCATCCGCCCGATCACCAGGTACAGCGGAATGCCGATGACCTCCTCGGGCATCATCATGGTGGCCAGGATCGCGAGCAGAACCACGGTGGCGCCGCGGAACCGCTTGCGGGCCAGGGAGTACGCCGCGAACGCGCTCACGCCGATCTGCAGGGTGAGCCCGACGGCCACGACGATCAGCGAGTTGAGCAGGCCGCGGCCCATGCCGAGCCGCCACGCCGTGGTGAGGTGGCGCGGGGACAGTCCGTGCGGCCAGAGCATGACCTCGCCGTTCTTCGGGTCGGCGGCGCTGAACGCGGTGGCGACCAGCGACCACAGGGGTACCACGAAGACACCGACCACGATCGCGTACAGCACCAGCCGTACCGCGATCCGCCCACCCCGCCGGGCGGTCCACCGGCGCGGCAGCCGCAGCCCGAGTGCGGTCGCCGTCCTCACGCGTTCTCCCTCCGGCGCCGCCACCACAGCGTCAGGGCGGTGAGCACGATCGTGGCGGCCAGCAGCAGGGCCGAGATCGCCGCCGCGTACCCGCCGTCGTTGTAGACGACGAGAGTCTTGTACACGTACGTCACGATCGACTCGGTCGACCCGGCCGGCCCGCCGTTGGTGAGCACGTAGATCTCGGTGAACACGCGCAGGCCGCGGATCGTGGCCAGGATCAGCACGATCGTGGTGACCGGCCGCAGCGCCGGCAGGGTCACGTTCCACAGCCGCCGCCAGGCGCCCGCGCCGTCGATGCTCGCCTGCTCGTAGAGTTCCCGGTCGATGCCGACGAGCCCGGCGATGAAGATCACCATATCGTACGGGGCGTGCTTCCAGATCTGGACGAGCATCACCGTCCACAGCGCGGAGTGCGGGCTGGACAGGAACGGCAGCGGGCCCAGCCCGACATCGCCGAGCAGGCTGTTGACCGCACCGTACCGGCCGGGGAAGAGCAGTGCGTGCCACAGCTCGGCGACCGCGACCATCGCGGTGACGGCCGGCAGGAACACCGCCGTCCGCAGGATCCGCACATGCCGGGCCGGCCCCTCCAGCAGCAGCGCGAGCAGGAAGCCGACCAGCATCGAGCCGTACACCTGGACGCCCGCGTCGAGCACCGTGTGCCCGACCGCGGCGTGCAGATCCTGATCGCTGGCGGTACGGCTGAAGTTGGCCAGCCCCACCCACCGGTCGCCGAGGTAGGGCTGGACGTTGAACAGGCTGAGGTAGACCCCCCAGATGCTCGGCCAGAACTTGAACACCGCGAAGAACGTCAGGGCCGGGGCGAGGAACAGCCAGGGCGTCAGCCAACGGCCCAGGCGCTCCCGGACGGTACGCCCTGGGGAACCGCTCCGGTCGCGCTTGGCGGGCAGCGCGACCGGAGCGGGAGACGTGCGCAGGGCAGCCATCTACCCCGCCGCCACACCCTGCTGCTTGAGCAGGCCGTTGAGCTTGTCGTTGAGCTGGTCCAGCGCGGCATCGGAGTCACCGCACTTGGCGATCACCGTGTTGATCGCGTCGGAGCTGGCCTGGCGCAGGGCGGTCCAGTTCGGCATGTTGACCGCTTCGTAGTGCCCCTGCTCCTTGTACACCTGCTGGGCGAGCGTCCACCGGGCGTCGCCGTTGTGCGCGCTCGCCGCGTCGACGCCGGAGTTGACCGGCAGCCGGACGATCGTGGCCGACGGTACCTTCGTCATCCCGATGTTCTGCGCCTCGGGCGTGATCATGAACTCGGCCAGCTTCTGGCTACCGCTCGGCCGGTTGGCGGCCATGAGGTAGATGTTCGTCCCCTCGGCGAGAGTCTTGGCGCCACCCGGTCCGGGCGGTGGCGCGATCACCTCGTACTTGCCCTTGACGGCGGTGGCGTCCATCGTCGCGAACGCGTACGGCCCGGTGTAGTAGATCCCCGTCGTACCGGTCTGGAACGCCTTGTTGGTCTCGGTGGTGGTGTCGTTGAGCGAGCTGGGCTGGACCACCTTCGGCGAGCCGCAGTACAGGCTCTCGAACCACTTCAGCGACTGCTTCGCCGCCGCGCTGTTGACGGAGGCGGAGAACTTGCCGTTGCCCGAGGACTGGAAGTACTCGCCGCCGGCCTGCCACAGGAACGACGACCAGTACCAGGAGATGTACCCGCGCTGGGTGGAGCCGGGCACGTCGATCCCGTACGTGTCGGCCTTGCCGTTGCCGTCGGGGTCCTGGGTGGTGAACGCCTTCGCGACGGCCATGACGTCGTCCCACGACTTCGGCTCCGACAGGCCCAGCTTGGTCAGCCAGTCCTTGCGGATGAACAGCAGGTTGGCCTGCGCCGAGAACGGGACCGCGTACACCTTCCCGGTCAGGTCGGTGGCCGCGTCCCAGGAGCCGGGCGCGAGCTTGTCCGCGCCGGCGACCTTGCTCTTGTCGACCGGCCGGATGATGCCCTGGGTCTTCATGTTGCCCAGCTGGGCTGCGTCGTTGATGACCACGTCGGGCAGGCTGTGGGCGGCGACCTCGGCATTCAGCTTGGTCTCGAAGTCGGTGAGCGCGAAGGTCGGCTCGATCTTGATGCCGGTCTTCTGGGTGAACGCGTCAAAGATCGCCTGGTACGCCTTTGGCGAGTCGCCACCCGCCCGCGCCCAGACCTTGAGCGGTCCGGAGGCGTCGGCGGCGGGGGTGGCACCGCCACCGCCTGAGCCCGACGAGCAGGCGGCCAGGCCGGCGGTGGCGCATATTGCGGCGGCGACCGCCGCCGTCACGCGGTGTCGTGCCGCGGTGAGTGCCATTGCTCCTCCGTTCAAAATAGTGAACAAAAAACACATTGATGAACGGCCGTTGGGCGAACGTACGTCTGGCCACGGCTGATGGTCAAGGGGTGCGACGTTCTCGTTATCGACGGCGGTAGATGCCGGTCGCGCCGGACGACGCCATTGACCGGCCAGGCGCGGCTTTTCAGCCTAGTGTCGGTCGCCCGGGCCGGAAGCCGATCGTTCCGCCCGGCGGAGCGAGCGCAGCGAGCGCCAGCGTTACAGCCGGACCGCCGCGGCGACCTCGGTCCTGGACGACAGGCCCAGCTTGTGCAGGATGTTCGAGACGTGGATGGCCGCGGTCTTCGGCGAGATGTACAGCCGGCGGGCCAGCTCGGCGTTGGTGAGCCCGTCGGCGACCAGCAGGGCCACCTCCCGCTCGCGCGGGGTCAGCGCGGCGGTACCGGTGACCGCGCGCTTCCCGTCGGCAGGCGTGAGCCCCAGCCGCTCGCGTACCTGGACCAGCTCCGCCACCCGCCAGCCGCCCCACCGGGCGAGCAGCGGCTCCGCCCGGCGTACCGCCTCGGCCGCTTCAGCCGACCGGCCGAGCGCGGCCAGGCAGCGCGCCGCGCCCACCTCGGCCGCCCCCCGCACCGATGGCGGAAAGTCCTTCCCGGTCGCCGCCGTGTACCCGGCCAGCGCGTCCGCCGTGCGGCCCTCGGCCTCCGCGACCTGGGCGTCCACCAGCCAGTGCCAGCAGCCCACCGGCGCCACCAGCACGGCGGTGAGCCCGTGCAGCTGCTCGTACGGCAGGCCGGCGAAGATGGCGGCGGACACCAGATCGTGCGCCAGGTCGCCGTTGTGCTTGCCGTAGGCGGCCACCGCGGGCATCAGCAGCGCCAGCGCCGCCTGCGCCGCCGCCAGCCCGTCGCGGCGGCAGGCCAGGTGGAAGCGCAGCCCGGCCAGGGCGAGCGGCGCCGCCTCGGGGGCCGCCGACAGCTCGGCCAGCACGTCGTCCACGACGGCGAAGTCGCCGTTCTCCAGCGACAACCCGGCGAGCAGCACCGAGTGGTATCCGATCCGCCGGCCCCGGCGCTGGAATGCCTGGTCGCGCCGGCGCCCCTCCTCCAGGGCGGCGAGCGCCTCGCCGAGGTCACCGGACGCCATGGCGAGCCGGGCCCGGCCGGAGAAGTACGCGGCCACGGCCATCGCCTCGAAGCCGGCCCGCTCGGCGTCGGCGCGCATCCGTTCCAGCAGCTCGGCCTGCTCGGTCAGCGAGGTCGTGGGCAGCTCGAAGACGAGATTGTTGATGGCCCGCGCGGCCAGTACCCACTCCCCGACCTTCTCCGTCCGCTCGACCAGGCCGGCCAGCAGCTCCCGGCCCTCGTCCAGGGTGGCCGGGCTGGCGACCAGCGCGGAGCCCCGCTCGACGAGCGCGGCCAGCGTCACGTCGCGCAGCCCGTACGTCTCGGCGATCGCGATCGCCCGGTCGGCCCAGGCCACGCTCTCGGCATTCCGGCCGCGCAGCATCATCGACTGGGCGATCGCCACCATCGCCCGGGCCTGGTGCTCGCCGGGCGGGAGCTGGTCGAGCAGCGCCTCCAGCTCCTCCGTACGAGCGTTCATCTCGGGCAGCTGGTCGGCGTCGGAGGCGAGCCGGACCAGCAGGTACAGCGCCGCGGCCCGGTCCTGCGGGGTGTCCGAGAGGTCGTGCCAGCGCCGGGCGTACCGGGTGGCGTCGTCGATCAGGTCGGCCAGCCACGCCGCGCGTGCCGCCCCGGCGAGCAGCTGCAGGTCGTCGCCGACCTCGTCCAGCCCCATCTCGGCGAGCTGCAGCGCCTGGTACGCCGAGCCGATCGCGAGGTAGCTCTCGGTGCCCCGGCGGGCCGCCGCCACCATGTCGTCGTACCGGCCGGCGGCCCACGCGTGGTGCGCGACCAGCGCGGGATCGGCCTCCCCGCCGGCCAGCAGCGCGTCCAGGGCGGCCTCGTGCAACCGGCGGCGTTGCCGGCCGAGCATCGACGCGGTCAACGCCTCCCGGAGCAGCGCGTGCCGGAAGCTGAACGCGTCGTCCTCCGACTCGGTCAGCACGCCGCGCGCGACCAGCTCGCGCAGCACTCCGATCAGCTCCTCCTCGCCCTCCCCCGTGACGGTCGCGAGCAGGTCGAACGGCACCCGCTGGCCGAGCACCGCGGCCGCCTCGGCGATCCGCCGGGCGGTCGGGTCCAGCTCGCCGAGCTGCCGGCGCAGCACCTCCGCGAGGCTCCACGGCAGCGGCTGCTCGACCAGCGCCGCCAGGTCCTCGCCGACGCACCCGCGCAGCAGCTCCTCCAGGAAGAACGGGTTGCCGCCGGTGCGCTGGTGCAGCTCCATCGCCGCGCGGTACGGGACCGGCCGGCCGGTCGCCGCCGCGAGCAGCGCGCTGGTATCGCTCGGCGTCAGCCGGTCCAGCCAGAGTTCGGTGACCGCGTGCCGGCGCTCCAGCTGGGCCAGCAGCGCGGCCACCGGTTGCCGCGAGGTCACCTCCTCGGGCCGGTAGGTGCCGATCAGCAGGCGGTGTCCCGGCAGCTCGGCGACCCGCTCGAACAGCGCGGCGCTCTCCGAGTCGGCCCAGTGCAGGTCCTCGAAGACCACGACCGCGGGGCGGTCGCCGATCAGCCGGGCGACGAGGGTGATCCCGGCATGCAGCCGCTCGACGGCGCTGCGCCCGGCGTCGGTCAGCGCGGCGAGCAGGTCGGGGTCGGCGTCCGCGGCACCGTCGAGCGCGTCGAGGAGCAGCTCGTACGGCCGGCCCAGCGAGCCGGGCTCGGCCTGCCCGACGAGCACCGCGGTACCGGCCGGCAGGCCGGCCACGAACTCGCCGATCAGCCGGGACTTCCCGATCCCCGGCTCGCCGGCGATCATCGCGACCCGTGGCCGTCCGGCGGCGAGGAGTCGCCTCAGCTGGCGCAGTTCCTCGTCGCGGCCGACCATGACCGGGCTGGCACCCATGCGCGTGCTCCGCACGGACGCCAGGGTACCGGCGCCCACCGACGAAACGGCCGCCGTGACCGGGGTCACGGCGGCCGGGCGTCGTGCGGTTGTGCTCACTTTCGCCGCCGCAGCGACATGCGACGGTGTCGGCGGGCCGAGTTCAGCAGGCGCTGCTGCTCGGCATCGCTGAGGAGGTCGTCACGGTGCAGCTGGGCGAGGTAGCGGGTAAGTTCCGGATGGGCCATCATCGCCGTCTCACTCCTTCGGTTCCCGGTGGTGACTCCATCCTCCAGCGGTAAGGGCTAGCTGCCATCGGTACCGGTTACCTATTCGGGTCGGACGGCCCTGCCTAGATCCGCTCGGGCCCGGCCTAGGTATACCTACCGGCCAACCGCCTCGGCCGACAGGCCCCTGGTGAACTGGCGTTGGAAGAGCAGGAACGCGATCACCGAGGGCAGCAGAGCGAGCAGCGCGGCGGCCAGGAGTACCCCGATGCCGACCTGGTCGTCGGCGCGCAGGGTGCGCAGCGCGATCGGCAGGGTGAACTGCGAGGGTTCGTGCGCCACGATCAGCGGGAGCAGGTACTGGTCCCAGATCATCGTGAAGCCGAAGACCCCGATCACGCCGAGCGCCGGGCGGCACACCGGCAGGATCACCGACCAGAAGACCCGCAACTCGCCCGCGCCGTCGATGCGGGCCGCCTCCTCCAGGCTGACCGGTACCTCCCGCATGAACTCGGTCATCACGATGATCGAGAAGCCCCAGGCTCCCAGCGGCAGGATCATGCCCAGGTAGGTGCCGATCAGGTTGACGTGCAGGACCGGCAGGTCGGACAGGACCACGGACAGCGGGATCGCCACGACCTCCTCCGGCAGCATCATCGTGGCGAGCACGAGGAGCATGACGATCGCCGCGCCCCGGAACTTCTTGCGGGCCAGGGCGTACGACGCGAACACGCTGACGATCATCTGGAGCAGCAGCCCGAAGCCGACCACCACGAAGGAGTTGAAGAGGTACCGGTACACGCCCCGGTGCGCGGCGACGGAGAAGTTCTCCAGCGTGAAGTCGTGCGGCCACAGGGAGAACTTGGTCGGGTTCGGTACCTTGCTGAACGCGCCGACCAGCAGGCCGATCAGCGGGCCGGCGAAGACGATGACGATCGCCGCGTACAGGATGACCTTCAGGATGATCGCGACCGGGCCGTTGCGTGCCTGCAACCCGAGCACGGTGTGCAGCGACTCGTTCTCCCCGCGCTTCACCGGATCACCGCCCGCCGGCGCCAGACGTGGACCGCGTAGGTGATCGCCGCGGTCGCCACGAAGAGGATCATCGACCCGGCGGCCGCGACGCCCAGCTTGCCCTGCTCCAGGCCCAGCTTGTAGATCAGTACCATGATCACCTGGGTGGACCCGGCCGGTCCGCCGTTGGTCAGCAGGAAGACCTCGGTGAAGCTGCGCAGCCCGCGCAGCGCGGCGAGGAGCAGCAGGATGGTGATGACCGGACGCAGCGAGGGCAGGGTGACGTGGTAGAACCGGCTCCACCGGCTCGCGCCGTCGACGGCCGCCGACTCGTAGAGGTTGCGGTCGACCGTGGCCAGCCCGGCCAGGAAGATCATCATGTCGTACGGGGCGCCGCGCCAGATTCCCACCAGCATCACCGAGGCGAGCGCCTGGTCCGGGCTCTTCAGGAACGGCTCCGGACCGACCCCGATCCAGCCGAGGATGGTGTTGAGCGCGCCGCTCTTGTCCGGGTAGTACATGACCTGCCAGACCTCGGCCACCACCGCCATCGTGGTGACCACCGGCAGGAACGCCGCCGTCCGTACCAGCCACAGGTGCCGGGCCTGCCCCTCGACGAGGATCGCCAGCAGGAACCCGAGCAGGATCGATCCGACGGTGGTGCCGAAGGCGAGGACGACCGTCTGCCAGATCGCCCGGGTGAACTGCGGCTGGGTGGTGGCCTCGACGTAGTTGCCCCAGCCGACGTACCGGTCACCGAGGTACGGCCGCACCTCGTAGAAGCTCATCTTCACGCCCTGCAGCAGCGGCAGGATCTTGAAGTAGACGAACCCCACCAGGGCCGGCGCGAGGAACAGCCACGGTATCAGTCCCTGGAGGCGGCGGTGCCGGAACCGGGAGACCTTGTTGTGCCGGACCCCGGCGCGCTGCCGGTCGACCTCGCGCGCGTGCCCGGGCCGCTGTGCCGGGAGCACCGCCCGCGACGGTGGATAGCTGCTGTAGCGGGGTGGCGGTGTCGGCTGGCGGGCCCCCGTGAGGTTGCTCATCGTGGCCGTCTATCCGCCGTACACGTTCTGCCGCTTGAGTTCGTCCGAGAACTGCGCGGCCAACGTGTCCAGGGAGGCCTTGACGTTGGAGGCGCAGTCGGCCATCACGCCGTTGAGCACGTCGGCCGCCATCTGCCGGAACGGCGCCCAGTTCGGTACCGGCGGCGTGTACCTGGCGGTGTTGTACACCTGCTGGAAGGTCTTCCAGAGCGGGTTGCCCCGCACGGCGCCCAGGTCGACCCGGGTGTTCACCGGCAACCTGACGATCGGGCCGGCGTTGTCCCCGTCCATGGCGATCGTCTGGCCCTCCACCGACGTCGCGAAGTGTGCGAACGCCCGCTGCCCGGCCCGGTTGTGGGAGCCCATGGTCAGGTACACGTTCTCGCCCTCGGCAAGCGCGCTCGGGGTGGCCCCGGGCACCGCCGGCAGGGGGAAGACCTCCAGCTCGTTGTTGCCCATGCTCTTGACAAACCGGGGGATCATGTACGGGCCGGTCAGGTAGATCCCACCGAGGTTCTTCTCGAACGTGTCGTGCGCCCGCGGGGTGTCGATCTGCACGGCGTCGGGGTTGACGACGTGGTACTGGCAGAACATGTTCTTCAGCCAGGTCGTCGACCGCACGCCCTTCTCATCGTTGATGGCCGGCACCCAGCGTCCGGGCTGGACCTCGGCGAGGAAGTCCCCGCCGGAGTCGAGCAGGTAGCTGGAGTAGTACCAGGCCAGGTAGCCACGCTTGGTGCCGCCCGGGACGACGAGGCCGTAGGTGTCGTTCTTCCCGTCGCCGTCCGGGTCACGGGTGGTGAACGCGACCGCCATGTTCTGCACGTCGGTCCACGACCTCGGCGCCGGCAGGCCGAGCCGCGCGCGCCAGTCCTTGCGCACGAACAGGGCGAAGGACTGCGCGCTGAACGGGACGGCGTAGTAGTTGCCGTCGAAGGCCTGCGCGGCCTGCCAGGCACGGTCGGTGATCTGGTCGGCGCCCGGGAAGGAGCCACGGTCGATCTGCTGCAGCCAGCCCTGGGACTGCATGGTGCCGAGCTGGGCGGTGTCGTTGATGACTACGTCGGGTAGTTGCCGGTACGCGGCCTGCTGCTGGAGCTTGGTCTCGAAGTCCTCGTACAGCGCGATCGGGCGGGCCTTGAAGCCGGTGCGCTGGACGAACGCCTTGACCAGGCGCTCGAGTGTCTTCGCCGCGGCGGAGCCGGGTGTCTGCCGGATCCAAATCTGCAGCTGGGCGTGGTCGTCCTGCGGTACGTTGAGCATGCTCGTGGAGGAGCATCCGGCCATGACCGCGACAAGCAGCGCTGCGCTGATAAGGGCAGCGGTGCGATGGGTCACGGTGGCACTCCGATCGGTGCTGCTGGCAGCCTTGTGGGCCGGGCCGGGTACCGGTGGACCATAGATCTTACGGTTCGTGACCGTCAATGCGGTGATCGGAGGACCCGCCGGCCGATGGCCGGCCTTGCCCGGCCGCGTCGATGTTGGTCCACCGATCGCCTGGTCAGCGGGCTCGTTCGGCCCATGACTTCCGGTGCACAGAAGGACATCTTGACAATTTGGCACATGCGGAAAGATCACGCTTTCGCGACACGGGATCTTCGTTGAACCGGGCCGGCGGCGGGCGCGTTCCTCCACGGCGGAGGCAGTAAATCCTGTCGATTGGGGGATCACTGTGAACCGAACCCTGCGCCTGGGCACCGCAGCCGCCGCCGTGGCGCTGCTCGTGCCGCTCGGCGCCGCTCCGGCACACGCGGGCGACGACGCGCCCGCACCGCACTTCACCCAGGTCAACCAGGTCTCCGACGATCCGGCCGAGCACGCCAACATCCTCGACGCCAACGTCGTGAACGCCTGGGGCCTGGCGTTAAGCCCGACCAGCCCGATCTGGGTCGCCAACAACGGCACCAACACGGCCACCATCTACGCCGGCGGGGTGAACGGCGCGCCGGTCACCAAGGCGCCGCTGACCGTCGCCATCCCCGGTGGGGCACCGACCGGCCAGGTGTTCAACGGCGTGCCGACCGACTTCGTCGTCACCGGCCCCGGCGGCTCCGGCGGCGCGGTCTTCATGTTCGCCAGCGAGGAAGGGGACATCACCGGCTGGAACCCCACCGCCGACCGGACCCACGCCATCGCCGCCGCGCACGTGGAGGGGGCGGTCTACAAGGGGCTGGCGCTCTGGCAGACGCCGTTCGGGCCGCTGCTGCTGGCCACCGACTTCGCCGGCGGCCACGTCGACGTGTTCGACCGGACCTTCCACAAGCTCGCCCTGCCGCACCAGTTCTTCCACGACCCGAAGCTGCCCAAGGGGTACGCGCCGTTCAACGTGATGGTCGCCGGGGACACCGTGTACGTCACGTACGCCAAGCAGGTGCCGGGCAGCGAGGACGAGGCGCACGGGCCGGGTCTCGGCATCGTCGACGCGTACACCGACCTCGGCCTCACCGTGCACCGCGTCGCCAGCCACGGCACGCTCAACGCGCCGTGGGGCCTCGCCATCGCACCGGCCAGCTTCGGCACGTTCGCCGGCGCGCTGCTGGTCGGCAACTTCGGCGACGGGCGGATCAACGTGTTCCGCAACGACCACTTCGCCGGCCAGCTCCGCGACACCGGCGGACACAAGATCGCTATCGACGGGCTCTGGGCGCTGCTGCCCGGTACCGCCAACACCGGCGGCGTCGGGACGCTGTGGTTCAGCGCCGGGCCGGGCGACGAGTCGCACGGCCTGCTCGGTCAGCTCATCCCCGCGACGAGGTAAGCGGGCATCCGGGCGCCCGGCGGCCACGCCGCCGGGCGCCCGGCCGTACCGCCGGATACTGTCGGACCCGGCCGGCATGATGGCCGGCATGGCACAGGAGATCGGTGAGACCAGAGACGTCGGCTTCGAGATCGGGGTGTCCCGGACCGTGCGGTTCCCGCGCCGGGTGGTGTGGGACTTCCTGGCCGGTCCGCGCGGGTCGGCGGTGTGGCTCGGTCCGGGCGCGGTGCTGGGCACGCAGCGGGGCAGCCGGTACCGCACCGCCGACGGCACGACCGGTGGGGTGCGCAGCTTCCGGGAGCTGGACCGGATCCGGCTGACCTGGCGGCCCGCCGGTTGGGACCATGACACCACCGTGCAGGTGACCGTGTCCGGGCCGGCGACCGGCGCCACCGTCCTGCGGTTCCACCAGGAGCGGCTGGCCGACGGGGCGGAGCGGGAGCGGCAGCGGGCGCACTGGAAGGCGGTCATGGACCGCGTGGTGGCCGCTCTCGGCGAGTCGTGACCGGACCGTCCGCGCTCGACACGGACAGTCACAGGTCGAGGTAGACCCGCACGGCGGTACCCTCCGGACCCGTGTGCACCCGCACCAGGTCGCCGAGGTAGTTGACCAGCAGCAGGCCGCGCCCGCCCAGGCTGTCCGGCCCGGGGGGCACCAGGCCGGCCAGCCGCCCGGACGCGGTGCCCCGGTCCCGCACCTCGCAGACCACCTGCCGGCCCGTGCGCCACACCCGTACCTGCCCGGCGCCCCCGCCGTGCACGATCGCGTTGCTGGCCAGTTCGTTCGCGGCGAGCTGGAGATCACCGACCCGGCGGTGCGGCAGCCCGGCGCGGTCGGCGTACACCGCCACGAACTCCCGGACCAGCGGCAGGGCAGGCGCGTCGAAGTGGAGGGCGGGCGGGTTCGTGGCGGGCTCGGTGAACGGCTGGTTGTACGCGGCGACCATCCGCCCGGGGTCGGTGTAGAGCGGGCTGTTCCGGCGCGTGCCGGCGTCGATGAGGACCGGATGGGTACCGGCGGCGTCGGTGAGGACGTCGGCCGGTAGCCGGACCGCATCGTACGGGCACAGGATCCTCGCTCCGTACCCGGCGAACGCCACGTTGATCAACGCCTCGTGCTGGACGCAGGCGGGGTACTCGTCGATCGACCGGCCGGCCCACACCGGCTCGCCGATGATCTGCACCGGCTGGCCGTCGTGCTCGTCCAGGAACGCGTGCAGCACCCAGGGGATGATCCGGCCGGGGTTGCGGCCGGCCCGGGTCATGTCGAGGAACCGGACGCCCGCGACCGGCCCGCCCAGCGCCGCACCGATCAGCTCGATGTTCGGCGCCGGCACGGCCACCAGGACCGGCTCCCCCACCCGGAGCGCGGTCTCCACGAAGGGCACGGTGACGGCGAGGTAGTCGTCGATACCCCGGTAGAAGAGTGCCTCGTGGACGAACGAGGCGACCATCGCCACCTCCACGCCGGACAGGTACCCATCGGCGTGCGCCGCCATGCGACCTATTTGGGTAGCTGTGCCGCTCGTCACCTTAGTCGGCTTCCGCACCGGCACCAGTGGGGCGCCGGACCCGGTCAGCGGCGCGCCCGCGCCGCCGCCACACGAAGAGCGCACCCGTGGCGAGCGCGACCGCGATCGCGCAGACGTGTCCCACCGACGACACCTCAAGCTGCGGCAGCCCGCCGAACAGGTCGGGGGCGACGATCGCGAAGCCGATCGCGCACAGCGGCTTGGCCAGCCACGGGCCGTACGCCACACCGGCGACGAGCGCGGCGGCGACGACGTAGGACGGGCCGATGTCGCGGATGTGCGCCATGCCCGCCGGCATGGCACCGACGGCGATCCGGATCCCGAGGATCCCCTCACTGATCACGGTACCGATGACGTGCGCGGCGGCGACCAGAACGAGGGTCCGCCAGGCGCCGAAGTGCCAGCCGAGGGTACCGAGCCCGACCACCGCCAGGGCCAGCCAGCCACGCACGTCGCCGTCGGTGAACAGGGCCGAGACGACGAGGGTGGACATCGGGTGGTCGGTGGCGTTGGCGAGGTTGGTGCTGGCCCAGTCCAGCCAGGCGTCCCGGGTGGGGCGGGGCCGGGAGTGCAGCAGGGCGGTACCGGTGCCGAGCGCGACCGGGTAGCCCACGGCGACCCCGAACCGGTCGGCCCAGCGGCGCAGCTCCACCCGGCGAGGCTACCGGACCGCGCCCGGCCCCAGAACGGAGGCGCCCAGACGCTGGACGCGGTCGCGCAGCGCCCGGTCGGCGGTCACCACCACCCGGGTCCGGTCGGTGCGCTCGCCGCGCACCAGGTCGACGATCGCGTCGTCGCCGGAGCCGCGCGCCGCGACCACGCGTACCCCCTCGATCGCCGGGACGTCGCGGGCCGCGCCCTCGACCACCAGCACCACGTCGAGCGGCGGCGCGAGGCCGGGCACGCCGGCCGCCGCGACCCCGACGAGGCGGTCGCGCAGCCGGGCGGTAGCCCCGGCCCGGTCCCGCCACCAGCCGTCGGGTACCGACCCGACCACGTTGGCGGCATCGACGACCAGCAGCGGGATCACCCCGCAAACCTACGGCAGCGGCGCCGGGCCCGCGAGGTACTGCTGGACCCGGGTGGTCCAGTAGTTGAAGTCGGTGGTACCGGTGCTGGTGATGCCCGGCACCTCCGGCACGCCCTCGTCCCCGGTGCCGGTGCCGGCGCCGAAGAGGATGGCCACCACCCCGGCCGCCGCCGCCTCGGGGATGTGCGAGCCCCACGTGACGGTGCTGCCGGAGACCGAGACATTCGGGTCGGCGCCCGGGTTGCTGCTGTAGAAGGCGAGGTTGTTGCCGCTGCTGGTGAACCGGTCGCCGAAGAAGAACGTCGACGCGGAGTCCTCGTACTGTCCGGTCGTGACGTCGTCCAGGTCCGGGAACCTCCCGGAGGAGTTCCAGTACGTCGGGCTGGGCGTCAGCGTCGAGTTGAGGTGCCCGACGGCGATCTGCCAGAGCACCGCGGGCAGGCCGACGCTCTGCCGGATGGTCTTCACGTACAGCAGGTAGTTGGTCCAGTGGGTGGCGTTGAGGTACCGGATGTCGCCGGCCGGGTTGGGGTCGCGCAGGTACCCGTAGTCCTGGCCCCACTGGTCGAACGCGACGAAGTCGGCCCGGTACCCGATGTCGGCGGTGTTGAGGAACCCGGCGACCTGGTTGCCGACGGTGGTCACCGACTGGCGCCCGGCGGTGATGCCCATCGAGTCGGTGTCGTGCAGCGGGTTGCGCACCGCCCACTCGTTGACCTGCCAGCCGAGGAACGCGCTCGGGTTGTACTTCTTGATGGTGTAGTTGATCGCCTCGACGAGACCGCGCAGCGTGTTCGGGAACGCCGGGTCGCTGGCGGCGAGGACGCCGGAGGTGTGCGCGGCCGAGGTGGCGGCCGGGATGTTCGTGGCGTCGTTGCCGAACTGGGTCCCGTGCCCCTGCTGGATGTACCCCAGCATGTCGGGCTCCACCACCCAGCCGACCGCGCTCCCGGCGGAGGCCGACGCGGCCGACTGGGCGGCCGTGCGCAGCGCCTTGAAGTAGCTGGTGAGCCAGCTCGCGCTCTGCATGTTCTGGTAGGCGACGTCGGCGCCGTCGATGTTGCCGTTCATGCCGTACTCGACGAGGACCGGGATCATGCCGAGGCTACGGGAACTGGAGGTGAGCCGGGACGCCGTGGTGCCCCAGGTGGAGAAGTCGCTGCCGATCAGGTACTGGTAGCCGTAGTTGGGGATCTTCCCGTGCGTCTTCATCGTCTGGAAGTACGCGTCGACGGTGCTGTACGGCGTGTACACCGTACCGATCGCGAGGTACGACGGGTGCCAGGTGCCGGGCGGCGGCGGTGGCGGCGGGCTGGTCGACGGGCTGGGGCTGGGACTCGTCGACGGGCTGGGACTCGGGCTCCTCGACGGGCTGGCGCTCGGGCTCGGTGCCGGGCCGCCGGTGCAGGGGCCGCCGTTGAGCGTGCAGTTGGCCGGGTCGGCGAGGCCGCCGCCCTCGGAGGACAGGAAGCCCATGGTCGCGCTGCCGCCGGCCGGGATCGAGCTGCCGGCGAACGGGGTCGCGGTGAACGTCGTCCCGCTCTGCGTGACGTTCGCGCCCCACCAGTTCTGCAACTGGTCGCCGGCCGGCAGGGTGAACGTCAGCGTCCACGAGGTGACCGCCGAGGACGTACCGTTGGCGAGCGCGTACTGGCCCTGGAAGAACGACCCCGGCCACTCCTGAACCCGGGTGTAGGTCGCGGTGAGGCTGCCCGCGGCCTGCGACGGCAGGGTCACCGCCAGCACCGTCCCCGCCACCACGACCGCCACGGCACCGGCCAGGCTCACGATCCGTAGACGCCGCACGACGACCTCCAACCGTAAAGAAGGTTGTCGATAAGGTACCGTCATTCCGACCGGAGCGCGATCACCGGATCCAGCCGTCCCGCCCGTTGGGCGGGGACCACGCCGAAGATGATGCCCACGGCCGCCGACACGCCGAACGCCAGCGCGATCGCCCACCAGGTGATCGCCGCCGGTACCGGCGACAGCGCCGCCACCAGGTACGCCGCCGCGACGCCCAGGCCCAGCCCGGTGAGCCCGCCGATCGTGGTCAGCAGGACGGCCTCGATGAGGAACTGCACGGTGATGTCGCGCGGCCGGGCGCCGACCGCCTTGCGCAGCCCGATCTCCCGGGTCCGCTCGCGCACGGACACCAGCATGATGTTGGAGACCCCGACGCCGCCGACCAGCAGCGAGATGCCGGCGATGGCGGCCAGTACCCCGGTCAGCACGCCGAGTACCTTGCCGAGGACGCCGAGGATCTGGTCCTGGGTGACCGCACTGAACTCGGTGCCGGGGTGCCGGTGGGTCAGCTCGGTGACCACCTGGGTGCTCAGGCTGCCGATGTGGCCGGCGTCACCGGCCCTGATCGCGAGCGCGTCGACCCGGGACGTGCCGAGCAGCCGCTGCGCCGCCGTGATCGGGATGTGCACCTCGTCGTCGCGGTCGACGCCGAGGCTCTGCCCCAGCTTCGCGAACACGCCGACGACCCGGAACCGTACCCCGGCCACGTCCATCTGCAGCCCCACCGGGTCCCGGTCGCCGAACAGCTTCTGCGCGACCGCGTACCCGAGCACCGCGACCCGGCGGCCGGTGTCCACGTCGGAGCGGCTGACGTAGCTGCCCTGCGCGATGGCGCGGGTGAACACCGTCGGGGTGGTCTCCAGTACCCCGAGGACGCTGGTGAACTTCGTGTGGGCACCGGCGCGGACGGTCTCCCCGGAGGAGAGCGTGGCGGTCAGCCGGTCCCGGCCGCCGGCCACCCGGGACACCGCCTCCACGTCGGCCATGCTCATCGGCGACACGGTCGGCGCGTTGCCGAAGGAGACCTTGCCCGGTACCACCAGCAGCAGGTTGGAGCCGAGCCCCTGGACCTGCGACTCGACCTCCTGCTTCGCGCCGGTACCGATGGCGACGAGCACCACGACCGCGGCCACCCCGATCACCACGCCGAGCATGGTCAGCCCGCTGCGCAGCCGGTTGGCCCGCAGCGCGTCCAGCGCCACCCGCCACGCTTCGGCGAACCTCATGACGCGCGACCTCCGGACACCACCAGCCCGTCGCGCATCCGGATCTGGCGGACCGCGCGGCCGGCCACGTCCTGGTCGTGGGTCACCACCACGACGGCCACCCCGGACTCCCGGTTCAGCTCCCCCAGCAGGGCCAGTACCTCGGCGCCGGTGGCCGTGTCGAGGTTGCCGGTCGGCTCGTCGGCGAGGAGCAGGCTCGGTCCGGTGACCAGCGCGCGGGCGATGGCCACCCGCTGCTGCTCACCCCCGGAGAGCTGGTTCGGGCGGTGCCGCAGCCGGTGCCCGAGCCCGACCCGGCCGAGCATGTCCTCGGCCCGGCGGCGCCGCTCGCCCGCCCGGACCCCGGTGTAGACCAGCGGCAGCGCCACGTTGTCCACGGCGGTCGTGCGGGGCAGCAGGTGGAAGGACTGGAAGACGAAGCCGATGGTGCGGTTGCGCAGCCGGGCCAGGTCGGTCGCGCTCAGCTCCCGCACGTCGCGGCCGGCGATCCGCAGGGTGCCGCTGGTCGGCCGGTCCAGCCCGCCGAGCAGGTGCATGAGGGTGGACTTGCCGGAGCCGGACGGGCCGAGGATCGCGGCGTAGTCGCCGGGTGGGACGGTGAGGCTGACCCCGCGCAGGGCCGGTACCGTGACGCCGCCGAGCTGGTACTCCCGGGTGACGTCGAGCGCCTCCACAGCGGGCACGGTCACGGTAGCGACTGTCCGGACTTGACCCGGTCGGCGCCCTTGACGACCACCCGGTCACCGGGCGCCACCCCGGAGACGACCTGTACCCGGTCCGGCCCCTGGACGCCGAGGTCGACCTGGACCCGGGACGCCTTGCCGTCGTGGACCACCCACACGGTGTCGTGGCCGTCGGCCCGTACGATCGCCGCCGCCGGTACCGTCACCGCGTCGTGCGCCTCCCGGACGGCGAGGTGCGTCACCGCGCTCATCCCCGGGCGCGGCGTCGGCGCGGCCCGGCCGTCGGAGTACCGGCCGGCGCCCAGGGACAGCCGCACCCGGTAGGCGACCCCGCCGCGCGAGGAGGTGGTGGGCAGGATGTCGACGCTGCCCACCGTCGCCTCGTAGCTCGCGCCGGGCGCCGCGTCCAGCTCGACCTGAGCCGTGACGCCCGGCGCGACGAGCAGCACGTCGGTCTCGTCGACCTCGGCGAGCAGGCCGAGCGCGGAGACGTCCACGATCGTCGCGACCGGGGTACCCGCGCCGACCGGGGTACCGGCTGGAAGGGCCGTGTCCACCCCCGGCCCGGTGGGCGCGCTGCCGCTGGTCGGCGCGGCCGCCCCCAGCGAACCGCCCGCCGCACCGAGCAGACTGCCGAGCGAGCCGCCCGATGAGGCGGACGCCGCCCCGCCGAGCTGCACCACGCCCGCGATCGGCGCCCGCAGGGTGAGCGCGTCCACGGTGGACTTCGCGAGGTCGTAGGCGGACTGGGCCTGCGCCCGCTGGGCGGCGCCGAGCGCGCCGACGGCGGAGGACACGCTCGCGATGCCGCGCTGCACCGAGGTGACCAGCGACCGGGCGGTCGCCGCCAGCGCGTCGTACTGCCGCGCCGCCGCGTCGATCTGCGCGAGCAACGCGGCGCGCACGGTCGGATCGCCCACGCCGGCCGCGGC
>JBKPCQ010000129.1:0-11913 GCA_046727455.1 Actinomycetota bacterium | reverse complement strand
CATGGGGCGCGGCGGTCACCGCGGCGACCGGATCGGACCGGACGGCGGTGCCCGGTGCGGGCGCCGCCGGTGGGGTCGGCTACGGGGCGGTCGCCGGGCTCGGCGCCGGCCTGCGCCCGGGCATCGACTTCGTGCTGGACCTGATCGGGTTCGCCGGGCAGCTCGCCGGCTGCCGGCTGGTGGTCACCGGCGAGGGTGCGCTGGACGCGCAGACGCTCGCCGGAAAGGCACCCGCCGGGGTCGCCGCGGCGGCGCGCAAGGCCGAGGTACCCGTCGTCGCGGTCGCCGGCCGCAACGCACTGTCCACAGTGGAGCTTGCGGAGGCCGGGATCTCCGGCGCCTACCCGCTGACCGACATCGAACCCGACGTCACCCGGTGCATCGCCGAAGCCGGCCCGCTCCTGGAGCAGGTCGCGGCGCGCATCGCGCGTGACTGGCTCACCCGCCCAGGACCAGAGACCTGACCCGGTCGGCGGCGGCCTCGTCCAGGTCGGTCAGCGCGTCGGCGAGGTCGGTCACCGGCCGGGCCGCGGCAAGCTCCGCCGCCGCATCGAGCGGGATGCCGGCCTCGTCGGCGAGGATCACGGCGAGCCGGTTGGCCGGCAGCCGGTTGTACCAGTTGAGGCCGAGCCGACCGCGCCCGTCGGGGGTCAGGTCGCCCCAGACCCGCAGCCGGGCGAACCCGCCGTCCGGGTACACGTCGATGCGCACCCTGTCGGCCGCCGCGTCGCCGGCTACCCGGAACAGGTGGCGGGTGTCGGGTTGCAGGCGGGTGCGGGGGATCAGCTCGGCCCACCCGCCGTCGCCGGTGGCGCCGCTGAACCGGAACCAGCCGGGCGCGTTGCCTTTGAAGTGGGTGGTGTCCACCTCGACCACCCGGACCACGCCCTGCGCGGCGAGGCGTACCTCGACCCAGTCGTTGGCCTCGTCGCGGCGGCGGGCGGTCTCCCAGCCCTCGCCCATGACCCGCGCCCGGCCGGGCAGCAGCAGGTTGTTCGGCGCGGAGTAGAACATGTTGGAGCAGTCGGTGACCAGGCCGCCGTTCTCCAGGGCGGCGAGGTCGAGCGGCATCCCGGCGAGCCAGCGCGGGTCGGCGACGACCTCCCCGTGTACCCGCAACCGGGCCACTCCGCCGTCCGGGTGGATGTTGAGCCGCACGTGGGTGTACGACTGCTCGGCGCCCACCCCGAAGGCGTTGCGGGTATCGCCCTTGAGCGGCGACCGGGGCACGATCTCCATCCAGTCGACATCGGCCAGCTCCTCCGGGCTCGGGTACCCGGCGACGGAGGCCGCCTCGACCGAGCACGTCTCGGGGTAGTTGCCGGTGAAGAAAGCGGTGTCGACGACCACCCCACGGATCACGCCCGGTACGCCGAGGCGCACGATCGCCCAGTCGTGCCCGGATTCGCGGCGGCGGCGGGTCTCCCAGCCGTCGTACACCTGTCCCTTGTGGCCGAAGGTGTGCGCGTTGAACACCGCCGGCTGCGGCTTGATGAGGTTCTCCCGCTCGGCGAACAGCTCGTCGTTGGCGGCGACGACGCTGCCGCCGAGGGTGCGTACGGCCAGGTCCGGCAGGTCGGTGAAGTCCATCTGTCTATGCCTCTCCTCGTGCGATGAGTCGCCCGCGCGGCTGGTCGCCGATGGGTTCACCGCGTAGCCAGGTGCCCCGGACCACCCCGGTGAGCCGCCGTCCGGCGTACGGGGTCACCGGGTTCTTGTGGTACAGCCGGTGCGCGTCGACGACGAACGCGGCGTCGGGGGCGAAGACGCAGAAGTCCGCGTCGTACCCGAGCGCCACGCGGCCCTTGCGGTGCAGGCCGGCGAGCGCGGCCGGGTGGGCGGCCAGCCACTCCACGACCGTCTGGAGCGGATAGCCGCGCCGGCGCGCCCCGGTCCAGACCGCCGGCAGCCCGACCTGCAGCGACGAGATGCCGCCCCACGCCGTCCCGAAGTCGCCGGTGTCGAAGCGCTTGAGCCGCGGCGTACACGGTGAATGGTCGGACACGACGCAGTCGACGAGCCCGTCGGCGAGGCCCTTCCAGAGCAGCTCGCGGTTGTCGGCCTCGCGGATCGGCGGGCAGCACTTGTACTGGGTGGCGCCGTCGGGTACCTCCTCGGCCGCGAACGTCAGGTAGTGCGGGCAGGTCTCGACGGTGATCCGGACGCCGTCGCGCCGCGCCGACGCGATCATCGGCAGAGCGTCCGAACTGGACAGATGCAGGACATGTACCCGGCAGCCGGTCCACCGGGCCAGTTCGATGACCCGCGCGACGGCGACGTTCTCGGCGCCGCGCGGCCGGGAGCGCAGGAAGTCGCGGTACGCCCGGCCGTGGGCGCTCGGCGCCCGGTCGATCGCGGCGGAGTCCTCGGCGTGCACGATCATCAGCCCGCCGAACGACCGGACGACGCGCATCGCCTCCGCCAGCTCGTCGGGTTCGAGGTGTGGGAACTCGTCGACGCCGGAGGGCAGCAGGAAGCACTTGAACCCGAACACCCCGGCGTCGTGCAGGCCAGGCAGCCGGCCGTTGTTGCCGGGGATGGCACCGCCCCAGAAGCCGGTGTCGACCCATACCTGGCCTTCGGCGGTCTTGCGCTTCACGTCGAGCGCCTCGACGTCGACGGTCGGCGGGATCGAGTTCAGCGGCATGTCGACGAGGGTGGTGACGCCGCCCGCCGCGGCGGCCCGGGTCGCGGTCGCGAAACCCTCCCACTCGGTACGGCCGGGTTCGTTGACGTGTACGTGCGTGTCCACCAGCCCGGGTAGAAGGACCTCGTCCGGACCGACCTCGACCACGCGCCCGGCGTTGCCGGCGATGGCGGAGTCGTACGGTTCGACGGCGGCGATGCGGCCGCCGGATACGCCCACGCACCGCGCCACCTCGCCCGCGACCGTCATCACCCGCCGGGCGCGCAGTACGAGATCGAAGTCGGCCATCGGCTCAGGTGCCGGTGATGTGTTCGGGCCGGACGGGGACCCGCTTCAGGTCCAGCCGCGTCGCCGCGCGGATGGCGGCGACCACCGCCGGACCGGACGAGATGGTCGGCGGTTCGCCGATGCCGCGCAGCCCGTACGGGGCGTGCGGATCGGCGTACTCCAGCACCTCGACCTGCATCGGCGGCATGTCGAGGATCGTCGGGATCAGGTAGTCGGTGAACGACGGGTTGCGGATCTTCCCGTCGGACACGACGATCTCCTCCATCACCGCGAGACCCATGCCCTGCGCGGTGCCCCCGTGGATCTGGCCGAGCACGGCGTCCGGGTTCATCGCCTTGCCGACGTCCTGCGCGCAGGCCAGCTCGACGACTTTGACCAGACCCAGCTCGGTGTCGACGTCGACCACCGCGCGGTGCGCGCTGAACGCCCACTGCACGTGCGCGTCGCCCTGCCCGGTCAGCTCGTCCACCGGGCGGGTCGGCCGGTGCCGCCACTCGACGGTGTGCTCGATCGGCTCGGCCAGGAAATCGGCGATGGTGCCCACGACCTCGGCACCGGACAGGACGTTGCCGTCGGCCAGCCGGAGGTTGTCGCGCCCGACCCGCTGGGACCGCTCGACCCGCTGGAACAGCTCGGCGCGTACCGCCGCGCAGGCCGCCTGCACCGCGCCGCCGGTGACGTAGGTCTGCCGGGACGCCGACGACGAGCCGCCACTGCCCACGTTGGTATCCTTCGGGTGGACCAGGACGTGGTCGATGCCCAGTTCGGTACGGGCGATCTGCTGCTCGATGGTGACCAGGCCCTGGCCCACCTCGGCGGCGGCGGTGTGGACCGTCGCCGTCGGCTCCCCGCCGGACAGCTCCAGGCGTACCCGCGCCGTGGAGTAGTCGTCGAAGCCCTCCGAGAAACCGACGTTCTTGTACGCGACCGCGTACCCGACACCGCGCACCACCCCTTCGCCGTGCGTGGTGTTGGACACCCCGCCCGGCAGCTCGCGGAGGTCGGGCTGCCCCACCGGCTTGTCCGGCGGCAGCGGCATGGCCTGGACCCGCCGCAGCAGTTCGACCACCGGGGCCGGACTGTCGACGAGCTGGCCGGTCGGCGCGGTCGACCCCTCGTGCATGGCGTTGAGGCAGCGCAGCTCGATGGGGTCCATCTCCAGCGCCGCGGCGAGCTTGTCCATCTGCGCCTCGTGCGCGAACGCCGCCTGCACCGAGCCGAACCCGCGCATCGCCCCGCACGGCGGGTTGTTGGTGTAGACGCCCCAGGCGTCCATCGACACGTTCGGCACGTCGTACGGGCCGATGCCCATCGTGCCGGCGTTGCCGACCACGGCGGGGGTGCTGGACGCGTAGGCGCCGCCGTCGAGGTAGATCTCCGCCTTGACGTAGACGAGCCGGCCGTCGCGGTCGGCGCCGTGCTCGAACCGCATCGTCGCCGGGTGCCGGTGCACGTGCCCGAAGAAGGACTCCTCGCGGTTGTACACCATCTTGACCGGCCGGCCGGTGCGCAGTGCCAGCAGGCAGGCGTGTACGTGCATCGACAGATCCTCGCGACCGCCGAACGCCCCGCCGACGCCGGCCAGCGTCATGCGTACCTTCTCGGGTGGGAGGCCGAGCGCCGCGCAGACCTGGCGCTGGTCGGCGTGCAGCCACTGGGTGGCCACGTACAGGTCGACACCGCCGTCGTCGCCGGGCACCGCGAGCCCCGACTCCGGCCCGAGGAACGCCTGGTCCTGCATGCCGACCTCGTACTCGCCGGCCACCACGACGTCGGCCTGCGCGTTCTCGTCGCCCTTGCGCAGTCGCAGGTGGCGTACCAGGTTGCCCTGCGGGTGCAGGTGGGCCGCCTCCCGGCTGATCCCGGTGGCCGGCGCCGACGCGTCGTGCAGCATGTTCCACGTCGGGTGGCCCAGCGCGGCGCGGGCGTCGGTGACCGGCTCCCACACCTCGTAGTTGACCCGGATCCGCTTGGCGGCCTGCCGGGCGGTCTCCGGGTGGTCGGCGGCGACCAGCGCCACCGGTTCGCCCTGGTACCGCACCGCCTCGTCAGCCAGCACCGGCTGGTCGGCGAGTTCCAGCCCGTACCGGTTCCGGCCGGGTAGGTCGTCGGCGGTGAGCACGGCACGCACACCGGCGACGGTCAGCGCCTGGGAGACGTCGATCGACCGGATCCGGGCGAACGGGTGCGGGCTGCGCAGGGTGTACCCCCAGAGCATGCCCTCCATCCACAGGTCGCTGCCGTACGCGAACTCGCCGCGTACCTTCAGGACGCCGTCGGGGCGCAGCGGGCTGTGGCCCACGCCGCCGGTGACGGTCGGTCCGCTGGCCAGGTGGCCGGGTGCTCCGACTGGTGTGGTCATGACGTAACCCCCGCTCGGGTCAACAGGGTCCTACTGGCGGCCGCCACCTCGGCGGCCAGGTCGGTCTCGTCCACGGTCACCACGCGGTCCCGCTCGACCACGGGGCGCCCGTTGACCAGCAGCAGTTCCAGCGGCGGCGGAGCGCCGAGGACCAGCGCCGCGACCGGGTCGACGATGTCGACATGGCCCAGCCCGGAAAGCCGCCACACGGCCAGATCGGCGAGCTTGCCGGGTTCGAGGGAGCCGATGTCGTCCGCCCGCCGCAGTACCCGGGCGCCGCCCATGGTGGCCATCTCCAGGGCGTCGCGGACGGTCAGCTCCTCGGGTCCGCCCCGGGCACGGGCGAACAGCACCGCGTGGCGTACCTCCTCCAGCAGCGAACTGGCCTCGTTCGAGGCGGCACCGTCCACGCCGAGCCCGATGCGCACGCCGGCCCGGTACAGGTCGGCCGAGCGGCAGATGCCGGCGCCCAGCCGGGCGTTGGACGACGGGCAGTGGGCGACACCGGTACCGGTGGACGCCATGATCCCGATCGCGTCGTCGGACAGGTGGACGGCGTGCGCGAACCACACGTCCTCGCCGAGCCAGCCGAGGCGCTGCATGTACTCCACCGGCGTGCAGCCGAACTTCTGCTGGCAGAAGTCCTCCTCGTCCAGGGTCTCGGCGAGGTGCGTGTGCATGATCACGCCGTACCGGCGGGCCAGCGCGGCGGCGTCGGTGAGCAGCTCGGCGGTGACCGAGAACGGCGAGCAGGGCGCGACGGCGACCCGTACCATCGCGTCCGGCGACCGGTCGTGGTGCTTGTCGATCGCCTCCTGCGTGGCCGCGAGGATCTCGTCGCGGTTCTCCACCACGTTGTCGGGCGGCAGGCCGCCCTTGCTCCGCCCAAGGTCCATCGAGCCACGGCACGGGTGGAAGCGCAGTCCCACCGTTGTCGCGGCCTCGATCTCGGCGGCGAACACATCGCCGCCCTCGCGTGGGAACACGTAGTGGTGGTCGCTGGCGGTGGTGCAGCCGCTACGGGCGAGCCAGGCCAGCGACCCGGTCGCCGCGGTGCGCACGATGTCGGCGTCGAGGCAGCCCCACACCGGGTACAGCGCGGTCAGCCAGCCGAACAGCGTCGAGTCGACGGCGAGCCCGCGGGTGACCCACTGGTACAGGTGGTGGTGGGTGTTGACGAACCCGGGCGTGACCAGGCAGCCGGACAGGTCGATCCGGTCGCCGTCGATCCGGTCGCCGTCGGTCGGCGCCGGTCCGGCCCCGACGGCGGTGATCCGGTTGCCCTCCACGACGACGTGGCCGCTCGCGTACTCGGAGCGCCGCGGATCCATCGTGACGACGGTGGCTCCTTCGAGGATCACGCCGCCACCTCCCGCATCCGGTCGGCGGCGAGCCGCACGGCGTCCAGGATCTTCTCGTACCCGGTGCAGCGGCACAGGTTCCCGGCCAGCGCCTCGCGGATCTCCAGGTCGCTCGGCGAACCGTTGCGGTTCAACAGGTCGTGCGCCGCGACCAGCAGGCCCGGTGTGCAGAAGCCGCACTGCACGGCGCCTTTCTCGATGAACGCCTGCTGCACCGGGTGCAACCGGTCGCGGTCGTGCAGGCCCTCCACGGTCCGTACCTCGCGGCCCTGCGCCTGGCCGGCGGCCACCAGGCAGGCGCACGCGGCGATGCCGTCGAGGTACACCGTGCAGGAGCCGCACTCGCCCTGCTCGCAGGCGTTCTTCGAGCCGGGCAGGCCGAGCCGCTCGCGCAGCACGTAGAGCAGGCTCTCGCCGGGCCAGACGTCGTCGGCTTCCACCTCGTTGCCGTTGACGGCGAAGGTGACGCGCATCGCCCTCACCCCTCTCGGTAGTCGTTCCAGGCCCAGATCAGGGCGCGGCGGGCCAGCACGGACAGGGCGTGGGCGCGGTACCGGGCGCTGCCCCGTACGTCGTCGATCGGCGAGGCTGCGGCGGCCACGAGGTCGCCGAACCGGGTCGCCACGGTGTCGGGCAGCGGGTCGCGGTTGTCCCAGTACCCGCCGGCGTCCAGCGCCTCGCCGAGGTAGTTCTCGGCGTCGCGGGCCCGGCGCGGGGTCGGCGCGGCCGAGCCGATCCCGGTGCCGACCCGCTGCTCGCCGGGGTGCAGCGCCAGGCCGAAGCAGGCCACCGCGATGACCATCGCGTTGCGGGTGCCGATCTTGCAGTACTGCTGCGGTCCGGTCGCGACCGGGATCAGCGTCGCCCTGATCAGCTCGTCGGGGTCCAGCGCGTTGCGCTTGACGCCGAGGTAGAACTTGTCGACCGGGATCCGGCGCGGGCCGCGTACCGACTCCACCTCGACCACGGCGTCGACGGCCAGCAGCGCCGGGTGCGAGTCGCCGGCCGGCGACGCGGCTCCGAGGTTGCCGGCCACCGTGCCGCGGTTGCGGATCTGCGGCGATCCGACGGTACGGGCGGCCATCGCGAGTCCGGGCAGCCTGTCGCCCAGCTCGGCGATGGTCCGGGTGTACGACACGCCGGCGCCCAGCCGCACCGTCCCGTTCCGCTGCTCCCACCGGGTCAGCTCCTCGACCTTGGTCAGGTCGAGCAGTGCCGGTGGCCGGTGCAGGTCGAAGTTCAGCTCCACCATCACGTCGGTGCCGCCCTGGATCGGCACGGCCTTCGGGTTGGCCGCCTTGGCCGCCAGGGCTTCCGACCACGAGATCGGTTGCAGGAATTCCATGGTGCGCTCCTCACGCGAACGCGGGGACGGTGTACCAGGCGAGGCCGGCGTCCCCGGCGTCGTCACGGACGACGGTGGCCTGGATCAGCCCGTACGGCCGGTCGTCGGCGTGGAACACCTCGCCGGGGTTGTCGAGCTTGAACGGCGACAGGTCGTACAGGAAGTGGTGCTTGTTCGGCGCGGAGAACCTGATCTCGGCCACCGAGTCGACATTCTCCAGTACCGACCGGCCCATCTCCCACAGCGTCTGTTGCAGCGCGAGGCTGTGCACCTCGGCGAAGCGGGCCAGCAGCAGGGCGCGGGTCCGGTCGTAGGCGGCGTCCCAGTCGACGTCCGTGGACCGGTAGCGCCAGCGGGCCACCAGCGACGTCGCCATGATGCGGTCGGTCGTTTCCTGCAACGTCGTGTACCGGTCGGTGAGGAACCCGTGGAACTCCGAGCCGGTGCTCTTGAGCACGACGAGGTCCTTGAGGCCGGACACCACCCAGGCCTTCTGGGTGTCGCCCGTACCGTCGACGGTCACCACCGTGGTGCGTACCTCCTGTCCGCGCCGGACGAAGGAGTGGTCGTGCGGACGGCCGTCGATCTCGATGCGGTCCCACGCGTACTCGTCGACCTCGACGCGGGCGCCCTCGACAGGTGCGATGTCGTCGACGAAATGCCGGGCGAGGGCGAGGGCGTAGTCCTCGATCGCCCCGATGCCCCGCTCCTTGGCGTACGCGTAGCAGGTGTTCTTCTGGGTGTCCGTCGGGAGTACCCGGGTCTGGTCGCCGGTCAGGTGCGCGGCGGAGAAATCCCCGCGCAGCGACGTCGACACGTTGACGTCGCGGATCTCGTGGCGGGGGGTGTCGCGGTAGATGCGGACCACCCGGTTCTCCGCCTTGCCGTACTGGTTGGGGCCCAACACGATGGTCATGGGATCAGCTCCCTCGATACGTGGAGTAGGCGAACGGGCTGAGCAGCAGCGGTACGTGGTAGTGCTGCTCCGGCCCGTCCACCCGGAAGGTCACGACGACCTGTGGGTAGAACGTCTGCGGGAAGTACGCGCCGGTGTCGAACACGAGGCGGTACACGCCGGCGTCGAGATCGGCGGCGAGCTTGCCGACGCGGCCGTCGGCGTCGGTGGTCGCCTCGGCGATGCGGTCACCGCCGGCGCCCTCCAGGCGTACCACCACGCCGGCTGCCGGCCGGCCGCTCGTCGCGTCCAGGACGTGCGTCGACAGGCTGGTCATAGGGCCTCCAGTAGTTTCGCCAGGCGGATCCGGTTGATCTTCGCCAACTCGTCGCGGACCACCCCGCGCTCGGCGGCCGGGTCGTTGTCCAGCCGCTGGTTGAGGATCTCCAGCAGCTGTACCGCGCTCTTGCCGGTCGCGTTCACCAGGTACACGTGCCCGAACCGCCGCTGGTACGCCGCATTGCCCACGGCGAGGGCGCGCCGGACCTCAGGCGCCGCGCCGTCCACTGTGGACTGTTCCTGCCGGGACCAGCCCCGGTCGTCGTGGTCGGGTGCGGCCGGCTCCCCGATCTTCGGGTGGCCGGCCAGCGCCGCGTCCAGCTCGGCCTCGCTCAGGCTGGTCACCGCCCGGTCGTTGCGCCCCAGCAACGCGTCGACGGAGCCGTACGGCCGGCCGGCCAGCATCTCGCCCGCCCACGCCGGCGACGAGCAGGTCGCCAGCAGTTCCGCGCGGGCCTGGTCGTCCGGCAGAGTGTTGAATGCGTTCAGCCCGTCGGACATGGTTCCTCAGTGGAGCTGTTCGAAGCGCTGCGTGCGGGCCGTGTGGATCGGGTTCGCCTCGGCGACGAGGTCGTCGAAGCGGTGATTGGCGATCTTCGCGATCTCGATCAGCGCGGCGGCGTGCTCCTGGGTGGGCGAGTTGTTCATCCGGTTCCATCCGCTCTCCAGGATCTGGTTGCGGTCGCCCACATCGCGCACGGACACGATCAGCGGGAACCCGTACTTCTCCCGGTACGCGCGGGTCAGCTCGGCGAACGCGGCGTGGTCCTCGTCGGTGAGCCGGGTCAGCCCCGCCGTCGACTGGTCGATCTTCGAGAACGCCCCCTCCTCGCCGCTGCCCACCGCGTCGCTGCCGAGCGCCGGGTAGAAGCTCATCAGCTCCTCCTGCTGTTCCGGCGTGGCGGTGAACAGCGCGTCCTGGAAGGCCGTCCGCAACGCCTGCGTGTCGGCGAACGGGCGCAGGTCGTACGCGTTCTCGACCACCCACCGCGGCCCCTGGAACAACGGGCCGAAGGTCTCCACGAACTCCTCCCGCGACATCGTGTTGACCTGTTCGAGGCGGACCTGGCCCGCGCCGGGGGCACCGGCGACGGCCGCGCCGCGGCCCTTGCCGAGGTGGAAGAAGACCACGTTGAGCAGGATCGCCGTCAGGCTGCCCAGCGTGATGCCGCTGCCGAGGATGATCTGCGCCCACTCAGGCACCGTCTTGGAGACATCGGGCTGCACCGTGACCAGCACGGCCAGACCGATGCTGGTACCGACGATGACGACGTTGCGATGGTCGTGGAAGTCCACTCGGGACAGTGTCTGGATGCCCACCACGGCCACGGTGGCGAACATGGCCAGGGCCGCGCCCCCCAGTACCGGCGACGGGATGCTGGCGACGATCGCCGCGATCTTCGGCAGGACACCAAGGATGATCATGACGCAGCCGGCGGTAGCCACCACCCACCGGCTCTTGATCCGGGTGAGCCGCACCAGGCCGACGTTCTCCGCGAAACAGGTGTACGGGAACGAGTTCAGGATGCCGCCGATGGTGGTGGCCAGGCCGTCGGCGCGCAGCGCCCGCGCGATGTCCTGGCGGGTGATGCGCTTGTCCACGATCTCGCCGGTGGCGAACACGTCACCGGTGGTCTCCACGGCGGTGATCACCATGACGACGATCATGGAGATGATCGCGGCGATGCTGAACTTCGGCCAGCCGAAGTAGAACGGCCTGGTGGCGCCGAACCAGGAGGCGTCGGAAACCGCGGAGAAATGGGCGTCGCCCATGAGCCAGGCCACCAGGGTACCGACGACCAGGCCGACCAGGACGGCGATGGTGGCGAAGAAGCCCCGGAAGAAGCGCTGGATCAGCACGATAAGCAGCAGGGTGCCGATCGCGTACAACAGGTTGCCGCCGTTGGTCGGGTTCGGGTGGGCACCGCCGCCGACCGCGTCGAGCGCGGCCACCGGCAGCAGCGCGATGCCGATGATGGTGATGACCGACCCGGTGACCACCGGTGGGAAGAAGCGGATCAGCCGGCTGAAGTACGGCGCGATGAGGAACGTGAACAGCCCGGCGATGATGACCGCGCCGTAGATGTAGACCAGGCCGTTGGTACCGCCGCCGTGCGCGAGCCCGATGGCGATCATCGGGGACACCGCCGTGAACGTCACGCCTTGCAGCAGTGGCAGCCGCACACCGATCTTCCATAACCCGACCGACTGGATGATCGAGGCGATGCCGCAGGTGAACAGGTCGGCGTTGATCAGGTGGATCAACTGTGGCGTGGTCAGGTGGATCGCGCTGGCCAGCAGGATCGGGACGATGACCGCGCCGGCGTAGAACGCGAGGACGTGCTGGGTGCCGTAGATGGCCAGCTTGCCGACGGGCAGGACCTCGTCGACCGGGTGCTTGGCACGCGCAGGCGGCCGCGCGGCGGGCGTGGCGTATGTGGAGGGCATGGGACACCTCGGGGGAGACAGGGACGGGCTGTCAGTCGGGGCTTCGAGATCTCCGTAATACGGAAAGTTTTTTCCTTATGGTGGAGAGTAGGCTCACCCCGGTGGGTCGTCAATAGTCCGTGACGGAGCGCAGTTGAATGCTGTGGCGCGGTGGGCCCGGCGCCCGCCCCCCCCGGGGGAGAAAGCCATAAGGGGGGAGTGTGTCGACCCGCCCCGGGCCGGGCCGGC
>JBKPCQ010000128.1:0-4387 GCA_046727455.1 Actinomycetota bacterium | reverse complement strand
GGACGCGCTGCGCTGCCCGCCGCCCGACGCCGACGTGACCACCCTCTCCGGCGGCGAGCGGCGCCGGGTGGCGCTGTGCAAGCTGCTTTTGCAGCAGCCCGACCTGCTGCTGCTCGACGAGCCGACCAACCATCTCGACGCCGAGAGCGTGCAATGGCTGGAGCAGCACCTGGCCAAGTACGCCGGCACCGTCGTGGCGATCACCCACGACCGGTACTTCCTGGACAACGTGGCCCAGTGGATCCTGGAGCTGGACCGCGGCCGGGCGTACCCGTACGAGGGCAACTACTCCACCTACCTGGACAAGAAGGCGCAGCGGCTGGCGGTACAGGGGCGCAAGGACGCGAAGCTGCAGAGGCGCCTGTCCGAGGAGCTGGAGTGGGTCCGGTCCAACGCGCGGGCGCGCCAGACCAAGTCCCGGGCACGGCTGGGCCGGTACGAGGAGATGGCGGCCGAGGCGGAGAAGACCCGCAAGCTGGACTTCGAGGAGATCCAGATCCCGCCGGGCCCGCGCCTGGGCAACACCGTCATCGAGGCGAACCACCTGACCAAGGGCTTTGGCGACCGGGTACTGATCGACGACCTGTCGTTCTCGCTGCCGCGCAACGGCCTCGTCGGCATCATCGGCCCGAACGGTGTGGGCAAGACCACGCTGTTCAAGATGATCGTCGGGCTGGAGAAGCCGGACAGCGGCGAGGTGCGGATCGGCGAGACGGTCAAGCTGTCCTACGTGGACCAGGCCCGCGCCGGCCTGGACCCGAAGAAGACGGTGTGGGAGGTGGTCTCCGACGGTCTGGACCACCTGATGGTGGGCAAGGTCGAGATGCCGTCGCGGGCGTACGTCGCGGCGTTCGGGTTCAAGGGCCCTGACCAGCAGAAGCCGACCGGGGTACTGTCCGGCGGCGAGCGCAACCGGCTCAACCTGGCGATGACCCTGAAGATCGGCGGCAACGTGATCCTGCTCGACGAGCCGACCAACGACCTCGACGTGGAGACGCTCGGCTCGCTGGAGAACGCGCTGCTGAACTTCCCCGGCTGCGCCGTGGTCATCTCGCACGACCGGATGTTCCTCGACCGGATCGCCACGCACATCCTGGCCTGGGAGGGCGACGACGAGGACCCGGCGAGGTGGTTCTGGTTCGAGGGCAACTTCGAGGCGTACGAGAAGAACAAGGTGGACCGGCTCGGCCCGGAGGCGGCCCGGCCGCACGCGGTGACCTACCGCAAGCTGACGCGTGACTAGATTCCTCTATCAGTGCCCCGTGCGCTGGTCGGACATGGACGTGTACGGCCATGTCAACAACGCCCGGTTCCTCACGCTGTACGAGGAGGCCCGGGTGGCGTTGATGTTCCTCGGTGCCCGGGAGCACGGGATCACCTCGTTCGAGCAGGGCGTGGTGATCGCCCGGCACGAGGTGGACTACGTCCGGCCGGTCGACTACGCCGACCCTGTCCGGATCGAGCTGTGGGTGGACGAACTGCGAGCGTCGCGGTTCGTCCTCGGGTACGAGCTGTTCGACAAGGACGCGGTGGCGAGCCGGGCCCGCTCGGTGTGCGTACCCTTCGATCTCGCCGCCGGGCGGCCCCGCCGGCTCAGCGCCGCCGAGCGGGAGTTTCTGGTGCCATGGACGGCATGAGCCGTCGCGGTGCCGTAGACCGCGTGAGCGCCGCGCCGTTCCTCGCGCGGCTCACCCGGCTCGACCCCGGTGCGCTGGTGCGGCTGCGCGGGGCCGGTCCGGGCGACATCGAGCTGTGGGGCCGGGTCCCGTGGGGGGTGTTGGTGACCCGGCGGCTGCCCGGACCGCCGATCGTGGACACGACGGTGGGCGCGGCGGCGCTTCTGCGGTCGGTTACCGACGGTGACGGTGAGCTTCCGCCTGCGCGGGACCACGAATGGCGCTGGGCGCTCCCGCCGGGCGCGGGGCGCGCGGTCGAGACCCTGCCCGAGGAGGCCGTCCTGCGGCTCGGCGCGGCGGCCGCGGAAACCGTGCGGGCGGGTCGCGGCCGGGTCGGAGATCGGATGTTACGCGATGCAGTGCTCGATCATATAGCCGTCGTCGTTTCGACCGGAGATGAGGAGGTTCCGGTGCGGCAGGGAATGATCCAGGCGATGCTTCGAATGGCATTTATCAATACCGATGGACATGGCGAAATTACGGTTCGTATAGCGGGCCGGTGGGTTGGGTTAGCGGCCGAACACGGCTCCGTATGGCTACAAAACGCTCCAAGCCTGACGATTCATATGGCCAAGTAGACAGTTCCCGGTATCCAAACGGCGGAGGGTCTAGTGACCCAACGGTTTGGTGCGTAGCATTCGGACACGCCGAGGTACGTACGTCCGGATAGCGTGGACTGATGGCTCCACGCACGGTCGGCGTGTGGATACTCTGCGAAGCGAGGAGTACGGGAATGCCGTGGTGGCCGAAGCGGGGAGGTCAGACCGGTAACGGGGAATCGGTCGCGGATCGGCAGGAGGCCGCGGTGCAGGTGGAGCTGCCCTCACCGCACTCGCCGGAGCCGACCGAGGCGGTGGTCGGTGCGGTCGACATGACGCGGCTGGCGGCCGCGCTCGACCGTTTGGAGATCCGTTACCTCACTGACGGTGACGGCAGCCTGCTCGCCATGTGGGAGCGGCATGCCGTCCTCTTCACCCTGGAGGGGCCGGACGACGAGATTCTGGTGATCCGCGCCCGCCCGCACGGGACGGTGCCGCCCGACTGGGCCGACCGGGCCTACCGGGTGGTCAACGAGTGGAACCACTCGCGCCGGTTCTGCAAGGCGTACGTGGGCGACCCGACCGAGCGCGGCCAGCTGCCGATCTACGCCGAGATGCAGGTACCGCTGATCTCCGGCGCCCACGACGCGCTGCTCGTCGAGTTGATCGACTGTGCGGCGGCGGTCGCGGTGGCGTTCGTCGACTGGATCCACGACGAGGGCGGTCTCCTGTAGGAGCCGCCTTCTCTTCTTCACCGGCCGCCCAGCGCCGCTGGCGGGGTCGTTGGTGAGTCGAGCCACGCGTCGATCAGTGCGGTCAGGTCCTGGCCGGTGTGCCGGTTGGCGAACGCGGTGAACCCGGCCCGGTCGACCGAGCCCTCGCGGTGCTGCTGCGCCCAGTCGCGCAGCAGGGCGAGGAACGCGTCGTTGCCGACCCGGTCGTCGATCGCCTGGAGCAGCAGCGCCGCCGAGGTGTACACGTTGTGCTCGGCGAAGGCGTCGGCGTGCGGCGCGCCCGGCGGCCCGTACCTGCGCCGCAGGTCGCCGTCCTGGTTGAGCGCGTCGCTCACCCAGCGCTGCCTGGTGAGTTGGCCGTGCTCGATCTCCCACTGGAACTGGATCCAGGTGGCGAAGCCCTCGTTCAGCCACACGCCGCGCCAGTCCCGCGGGGTCACCGCGTCACCGAACCACTGGTGCGACAGCTCGTGCACGACCACCGTCTGGACGAAGCCCGACCGCTGCGGCCCGTTCTGGCCCCCGACCAGCGCGCCGAGGGTGACCATCTCCTGGGTCTCCATCGCCGACACCGAGGCCACCGTCACCACACCCGCCGACTGGAACGGGTACCGGCCGAAGCGGGTCTCCAGCCAGCTCAGTATCCCGGGGATCAGGCGCAGTGGTGGTACCAGGTCGTCGTCCGTCCCGGCCCGGGTCCAGACGCTCACCCGCAGTCCGTGCGGGCCGGTCTGGTCCAGCCGGGTGTAGTGCCCGATCGCGAGCGTGGTGAGGTAGCTGGCCTGCGGGTAGCTGCCGTGCCAGGTGAACGTGTCACCGTCCGGGCCCTTCGCCTGGCCGGCGAACTCGCCGCTCGCCACCGCGCTCCAGCCGGCCGGTACCGTCACCCGGAGGTCGTAGCGGGCCTTGTCGGACGGCATGTCGTTGACGGGGTACCAGGTGAACGCGCCGTACGGCTCCTGCATCGTCCACACCTCGCCGTCCTTCTCCGCGTGCAGCCCCAGCCCCTCCTGCGCGTCGACCCGCGCGGACGGCATCGGTACCGGATGCGGCCGGCCGTGGTACCGCAGCACGAGCGTGGTGACCGCGTCGGCCCGCAGCGGGGGCGCCACCGGTACCGCCATCTTGTCAGCGGGGGACAGCGCGGCCTGGCTCGCGGCCCCGTTCACCGTGACACCGTCGATGGTGTACCAGTGCCCGAAGTCCAGCGAGATCGTGCTGACCGGCCGGACCGCCCGCACGG
This sequence comes from Actinomycetota bacterium, assembly GCA_046727455.1. Taxonomy (GTDB): domain Bacteria; phylum Actinomycetota; class Actinomycetes; order Mycobacteriales; family Micromonosporaceae; genus AC-43. Next base: position 195 of record JBKPCQ010000128.1, on the reverse strand, counting down.
TCAGCGTCGCCGTACCGGTCAGCGTCGCCGAGCCGGGCGCCCAGCCGAGCACCAGGTCGTAGTGCAGCACGTCGAGGTCGGCGTTGCCCCGGGCCGGGTAGATCGGGTCGGCGACCGGGTCGGACCGGCCCTCGTGCAGCCCGTCCGCCACCGCCGGCGGGCTGGAGGGTACCGGGCCGGCGGTCGGCCGGGCGT
>JBKPCQ010000127.1:0-32151 GCA_046727455.1 Actinomycetota bacterium | reverse complement strand
CTTCGGGCAGATGGACGAGCCCCCGGGCACCCGCCTGCGGGTGGGCCTGGCCGCGCTGACCATGGCCGAGTACTTCCGCGACGTGCAGCGGCAGGAGGTGCTGCTGTTCATCGACAACATCTTCCGGTTCACCCAGGCCGGCTCCGAGGTGTCCACGCTGCTCGGCCGGATGCCGTCCGCGGTGGGATACCAGCCGACGCTGGCCGACGAGATGGGCGAGCTGCAGGAGCGGATCACCTCGGTACGGGGCCAGGCGATCACCTCGATGCAGGCGATCTACGTACCGGCCGACGACTACACCGACCCGGCGCCGGCCACCACCTTCACCCACCTGGACGCGACCACCAACCTGGAGCGGTCAGTGTCCGACAAGGGCATCTACCCGGCCGTGGACCCGCTGGCCTCCAGCTCCCGGATCCTCGCCCCGGAGTACGTCGGCGCCGAGCACTACGCCGTGGCCTCCGAGGTCAAGCGGATCCTCCAGCGGTACAAGGACCTGCAGGACATCATCGCCATCCTGGGCATGGACGAGCTGTCCGAGGAGGACAAGATCACGGTCGGCCGGGCCCGGCGGATCGAGCGCTTCCTCTCCCAGAACACCTTCGTGGCCAAGCAGTTCACCGGCATCGAGGGTTCGTTCGTCCCGGTCAAGGAGACGGTGGAGGCGTTCAAGAAGCTTACCGAGGGTGAGTACGACCACTTCCCCGAGCAGGCGTTCTTCATGTGCGGCGGGCTTGAGGACCTGGAGCGCCAGGCTCGCGAGCTGATGAAGGAGAGCTGACCGGTACGCGTGGCGGCGGCCACCCTGCTCAGCAGGTGGCCGTCGGCCTCGTTAAACTTCCGTAGTCCGTCGAGGTTCGACAGGAGACTGTTTACCGTGGCCCGTCAGATATACGTGGATGTCGTGGCGGTCGAGGAGAGCGTCTGGTCCGGCGACGCCGACATCGTCATCGCCAAGACGACAGAGGGTGAGCTGGGCATCCTGCCGGGACACGCGGCGCTGCTGGGCCAGCTGGCCGAGCCGAGTCGGGTACTGATCCGGCGGCCCGGCGGGGAGCCGCTGAGCTTCGAGGTCAGCGGCGGGTTCCTCGCGGTGAACCCCGACGGCGTGACGATCCTCGCCGAAAGCTGCGAACCGACCACCGAGTCCCACTGACTGCCGGCGCCGATGAAGATCATCGAAGGGATCGGCATCGGCGTCTTTCTCCTGCTCTGCGCGCTCGGCGTCCTGTTTGTCCGCCGGGAAATCATTTCCCGTGGCGGAGGCACGATCGAGCTGAACCTCCGGCTGTCCACCCGGCTACCCGGCCGGGGCTGGTCACCGGGGATCGGCCGGTTCTCCGGCGACGACCTGCGCTGGTACCGCGTCTTCAGTCTCTCCGTGCGCCCGAAGCGCACGCTGCGCCGGGCCGGGTTGTCCGTCGACGGGCAGCGGCCGGCCACCCCTACGGAGCGCCTCGTCCTGCCGCCCGGCTGGGTGATTCTGCGCTGCACGAGTGAGCGGGTATCGGTCGAGATCGCGATGGCGGAGACCGCGCTGACCGGCTTCCTGTCCTGGATCGAGACCGCCCCGCCCGGAGGGCTCTCGATGGGTTTCGCGGCATAGCCCGGCCACCGCGCAACGAGAAGGGGGCCGGTTGTCCCGGCCCCCTTCCTTCGGTCCGGTCCCGGCCTGAGCCGAGTCCGGTCCAGGTTCAGTTCGTGATGATCAGACTCGTCGATTCACAGTGGCTGGAGCCGGTCACGTTGGGATCGGTGCTCGTGAAGGTGACCAGCCAGGAGACGCTGGTGCTGGCCGCGACCGTGAAGGACGTGTTGGTCGTGGTCAGCGTCCGGTCCGCCGCGGATGTGGCGTTCGTCAGCGTCTTCGTGTACAACTGCCCGCTGACCGCGGAGCCCGAGGTTACACCGCAGTTGTCGCCGGTGTAGAGCTGGATGGACAGCGTCCCGTTCAACGGTGCCCCGCCCGCCGCCGTGACGGTTCCGGTGTCGTTGGGCAGCCAGGTCTGGGCCGAGGTGCTCGCCGTCGTATCGGTGACGGTGACGTTCTCGCTGGTGTCGGAGCAGTCGAGGTTGTGCGACGTTCCGTTGGTGTTGGGCGGGTCACCGCTGTAGGTCGCCGCCCAGTGGTAGACGCCGGGTGCGGTCGGCGTGAAGCTCACCGGGCCGTAGGTGCCGTCACCACTCACCGTAACGGTCGTGGTGAACGCGACCGTGCTGCAGTTGTTCGGGCCGTAGGCGGTGAAGGTGATGGTCCCGTCCGCCGGTCCACCGGGCGTGGTCGGGTTGATCACCGGAGTACCCGGCTCGTTCGCCGTACCGGTCAGCGTCGCGGTGTCGGTGATGGGCTGGCCGAAGGGTACCGGGCCGGCACCGGCCTGCGTGGACAGCGTCGGTGTGACCGGGGTCACCACGAAGCACTCGGCCGTCGACCCGTCGGAACCCGGCTGGACTCCGGCCGCCTTCGAAGCATCGCTCGGCGTGAAGTCGGCCCGCCAGCAGTAGGTGGCCACCTGGGTCACCGTCGCCGCGGGCGATGTGATCGGCTGTGACGTGGTGTTGTTGATGCTGACAGAGCCGATCGACGTGCCGCCGGTCGCGCACCCGGTTGCCGAGGACAGCGGACCACACAGCGAGAACGCTAAGGTGCCATCCCAGGTGGAGATACCCTTCACGGTGACGGTTGCCTGGTCGGTGACCTGGACCGAGCCGGTGCCGATCGAGACGCTGGCAGCCGTGGGCGTCGTGTGCACCTCGGTCACGCAGCCTCCGAAGTTGCCGAGGACGAAGTCCTTCAGCACCGCGGTGGTCGACGTGGACGAGCGTGTCTCGGACGAGACCGACGCGAAGCACGTGCCGGCCAGGCCGAGTGCCGACAGGTTGACCCCGCCCTCGAAGAACTCCCCGTTCAGAGCCCCGTTGTTGGGCGTTCCGCTCTTGTCCGTGAACGACCATGGCATCGTGATCGTGGACGGGTTGACGAGGCCGCAGAACGCGTCGTTCGCTGCGGCGGTGGCGCAGTTGGCGGTGGTCGAGGTCGCGAGGAGGCGCAGGTTCGCGTCACCACACTGGCCGGGCGCCGGGTTGTTGACCCCGCTCGTGCAGGTCGGGTCCCACTTGTACACGGAGATCGTCGACGTGCTGCCGCCGTTGCTGAAGTCGCTGACCACCAGCAGGTCACCGAGCTTGTGAACGCCGCTGAAGGTGCCGCTGCTGGTCCCCACAAGGGCGATCGGGTTCTGGAAGAACCAGAACCCCTGCTGCGCGTCGCCGCTGTTGTCATTGCGGTCCGACCCGAAGAACAGCACGTCGCCCGCCTGCGTCAGGTACCGCGCGGCGAAGCTGTGCAGGAGGTTGTCCTTGTCGGGCAGGCCGCCCGCGTTCTTCCACGCCCAGTTACTGACGTCCTGCGGGTCCTTGGAGCCACCACCGGTGAAGATGCTGTCGCTCAGGTTCGGCTCCGCGACCCAGTCGACCGCGGTCGCGCCGCTTGTGTTACTGGTCGTCGAACAGTCAGTGGTGGTCACCTGGTGACAGACGTTGTCCCAGTCATCGCCGGCGACTGCGGGATTGTTGGTCGCGTTGCCGTCAAGCTCGAACGCGCCGGTGTCGTGCACCGCTGCCGCCGGCGTGCTGTTGAACGCGGTTATCGCCGCGACTCCCAGGAACGCCGCGATCCCGGCGGTCAACCACCGCCGTCGTCCGAGCCTGGCCAGGCCAATAGTTGTCCTCATCGACTCACTTCCCCAATCGTGGTTGCTGTCGATTTTGGAGGTTTGGAGATCCGGGGGCTGGTCGGCATCGCGGTGTCGGGAGTAGCTTTAGCGCCCCATAGACAGCCGTGAATGTTCCGACACCGTGCGGTGGGCAGGTCTCAGCTCAACCGCGTCCGACGCAGCCGGAGGGTTGTCTCAATGATTTGACACGCGCCGCCGTGAGAGGCCGGGCGATGCAGCCCGGCGGGGACAGTCCCACGATGGACCGAAGCGGGCGCGTGTTCGGGAGTGCCGCCGACCGAACGCGGCACGCATTCTGGAGCAGCGAACAAACAAACGGCAATTGAGCACGGTGGACCCCGGGCGGTCGCCCCGCCTGTGCGGGACGTGCCGCACCCCAGCCATACCGCATGAGGTATGACCGTGGATTGCCCCTTACCCACGGCTTGCTTCCAATCCATCGAAGGATGTGAACGCAAGACCGCGCCAGCCACCCCGCGTTGACCGCCCCGTGTACGCGGCCAGTGCGTCAGATGTCGCGTGAAACATGCCCCTTCGGGCCAGGATAGGCCCGCCCGTGTCGGTCCGTGCAAGACCGAATCCGGTCAGTGGCAAGGAAAAGCCGATCAGACGACGGCGTGTCGACCGCGGTCCTGCCATCCGTGTCCCGCAGCGAGCAGAACCGGCGCCCTGCGCCGGCTCTGGCGACCATCCGACCGGCCCGCGACCCGGGACGACGGCATGGAACGCGAGGCGCGGCTCACCGCACGCGGAGAAGCGGCCGGCGTGGCCGCTTCTCCATGGGTACGCCGTCCTCCTCCGTTACGGGTCGATCGCGATGGTGCAGGTGTAGGTGCCGGGTTCGAGCCCGGTCGCGGTGGCCGAACCGTCGCCGCCGGCGTCCGTCGAGCCGGACGCGACGGTGCTGCCGTCCGCGTCCGTGCACACGATCGTGGCTGACGTACCGCCGTCGATCTGGGAGTGGACCGACGAGGTGATGTCGGTCAGCGGTGTGTCATGGAAGGTCACGGTCTCGCCGACGTACGGGAGGGTGCAGCGCGCGGTGTTGTCGACCGTCACCTGCTTGTCGTTCGCGTCGACGCGGTACCCGGTGGGAACCGTTTCGTGGACGGTGTAGGTGCCGAACAGCAGGCCGTCGAAGCAGGCAATGCCATTGGCGTCGGTCTGTTTGGTCACCCCGTTGACGGTGAAGCTCACGCCCGGCTGAGGATGGTCGCCCGCACCGTCAGCGGCGTGTTTGCGCGTCTTGGTAACCTCGATCGCCCCGGTCCGCAACTTGTTCAGGTAGGCGCACGTGAACAGGGTTCCCGGAGCGACCGTGATGACCGCCGTCTTACCTACTTCGAAGAAGCTCCCCGGACCGAGCAGGAAACACCGGAGACTGTCGAAGGCGAAGTTCGGGGGATCGGCCCCCTCCGTGATGGTGTAGGTTCCCGGCGGCACGTCAGGGCACCACTCGGTGTTGGCGGAGCCCTGGTCGAGCGGCGGGTCGACACCCGCCGCGTCGTTGAGCGTGTAGCTGTCCGGCGTGGCGTCAAGAGTGCAGTGTGCGGACGCCGGGATGGTGGACGTGAAGCTGAAGTCCTGGTTGATGCCGCGTGGGTCGGTGTGCTTGACGATCCTGATCTTGCCGCAGTTGCTGATGTTCACCGGTTGCGGCGCGACGAAGTCCTTGACCTCGGCCGGGAACGACGCGGACGACCGGCTCTTCGGGAATGTGCTACCGAAGGCCACGCAGGTGCCGGGCGGGAACACGCCCGCCGCGGTGAGGTTCACCGCCGCCTCGCCGAAGGTCAGCGCCGGCAAGGGCACATTGGCGATCGGGTCCGTCACGTCGACCGTGTTGACCGCTCCCTCGGCGGAACCCGCCGCACTGAGGTCGACCCGGTTACCCCAGCAGGGCAGGGCGTTGGCGGAGAAGCACTGGCTCGTCGAGCCGGCGGTGACCCAGGTGAGCAGGCCGAGTACCGGATTGCCGCCGCCGTTGGTGAAGTCGAATGTGATCAGCAGGTCACCGGCGCTCCGGTTGAGGGTCTTCGCCCCGGGTGTGGTCAGGTCCGGCTGGGTGGTCTTGTTGATTTCGAAGTCCATGTTGGCGCTGCCGAGAACGTGCGAGCGTTCCCAGGCGAGGTAGAGGAAGTTGCTGTTGCTGGCGAACTCGCTGGCGACGTAGAACCTGGTCAGGTCACTCTTGTTCGGCGGGACCGCCCCGGTCACCACGGTCACGGCCGGGTCGTCCTCCTTGGTGCCCTGCCCGAACGCGTTGTCGGTCTTCCCGCTGGTCAGGTCGTCGCCCCGGACCCGGTTCGGCGCGTTGACCCAGTCGGTGTCGCCGGGAGCGTCGACGACCAGGTTGGCGTCGTTGCCCTCGAAGGTGCTACCGGCCACGTTCGCCCGTACCGGGGCCGCCGTGGTGAGCACCAGTGTCGCCGCGGCGCCGATGGCGACAGCCATGCGCCGACGGACGACCCGGTACCTTCTCTGTTGTCTCATCGCACTATCTCCACTGTCACTGTGGCTCCACTGTCACTGTGGCTCCACTGTCACTGTGGCCTCTGTCTGGATCGGTGAACGAGCCGGTGACGGCTTGGCACGGTGGACCCCGGGCGGTGTTCCCGCCCGTGGAGGAAGTGTCGTATCGCGGCCAGTGCGTCAGATGCGCGAGAACATGCCCCTTTGCGACAGGATAGGCCCGTCGGGATCGGTCAGGACACGGCCGAATCGGGTGGGAGTCCAAGAGCTCGGATCACCGCGCGGCGACCAGCTCCACCTCGTAGCCGTCGGTGTTCTCCAGATATGCGGCGTAGTGGTCCGGGCCGCCCGCGTGCGGATGGCGGTCGGCGAAGAGCAGCCGCCAGCCGTGCGCGGGCGCGGCCTCGACCAGCGCGTCGACCTGCGACGGCGGGCCGGCGTGGAACGCCAGGTGGTTGACGCCGGGTGCCAGGCGGTCGTGGGTGGGCCCGGACAGCGCGGGCGACCGCTCCACGAAGAGGTACACGTCGCCCTGCTGCGCCTCGAACGTCGTCGCACTGAGATCGGCGACGGTCCAGCCCAGCTCGGTCAGCAGCCAGCCCCAGGATCGCCGGGCCGCGACGAGGTCGGGTACCTACAGCTCGATGTGGTGCAGGCCGGTCACCGCTCGCCGCCGGGCTTCCAGAGCACGTCGCCGCCCGGGTTTGCGACGCGGCTGAGGATGAACAGGAGGTCGGAGAGGCGGTTGAGGTAGGTGAGGGCCAGTTGGTTGGTACCGGCGGGGTCGGCCGCGTGCAGTGCCCAGGCCGAGCGCTCGGCGCGGCGGGCGACGGTACGGGCGACGTGCAGGAGCGCGGCGCCGGGGGTACCGCCGGGGAGGATGAACGAGTCCAGCTTGGACAGCCGGGCGTTGTACTCGTCGCACCAGCCCTCCAGCCGCGTCACGTACGCCTCGGTGACGCGCAGCGGCGGATACTTCGGCTCGGCGACCACCGGGGTGGACAGGTCGGCTCCGACGTCGAACAGGTCGTTCTGGATCCGGGTCAGCACCGCCCGTACCTCCTCGGGCAGCCCACCCAGCGCCAGCGCCACCCCGATCGCGGCGTTGCACTCATCGGTGTCGGCATAGGCGGCGATCCGCGGGTGGGTCTTGGGTACCCGCGACCCGTCGCCGAGCGCGGTGGTCCCGGCGTCGCCGGTTTTGGTGTAGATCCGGGTGAGATGGACAGCCACGGTGCTGAGCGTACGGCACTTCCGCGGCACTTCTACGATGGCCGGCGTGGACGTGATCCGGGTCGTAGGCGGAGCGCGGCTGTCCGGCGAGGTCGCGGTCGGCGGCGCGAAGAACTCCGCACTCAAGTTGATGGCGGCGGCGCTGCTGGCACCAGGTGAGTCGGTGATATCGAACGTGCCGCGGATCACCGATATCCTGATCATGTCCGAGGTGCTGCGCCGGCTCGGCTGTGAACTGTCCTTCGACGGCGTGGTACGGGTGGAGACGCCGGACAAGCCCGGTACCGAGGCCGACTACGACCTGGTCCGGCGGCTGCGGGCGTCGATCTGCGTGCTCGGCCCGCTGCTGGCCCGGTGCGGCCATGCCCGGGTGGCCCACCCGGGTGGCGACGCGATCGGCTCGCGCGGCCTGGACATGCACGTGGGCGGGCTGGCCCGGATGGGCGCGGAGATCTCCGGCGAGCACGGGTACGTGATCGCGTCGGCGCCCAAGGGCCTGCACGGCGCGACGATCTGGCTGGACTTCCCGAGCGTGGGCGCCACCGAGAACCTGCTCATGGCGGCGGTACTGGCCGACGGGGTCACCGAGATCGACAACGCGGCCCGGGAGCCGGAGATCGTCGACCTGTGCGACATGCTCACCGCGATGGGGGCGAGGATATCCGGCGCCGGTACCTCGCAACTTCTCGTCGAGGGGGTGACCGAGCTGCGGCCGGTCCAGCACCGCACCGTGGGGGACCGGATCGTCGCGGGTACCTGGGCCTTCGGAGCGGCGATGACGCGCGGCCAGGTGACGGTACGCGGGGTCGTGCCGGGGCACCTGGAGATCGCGCTGGACAAGCTGGTCAACGCGGGTGCGGAGATCATGACGGAGCCGGAGGCGTTCCGGGTGACGATGGACCGACGCCCGACCGCGGTCGACGTGTCGACGCTGCCCTTCCCCGGATTCGCCACCGACCTGCTGCCGATGGCGGTCGGGCTGGCGGCGGTGAGCGAGGGTACCTCGTTCATCACCGAGAACATCTTCGACGGCCGGTTCATGTTCATCAACGAGATGTCCCGGCTGGGCGCCGACATCCGGACCGACGGGCACCACGCCGCCGTCCGGGGCCGGGAGCGGCTGTCCGGCGCGCCCGTCCGGGCCACCGACATCCGGGCCGGCGCCGGGCTGGTCATCGCCGGCCTGTGCGCCGAGGGGATCACCGAGGTCGGCGCGGTGCACCACATCGACCGTGGCTACCCTGACTTTGTCGCGGACCTGCGCCGGCTCGGTGTTCAGGTGGAGCGCGACGTGGCTCCGGAGGAACAGTCCTTCGCGTTCTGAAAGGGAGAGGTTCTGAGTGGGAGAGGCGACATGACGGGTCGGCTTGCGGTGGTGGGCGCCGGGCTGATGGGTTCGGGGATCGCGCAGGTGGCGGCGCAGGCCGGCTGGGACGTCACGCTGCGCGACCTGACCGAAGCGGCGCTCGCCGGCGGCCGGGACGCGATCCGGGGCTCGCTGGCCAGGTTCGTCCAGAAGGGCACGATCTCCGGCGCGGACGCCGAGGCCGCGATGAACCGGATCAGCTGGACCACCGACCTGGAGGCGGTGGCCGGCGCCGACATCGTCGTCGAGGCGGTGTTCGAGCGGCTGGAGGTCAAGCAGGAGGTCTTCCGGGCGCTGGACAAGCTGTGCAAGGAGTCGGCGGTACTCGCGACGAACACGAGCGCGATCCCGGTCACCCAGATCGCCGTGGCCACCGGGCGGCCCGAGTCGGTCATCGGTACCCACTTCTTCTCGCCGGTACCGATGATGAAGCTCTGCGAGCTGGTGCGCGGGTACAAGACCTCGGACGCGACCCTGGCCACCGCGAAAGCCTTCGCCGAAGGGATCGGCAAGACCACCGTCACGGTGAACCGTGACGTGGCGGGCTTCGTCACCACCCGCCTGATCGCGGCCTTCGTCGTGGAGGCGGTCAAGCTGGTGGAGAGCGGCGTGGTCTCGCCTGAGGACCTGGACACCGCGTGCCGGCTGGGCTTCGGCCACCCGATGGGTCCGCTCGCGACCACGGACCTCACCGGGGTGGACGTGTTGCTGGACGCGACCCGCAACATCTACGGCGACACGGCTGACGCGAAGTTCTTCCCGCCGGAGCTGTTGCAGCGCATGGTGGCGGCCGGCGACCTGGGGCGCAAGTCCGGCCGGGGGTTCTACACCTACGAGAGTTAAGTCAGGCGTCCTTTCCGTTGCGCCAGCGGAAGGTGCGCAGGGCCAGCAGCAGGCCGGCGACCGCCCAGACGGCGAGGACAAACGCCGTGCGCCCGTGCTCCCAGCTCTTCGCGACCTCCTGCTGGGCGTAGGAGTCGGGCAGGAAGACCGAGCGGTACCCCTGGGCGATCCAGCGCAGCGGGAAGATCGAGGCGGTGACCTGCAGCCAGGTGGGGGCCTGGGCGAACACGAAGTACACCCCGGAGATGAACTGCAGGACCAGCGCTACCGGGGTGACCACGGCCGGCGCCGCCCGGCCGCTGCGGGCGACCGACGAGAAGGCCAGCCCGAGGACGGCCCCGGCCGCGACGCCGAGCACGGTCACCCACAGCCAGGTGAGCCACCTGCCCGCGTCGGTGGGCAGCTGCACCTTGCCCAGGGCGGACGAGACGCCGAGCAGGATGGCGCTCTCCAGGAAAACGATGGTGAAGACCATGATGATCTTCCCGATGAAGTACGCCGACGGCGGCATCGGGGTACCTTCGAGCCGCTTGAGGATGCCCTTCTCCCGCTCGATGGAGACCTGGATCGCGAGCGTCTGGAACGAGGCGCCGAACAGGCCGACCGCGAGGATGCCGGGCACGAAGTACTGGGCGAAGCTGAGGCCGCCGGGGATCTGGTACTTGATGACCTGGGTGAAGAAGAGCAGGAGGATGATCGGGAAGGCGAGGGTGAAGACCACCGACTCGCGCTGCCGGAGGAACTCCCGGATCTCCAGCTTGCCGCGCTCCCAACCGAGGCGCGCGGCGTGTATCGGACCGTGCCCGGCCCGGACGGTGGTGGTGGTCATGCGCTCGTCACCTCGGCCTTGTTGATCATTTCAAGGTAAACGTCTTCGAGAGTCGGGCGGGCCACCTGCAGGCCCGGTACCTCGCCACCGAACTGGTCGGCGAGCTTGACCACGACGGCGGTCGGGGTGTCGGTCGATACCGTCTCCCGGCCGTTCGGGCCGTCCCAGCTCACGAGCGTCGCGGCCTCCGCCCGCCCGCCGAGCGCGGCCGGGGTGGCGACCTCCAGCATGCGGCCCTGGGCGATCACGCCGACCCGGTTGGCGAGCGCCTCGGCCTCGTACAGGTAGTGCGTGGTGAGCAGGATAGTGACGCCCTCGGTGGACAGGCCGCGGATCAGCTCCCAGAACTCCTGGCGCGCCTCCGGATCGAAGCCGGTCGTCGGCTCGTCGAGGAAGAGCAACTCCGGGCGCCCGATGATGCCGAGCGCCACGTCGAGCCGGCGGCGCTGGCCGCCGGAGAGGGTACCGGCGCGGGAGTTCGCCTTCCCGGTCAGCCCGACCGCGCTGATCACCTCCTCGGGGTCACGCGGTGCCGGGTAGTACTTGGCGAAATGGGTGACCGCTTCGCGTACCGTTACCGTCTCGAACTCGCCGGTGCCCTGTAGCACGATGCCGACCCGCGCCCGCCAGTCGCGGTTGGGTCGAGCGGGGTCGATGCCCAGCACGTCGACCTCGCCGCCGCTGCGCGGCCGGTACCCTTCCAGGATCTCCACCACCGTGGTCTTGCCGGCCCCGTTCGGGCCGAGGAGCGCGAAACATTCGCCCCGTGCGACGTCCAGGTCCAGTCCTTCCACGGCGACCTGGGCGCCATATGTCTTACGCAACCCGCGCACGCGGATCGCCGGCTCATCGGTCATGCCGCCAGCGTGCCCGATGGTGGCAACCGTTTTCCACCGACGCGGCCGGTACCGCGTGAGGGAACTCACCGCCGCGCCTGACCGACCGTTCAGTACTCTGCGGGAATGGCGTACCGACTGGACCGGCGCGACCCGCCCTGGGTGATGCGGACCTATGCCGGGCACTCCTCGGCAAGCGCCACGAACGCGCTGTTCCGGCGCAACCTCGCCAAGGGGCAGACCGGGCTGTCGGTGGCCTTCGACCTGCCGACCCAGACCGGGTACGACGCGGACCACGAGCTGGCCCGGGGCGAGGTCGGCCGGGTGGGGGTACCGATCGCGCACCTGGGCGACATGCGGAAGTTGTTCGAGGGCATTCCCGTAGGGGATGCGAACACGTCGATGACGATCAATGCGACGGCGATGTGGCTGCTGGCGCTGTACCAGGTGGTCGCCGAGGAGCACGGCGCCGACCCGGCATCGCTCGCGGGCACGACGCAGAACGACATCGTCAAGGAGTACCTGTCCCGGGGCACGTACATCTTCCCGCCCGGCCCGTCGCTGCGGCTGACCGCCGACCTCATCGCCTACACCGTGGCCGAGTTGCCGAAGTGGAACCCGGTCAACATCTGCTCGTACCACCTCCAGGAGGCCGGAGCCACGCCGGTACAGGAGGTGGGGTTCGCGCTCGGCACGGCGGTGGCGGTGCTCGACGCGGTACGGGACGCGGGACAGGTGCCGGCGGAGCGCTTCGGCGACGTGGTCGCCCGGATCTCGTTCTTCGTCAACGCGGGCGTGCGCTTCGTCGAGGAGATGGCGAAGATGCGCGCCTTCGCGGCGCTGTGGGACGAGATAACGCTGGAGCGGTACGGGGTCTCCGATCCGAAGCAGCGGCGCTTCCGGTACGGGGTGCAGGTGAACTCCCTCGGGCTCACCGAGGCGCAGCCGGAGAACAACGTGGCGCGCATCGTCCTTGAGATGCTCGGTGTCACACTGTCACGCGGTGCGCGGGCCCGCGCCGTCCAGCTTCCGGCCTGGAACGAGGCGCTCGGCCTGCCCCGGCCGTGGGACCAGCAGTGGTCGCTGCGCCTGCAACAGGTCCTGGCCCACGAGTCGGACCTGTTGGAATACCCGGACCTGTTCGACGGCTCGCCGATCGTGGCCGAGCTGATGGAGTCCATTGTGGACGGCGCGCGCAAGGAGCTGGACCAGATCCTCGCGCAGGGCGGCATCGTGGCGGCCGTGGAGAGCGGGTACCTCAAGAGCGCGCTCGTCGCCTCACTCGCCAAGCGCCGGCAACGGATGGAGAGCGGCGAGGACGTCGTCGTGGGCGTGAACCGGTTCACCGAGACCGAGCCGTCACCGCTGACCGAAGCCGGAGCGCTTGCCGTGGAACGGATCGACCCCACTGTGGAGGCAGCGGCCGTGGCCGCGCTGGAGAAGTGGCGGGCGGGCCGTTCTCAGTCCACAGTGGACGCCGCGCTCGCGAAACTGCGCGAGGCCGCGTCAAGCGGCGCCAATCCCGTACCGTCCACATTGGACTGCGTACGTGCCGGCGTCACGACCGGGGAGTGGGCGGCCGCGCTACGCGAGGTCTTCGGGGAGTACCGCGCCCCGACCGGCCTCACCGGCGCGTCCGGTGGGGGCGGCGACCCGGCGCTCACGCGCGTCCGCGAACGGGTCGCCGCCACCGCCGCCGAGCTGGGTACCGCCCGGCTGCGCATGCTCGTCGGCAAGCCCGGCCTCGACGGGCACTCCAACGGGGCCGAGCAGATCGCGGTACGCGCCCGGGACGCCGGCTTCGAGGTGGTGTACCAGGGTATCCGGCTCACCCCCGCGCAGATCGTGTCCGCCGCGGTCGCCGAGGACGTGAATCTCGTCGGGCTCTCGGTGCTGTCCGGTTCGCACCTGGCGGCGGTACCGGCGGTGATGGCGGGATTGCGCGAAGCGGGACTGGGCGACGTGCCGGTCGTGGTCGGCGGCATCATCCCGGCCGCCGACGAGGCGGCCCTGCGCGAAGCCGGCGTGGCGCGGGTGTTCACGCCCAAGGACTTCGAGCTGACCGGGATCGTCGACGACCTCGTCAGCGTGGTACGGGAGGCGGCGGGCCTGTCCTGACCACCCGCGCCGCGGCCCGAGCCTCGCGCCGCCGCCGGACCCGGCGCCGGGCCCAGAAGAAGAACAGCACGATCCCGGCCAGGAACACGATGATGAGGATCGGCAGCACGATCGCGACGAGCGACATCACCGTGCTGACCGCGTCTTCGAAGAGGCTCACGAAGGGGGTACCGACGCCGAGCGTGGTCGCGTTGACCACCGGCCGGGCGGTCGCCTTCACCCCGTGCACGCCGAGCGCGATGAGCACCCCGGCGGCGATCGGTATCCACTGGTGGCTGGTGAAGAACTGGCCCGGGTCGGTGACCGCCTTGGTCTCCGACTGCGACGCCGCGCCGAACACCAGGCCGCCGGAGGTCGGCCGGATCACCGTGTGCAGCACGTCGTTGATGTGATCGACCACCGGGATCTTGTCGGCCACCATCTCGATCGCCAACAGGATGCCGAGGATCGCCAGCACCCAGCCGTTGGACAGCCAGTGCCAGGTGGGCGGCAGGGTGATCAGATCGGAGTACCGGGCGAGCAGCCCGACCGCCAGCAGCGGGATCCAGGCATTGAGTCCCGCCGATGCGGCCAGGCCGGCTCCGGTGAGCGCTTCGAACACGGGTACCAGCATGGCATCCCCCCGCCAATCCGCCACCGGGGTAACCTTCCCCGGTGCGGTTGGTGATTGCGCGGTGCGCGGTGGACTACGTCGGTCGGCTCACGGCGCACCTGCCGGTCGCCACCCGGCTGGTGATGGTCAAGGCGGACGGGTCCGTGTCGATCCACGCCGACGACCGCGCGTACAAGCCGCTGAACTGGATGAGCCCGCCGTGCCGCATCGAGGAGGCGCCGGGCGTGTGGCGGGTGGTCAACAAGGCCGGCGAGGAGCTGCGGATCACCCTGGAGGAGGTCTTCCAGGACAGCTCGTACGAGCTGGGCGTCGATCCGGGGCTGCGCAAGGACGGGGTCGAGGCGCACCTGCAGGAGCTGCTGGCCGCCGCCCCGACCGCGCTCGGCGACGGGTTCACGCTGGTCCGGCGGGAGTACCCGACCGCGATCGGGCCGGTCGACCTGCTCTGCCGGGACGCTGACGGCGCCACGGTGGCCGTGGAGGTCAAGCGGCGCGGCGAGATCGACGGCGTGGAGCAGCTCACCCGGTACCTCGACCTGCTCGGCCGGGACCCGCTGCTCGCCCCGGTCTCCGGGATCTTCGCGGCCCAGGAGATCAAACCGCAGGCCCGGGTACTCGCCGAGGACCGGGGGATCCGCTGCGTCCCGCTGGACTACGACGCGCTGCGCGGGGCGGTCCGTGACGAGCTGACGCTCTTCTGAGGGCCATGCTTTCCAGACGGGGCGCCGCCGCCGGCCTGGTGCCGGTGCTCGCCGCCGGGGCGCTCACCGGGTGCCTGCGGCCGGGGAGCGCCGGTTCGTCGGGTTGCCCGCCGATGCCCGCCGTGTCCCGGGCCACGGTCCGGCCCGAGCCGGCGACGGCCGAGCGGCCACCGCCGGTACCGGAGACGTTGTGGGTGGCGGACACGGCCGGCACGCTGCACGTCTTCGACGGGCGGACCAACCGGGCCACGGGCGAGGTCCGGCTCGCCACGCGGCCGCGGGTGTTCACCGCGCTGTCCGCGGGGGGCGGCGTCATCTGGGCGTACCAGTTCGACAGCGGCCTCGCGATCGTCGACCCGGCCACGGCGCGGCTCACCCGGCGGGTGCCGCTGTCTCCGGCGTTTCCGCTGGCGAAGAACCACATCCGGTACGCCCTCGGAGCGTGGTGGCTGGCCCAGCCGGGACAGGTATGGCGGATCGGCGGCCCGTCCGCCGAGCCGAGCCGGACCGCGCTGCCCGACGGCTTCGAGCCGACCGCCGTCGCGGCGACGGCGCACTGGGTGTGGCTCGCCGGGGACCGGCGGCTGATCCGGATCGACCCGGCTTCCGGGGCGGTGAGCACGACCGTCGATCTGCCCGTGCGGGCCGGCATCGGCTCGCTGCTGGGTACCCCGAACGGGCTGTTCGCGGTGGGCTGGAACCAGCCGGCGGTGTGGGTGCTGGACCCGGACAGCGGCGGGCTGTCCGCCGGCGTCCAGGGGCCTCGCAGACAGCTCGTCACCGGCCTGTACGGCGACGAGAAAGCCGTCTGGGCGGCCGGTAACTGCGGGGACCTGTTACGGATCCGCCCCGGCGGCGTGGCCTCCGTGCGGCTCGCCGCCGACCCGGTGGACAGCGCGGCCACCGCGCTCGGCGCCCTCTGGGCCTTCGACGGCGACCATGGCTCGCTGGCCCGGATCGATTCCGCCACAGGGACGATGGTGGCCCGGATCCCGGTACCGGGGGTCGAATTCGCGGTCGTGCCCGGACAGCACGGCGTCTGGCTGGTGGACACCGGCCTGGCCGGCGACGTCCTGCGCGTCGACCCGGCGATCAACCGGGCCTGGCGGATCGGTGCCGTCGCACCGGCAGGGATGTCCGCTGCGGTGACGATCCCCGTACCCTCTGTGTCATGAATCGCCGGATCGTCGCGCTCGCCGGAGCCCTGCTGGCCCTTGTCGCCATCGCGTGCAACGGCGCCGGGGCCGATCCGGGCGGTGGTCCCACCCCCGCCCCCAAGCCGCGCGCCGCCCTGCCGGACTCCATGGCGGCGCTCGGCGACTCCATCACCGCGGGGGTCGGTGCCTGCGTCACCCTGTTGCCGTGCCCGCGCGACTCCTGGGCAACCGGCGACGGGATCCTCGTCAAGAGCCACTACAGGCGGATCCTCGCCGGCAACCCGGCCATCAAGGGCCACGCGGCCAACCTGGCGGTACCCGGCGCGACCGCCTCCGACCTGCCCGGCCAGGCGGCCTCCGCCGTCGCGCAGCGGCCGGAGTACGTGACGATCCTGATCGGCGCGAACGACGCGTGCCGCCCCACGATAGACCAGATGACCACGAAGGCGGACTTCCAGGCGCAGCTGCGCGCCGCGCTCGACAAGCTCCGCTCCGGCCTGCCCGGAGCCCGGATCCTCGTGGTGAGCATCCCGGACGTGTACCGCGTCTGGGAGGTCGCGCACACCCGGCGCTCGGCGCAGGAGCGGTGGGCGCTCGGGGTGTGCCCGTCGCTGCTGGCCAACCCGGCGTCGACGGCGCCGGCGGACGTGGCGCGGCGCCAGCGGTTCCGCGACCAGATCGACGCGTACGACGCCGCGCTGGCGGCGGCGTGTGCGGGGTACGGGCCGCGGTGCCGGTACGACAACGGCGCGGTGCACGGTACGCCGTTCGGCATCGGGCAGCTCAGCCTGCTCGACTACTTCCACCCCAACTCGGACGGGCAGGCCCAGCTCGCCAGCCTCACCTACCCGGGCAGCTTCACCTGGGGCTGACGCCGGCTAACGGCGGTGGACGAACTGGATCGCCTTGGTCATCAGGCGGATCTGGCGGGGGGAGCGGTCGAAGCTGAGGGTGGGCAGCGGGGACGGCATCCGGCGCTTGGTGATCGCCTTCGGTCGGGTGAACTCGCGCAGCCCGTCCGCGCCGTGGATCCGGCCGAACCCGGAGTCGCCCACGCCGCCGAAGGGCAGCGACGGCTGGCCGGCGAAGGAGATCGCCGAGTTGACCGAGGTCATGCCCGAGCGCATCTGCCGGGCCAGCGCGACACCGTGGTGTCGGGAGAATACCGCGCCGCCCAGCCCGTACCGGCTGGCGTTGGCCAGGCGTACCCCCTCCCCGGCGTCGCGGACCCGGGCCACCGTGAGCGTCGGCCCGAACGTCTCCTCCTGTACCGCCGCCGCGTCTTCCGGCACGTCGACCAGGATCGTCGGGTGGGCGTACGGCGGCGCTACCGCGTCCGGGCCGCCGAGCACCGCGCGCCCGCCCCGGGCGAGCGCGTCGTCGATGTGCCGGCGGATCGTGTCGAGCTGGGCGGGCATGGTGATCGGCCCGATGTCCGCGCCGTCGCCTGCACCGACCGCCAGGCGCCCCGCCCGCTCCACCAGCTTGGCGAGGAACGCGTCGTAGACCGCGTCGGCGACGTAGACCCGCTCGATGCCGACGCAGGTCTGCCCGGCGTTGGTCAGCCCGCCCCAGCACGCGGCGGCGGCCGCGGCGTCCGGATCGGCGTCGGCGTCCACGATCATCGCGTCCTTGCCGCCGCATTCGAGCAGGACCGGGGTCAGCGTCTCGGCGCACGCCGCCATGATCTTCTTGCCGGTCGCGGTGGAGCCGGTGAACGCCACTTTGTCGACGCCCGAGCGGGTCAGCGCGGCGCCGGTCCCGCCGGTGCCGAAGACGACCTGGAAGACCGGCTGCTCCGGTACCGCCTCGGCGAAGCGCGCGGCCAGCCAGGCGCCCACGGCCGGGGTGTACTCGCTGGGCTTGAACACCACCGCGTTACCCGCCGCCAGCGCGTACCCGATCGAGCCCAGCGGGGTGAACACCGGGTAGTTCCACGGCCCGATCACCCCGACCACCCCGAACGGCAGGTATTCCAGGCGCGAGCTGTACTCCATCGACAGCAGCGAGCTGCGTACCCGCCGCGGCCCCAGTACCCGCCGGGCGTGCCGGGCGGCCCAGGCGACGTGGTCGATCGCGCCGCCGGACTCGACGATCGCCTCGGCGACCGGCTTGCCGGTCTCCCGGTGTACCAGCTCGGCCAGCTCCGGCAGCCGCCGGGCCAGGTCGGCGCGCCAGCGCAGCAGCCGGTGGCGGCGCTCGGCGAAGCCGAGCCCGGCCCACCAGCCGGCCGCCTCCCGGGCCCGGGTCACCGCCTCGGCCACCTCGGCCGGCCCGGCGACCGGGAACCGGCCCACCTCCTCGCCGGTTGCGGGATTGGTCGAGATCAGTTGGCCGTCCTCGATGACAGGCACACCCGGGGTCCGCGTCGCGGTCATGAGAGGGAGTCTAGATCCGAAAACTACTCATGGGTACGGTCGTTGAGTTCCCCGCCACAGCGCTCCCCGCGCCATACGTGGCAGACTTCCCGGACAGGTACTGAACAGGCGTTAGGGAGGGCGGCGTGGCCCGGGAGTTCAGCAGCGTCGGCGTGATCGGACTGGGCACGATGGGCGCCGGGATCGTCGAGGTGTTCGCGCGCAGCGGACTCGACGTGGTGGCCGTCGATGTCGACGACACCGCACTGGAGCGTGGGCGGGCCACGCTCACCGGCTCGACCGGTCGCGCGGTCGCCAGGGGCAAGCTGTCCGAGGCGGAGCAGGACGCGCTACTCGGCCGGATCCGGTACGTCGTGGGCCTGGCCGACCTCGGGGCCGTCGACCTGGTCGTGGAGGCGGTACCCGAACATCTCGATCTCAAGCGGCAGATCTTCGCGGAGCTGGACGAGATCTGCAAGCCCGAGGCGATCCTCGCGACCAACACCAGCTCGCTGTCGGTCACCGAGATCTCGGTCGCCACCCGCCGGCCCAACCAGGTCGTCGGCATGCACTTCTTCAACCCGGCACCGATCATGAGGCTGGTCGAGATCGTCAAGACCGTGGTCACCGACGAGGCGGTGGTGGCCGACGTGGAGGCGCTGTGCGCCCGCGTGGGCAAGGTCGACGTGACCATCAACGACCGGGCCGGGTTCATCGCCAACGCGCTGCTGTTCGGATACCTCAACCACGCGGTCGCGCTCTACGAGGCGAAGTACGCCAGCCGGGAGGACATCGACGCGGCGATGCGGCTGGGCTGCGGGCTGCCGATGGGGCCGCTCGCGCTGATGGACCTCATCGGGCTCGACACGGCGTACGAGATCCTCGACACCATGTACCGGCGCGGCGGGCGCGACCGGCGGCACGCGCCGATACCGCTGATCAAGCAGATGGTCACCGCCGGCCTGCTCGGCCGCAAGTCCGGCCGCGGCTTCTACACCTACGAGAAGTCCGGCTCGCCGCGCGTCGTCGACGACGCCGAGACGCCGCCCCCGGCACCCGACGGCAACCACCTCCGCGTCCAGACCGTCGGCGTGGTCGGGTCGGGCACGATGGCGGCCGGCATCATCGAGGTCTTCGCGAAGGCCGGGTTCACCGTCGTGGCGGTGGCCCGCGCCGCGGACAAGGCGGCGAAGCTGCGCGAGCGGGTGGCGGCCTCGCTGAACAAGGGCGTTGTCAAGGGCAAGCTGTCCGAGGCCGACCGGGACGCGGCACTGGGCCGGGTGACCTGGTCGACGGCCCTGGAGCACCTGGCCGACGTCGATCTGGTGGTCGAGGCCGTGATCGAGGAGCTGAGCGTCAAGAAGGCGCTGTTCGCGTCGCTCGACGAGATCTGCAAGCCGGGCGTACTGCTGGCCACGACCACCTCGTCCCTGCCGGTCATCGAGTGCGCGATGGCCACCGACCGGCCGGCCGACGTGGTGGGGCTGCACTTCTTCAACCCGGCGCCGGTGATGAAGCTCGTCGAGGTCGTCCGCACCATCCGCACCTCGCCGGAGGCCGTGGCGACCGCGCGGGCCGTGTGCGCCGCCGTGGGCAAGCGGGCGGTGGTCTGCGCGGACCGGTCCGGGTTCGTGGTCAACGCGCTGCTCTTCCCGTACCTCAACGACGCGGTCAAGATGCTGGAGGCCAGCTATGCCAGCGCCGACGACATCGACTACGCGATGGAGTTCGGCTGCGCCTACCCGATGGGCCCGTTCAAGCTGCTCGACGTTGTCGGGCTGGACGTCTCCCTGGCCATCCAGCAGGAGCTGTACCTCGAACTGCGCGAGCCCGGCTTCGCCCCGGCCCCGCTGCTGGAGCAGCTCGTCACGGCAGGGTACCTGGGTCGCAAGGTCGGCCGCGGCTTCCGCGACTACCGTTGAGGCGTGCCACGGCGCAACTACCGTCGACATGATACCGAGGCGCCGCTGGACCCGGACCGGATGCGGCGCGGGGTCGAGCGCGTCCAGATCCAGGCTGACGGGGACTGGCTGGTGCGCAACGTGCCGGGCGCCGACAAGGCGTACCGTTGCCCCGGCTGTGACCAGGAGATCCGGCCCGGCGCCGGGCACCTCGTGGTATGGCCCGCCGACGAGCGTGGCGACCTGACCGACCGGCGGCACTGGCACACCGCCTGCTGGCAGGCCCGGGACCGGCGCGCGCCGACCGGCCGCCGCCGTTCAGGTTGACAGGTGGCTCTGCACCTCGGCGAGCCGTCCGGTGAGGAAGGCGCGTTCGACGTCGTTGTCGGTGAGGGCGAGGGCTTCCTCGTACGCCTCGGTCGCCTGGGTCCACCGGCGCAACTGGCGCAGGAAATCGGCGCGGGCGGCGCTGAGGTAGCCGTAGGTGGCCAGCGCCGGATCGGCGAGCAGGGGCGCCAGCGCGTCGAGGCCGGCCTGTGGGCCGTCGCGCAGGCCGACCGCGACGGCACGGTTGAGCCGGACCACGGGCGAGGGCCACAGCTGGAGCAGGACGTCGTACAGCGCGACGATCTCCGACCAGTCGGTGTCCTGCCACGCCGGTGCCTCGGCGTGCACGGCGGCGATCGCGGCCTCGACGGCGTACCTCGTCGGTGGGTGGCGGCGCAGCGCGTCGGTCAGCAGGCGGACACCCTCGCCGATCAGCCGGCTGTCCCAGCGGGTACGGTCCTGCTCCGCCAGCAGCAGCATCCGGCCGCTCGCGGACAGCCGCGCGTCGGCGCGCGCGTCGATGAGCAGCAGCAGTGCGAGCAGGGCGCTGATCTCGGCGTCGTTCGGCATGAGCAGGTGCAGCATGCGGGCGAGGCCGATCGCGCCGTCCACGAGATCCCGCCGGACAAGATCAGCGCCGACCGGCGCCGTGTGGCCGGTGGTGAAGATCAGGTGGACGACGTCGAGGACGGCGCCGACGCGCTCAGCGAGGTGGTCCGGTGACGGCACGCGGTACGGGATCCGGGCTTTGATGATCTTCTTCTTGGCTCGCGTGATCCGCGCGGCCATGGTGGGCTCCTGCACCAGGAACGCGCGGGCCACCTCGGCCGTCGACAGCCCGCACACCAGCCGTAGCGTCAGGGCGACCTGAGCGTCGCGGGACAGCGCCGGGTGACAGCAGGTGAAGACCAGCCGGAGGCGGTCGTCGTCGAAGCCCTCTTCGGGCCCGGGTACCGACTCGTCCGGCACCAGCAGCGGCAGGGCCCGGCGCAGCACCGACTCACGGCGGAGCACATCCAGCGCCCGGTTCCGTGCGGTGGTCGTGAGCCAGGCGCCGGGTCGGTCGGGGATGCCGGTCTGCGCCCAGGTGTGCAGCGCCTGCGCGTACGCGTCCTGGGCGCACTCCTCGGCGAGATCGAGGTCCCGGGTCAGCCGCGCCGTGGCGGCGAACACCCGGGCCCAGTCGCGGCGGTGCGCCTGGGCGACCGCCGCGACGACCTCGGTACTCATCCGTGCTCGACCACCGGGCGGATCTCCACCCCGCTATGGCCGGCGTGTACTTCGGGCAGCCGGGACGCGAGGGCGATCACCTCGTCGAGGTCAGCGGCTTCGAGCAGGTAGAAGCCGCCGAGTACCTCCTTGGTCTCCAGGAACGGCCCGTCCGTTGTGATGACCTGGCCGGCGGGATCCGAACGTACCGTCGTCGCCATCGTCGCCAACTCCAGCTGTGCGCCGTCGACGATCTTCGAACCGGCCGCGGCGTTGAACGCGGCGTGGGCAGCGTCATGTGCCTGCTGCTGCTCCGGGGACATCGCGGCCCACTGCTGCGGGTCGCCGTAGATCAGGATCGTGTACCGTGCCATGTCGTACGTCCCATCGTCCGGAGCCCGGGGTGGGCCCGCCTACTCCTACGACGAGCGGAACGGGTCGCGCATCGACAGGTCTACTCCTGGTCCGCCCCTACGCTCAGCGACGGCTCCGGCGCTTGGGCCGGCCCCTGCCCCCCGTCTGGCTGCTTCCCTTCACTTTTGGAGCGATCGGGCTTCTTCTGCTCGTTGGTGAGCTTCGCCGGCGGCTGTTCAGCGGGCCGGAGTTGCTCGACCTGGCGGCGGGCCTCGACCTCGGCCTGCCGGGCGGCCTCGGCCTGCTGGTGCGCTGACGCGGCATGGTGGTGCGCCGCGGCGGCCTGCTGCTGCGCGACGGCGAGTTGTCGCTCCGCCTCCGCGGCCTGCTGGCGGGTCCGGCTCAGCTCCTGGTGGGCCGCGCCCAGCTCCTCGTGCGCCTGGGTGGCCTGGGCCCGGTGCGCCTCCGCCATGCGGGCCGCCTCGGCCTGCTGGTGCTGGGCCTCGGCCGCCTGCCGTTGCGCTTCGGCGACGAGCTGCTCGGCGTGTGCGTTCGCACCGGCGACCAACCGCTCGGCCTCCAGCCGCGCGGCGCCCACGATCCGGTCGGCCTCGGCACGCGCGGCGACGATCGTCTGCTCGCTCTGGACGCGCGCGCGGGCCAGTTCCGCCTCCATGGCGGCCCGGCGCTGTACGGTCTCGTGCTCGATGGTCGCCGTCTGGTGGGCGACGTAGGCGTCGACCTCGGCCTTGATCTGTTCCGCCTGGGCGGTTGCCGCCTCGGTGAGCCGGCGGCCCTCCTGTTCGGCCTTGGTACCCGCGGCCTCACCCTCGGCGCGTACCCGCTCGGCGTACGCCTGGGCCTGGCTGATCTCGTTTTCGAGCTGGACCCGACGCTCGCCCGCCTCGCGATCCTCCTCGGCGCGCCGCGCGGCCAGTACCGTCTCGAAGTCCCGGATGGCCTGGTCGTGCTGGATCCGGGCGTCCTTGATGATGCGCTCGGCCTCGGCCCGTTGTGCCGCGACGCTCTCCTCCGCGTCGGCCCGGATCGCCGTGGCCTGGTCCTCGGCCAGCGCCAGGATCTGCCCGACCCGCTCGCCCAGGTGGCGGAACGACACGTTGGTGGTGACGGTGGTGGAGCTGCTGGGCCGCTGGCGGGCCTCGACGAGTTCGAGCTGGAGTTGCTGGAGCTGGGCGGCCAGGGCCTGCGCGTGCGCGTACGCGTCGTCGCGTTCGGCGGCCAGCGTCGCGCTCTCGGTTTCGAGCAGGCGGATGCACTTGTCGACCTGATCCGGTTTGTACCCGCGGAAAGCCAGCTCGAAGTTCCGCTCCGACGGCAGGTTCCCGCCGAGTGCGAAGAGGTCTCCGCCGTGCGCCATGGCACCATCCTCACACGCAGCATCCCGTCGCGCAGGCACACACCGGCGCGACGGGATCTACGGTATCCGGTATCCGTGGTCAGGCAGGACTCAGCCCGCCGTGACCTTGCTGTCCTTGCCCTTGTCGCTCTTCGACTCCGCCGCCTGGGTGACGCTGGGCATGATACCGGCCAGGCCGGACAGCATCTGGCCCAACTGCGCGGTGACCGCGTCCTTCTGGCGGGTCAGCTCGTCGACCTCGCGGCGGGCGGCGGTCGTGGTGAGCTCGGCCTCGGTGCGCGCCTCGGTCACCATCCGGTGCGCTTCGGTGCGCGCCTCGTTGACCGTCTTGTCGGCCAGGGCCTTGGCCTTCTCGACCGTCTCGTCGGCGTGCCGCTCGGAGTCGATCCGGCGGGCCTCGGCGCGCTGCTCGATCTCCTTGGCCCGGTCCTCGGCCGCGCGGGCGCGGTGCTCGGCCTCGGCCACCAGCTTCTGGGTGTTGGCCACGGCGGACGCGTGGCGCTGCGACTCCTCGCGCTCCGAGGTCTCCCGCCGCTCGGCCAGCTCCAGCTGCAGCGCCTGCAGGTCCTTGTCGCGCTTGTCCCGCGCGTCGGCCAGCAGCTTGGTCGCCTCGGCGCGCTTCTCCTCGGCCTCCCGCGCGGCCCTCGCGCGGAGCTGGGTGATCTCGCGCTCGGCGGTGGCCCGCAGCGTCGACACCTCGCGCTCGACGGTCGCCTTCAGCTCCGCGACCTCGTGCGCGGTGGCGGTGCGCAGTTGCTTGGTCTCCCGCTCCGCGTCCGCCCGTAGGGTGTCGGCCTCGCGGCGCGCCTGTACCCGGACCTCCGCCGCCTCGCGCTCGGCCTGGGTCCGCAGGTTGCCCGCCTCCCGTTCCGCGCTGGCCTTCATCGCGGCGGCCTCGGCGCGCGCCTTGTCGGTGATCTCGCGCGCCTCCAGCCGGGCCGCCGAGACGATGCCCTCGGCTTCCCGCTTCGCCTCGCCCCGGTGGTCGTTGGCCTGCTCCTCGGCGAGCCGCAGGATCTGTTCGACGCGGGTGCCGAGGCCGGACAGCGTCGGCCGGCTGTTCTCCTCAAGCTGCTTGTTGGCTTCGGTGAGCCTCTGCTCGGTCGAACTGAGTCGCTGCTCGGCCTGCCGGAGCCGGCGCTGGGACTCGTTCATCCGCTGTTCGGCCTCTGCCCGGTCCTGCTGGGCCTGGGTGATGGCGGCGGTCATCCGCTGGACGTACGAGTCCACCTGCGGGCGGTCGTAACCGCGGAGGGCCACGCTGAAATCGTTACCCGCGGCGTCGTCGAAGAACGCGAGGGGGGAAGGCTGCTGCTGCTGGGGCATTGGCACATACTTGCAGATCCCCCCCGTGGCTCCGCAAGACCGGGGGTGCCATGTGGTATGCGCATGGCGGGTAGTTTCGTGGAAGTGGGGCGCCGGCAACGCTGGCGGCGCCCCCGCCGGTTCACTGACCGCGGAACCGGTCGATCGCCGCCGCGTGCCGGGCGCGTAGCCGCGGGTCGCGCACGCCGAGCCCCTCCTCGGGCGCGAGGCACAGCACGCCGACCTTGCCCTGGTGGGCGTTGCGCTGCACCTCCCAGGCCGCCTGGCCGGTCTGCTCCAGGGGGTACGCCTTGGAGAGGGTGGGGTGGATCCGGCCGCGGGCGATCAGCCGGTTGGCTTCCCATGCCTCCCGGTAGTTGGCGAAATGCGAGCCGATGATCCGCTTCAGGTTCATCCAGAGGTACCGGTTGTCGTACTGGTGCAGGTAGCCGCTGGTCGAGGCGCAGGTGACGACGGTACCGCCGCGCTTGGCGACGAACACGCTCGCGCCGAACGTCTCCCGGCCCGGGTGCTCGAGGACGATGTCCGGGTCGTCGCCGCCGGTCAGCTCGCGGATCCGGGCGCCGAACCGGCGCCACTCGGTGTCGTCCTGGGTGTGCTCGTCCTTCCAGAACCGGAAGCCTTCGGCGGCTCGGTCGATGACCAGCTCGGCCCCCATGCGGTGGCAGATCTCCGCCTTCTCCGGGCTGGACACCACGCAGACCGGCACCGCGCCGCCACCCAGGGCGAGCTGGGTCGCGTACGAGCCGAGGCCGCCCGAGGCGCCCCAGATCAGTACCACATCGCCCTGCTTCATCGCCGCGCCGTGCCGGGAGACGAGCTGCCGGTACGCGGTGGAGTTCACCAGCCCGGGGCAGGCCGCCTCCTCCCACGTCAGGTGGGCCGGCTTGGGCATGAGCTGGTTGGCCTTGACCAGGGCAAGCTCGGCGAGGCCGCCGAAGTTGGTCTCGAAGCCCCAGATCCGCTGCTGCGGGTCGAGCATCGTGTCGTCATGGCCGGCGGCGTCCTCCAGCTCGACGGACAGGCAGTGCGCGACGACCTCGTCGCCGGGCTTCCACTTGGTCACCCCGGCGCCGACCCGCAGGACCACTCCCGCCGCGTCCGAGCCGACCACGTGGTACGGCAGGTCGTGGCGCTTGGACAGGGTGGACTGCCGGCCGTACTTCTGGAGGAACTTGAAGGTGGGCAGCGGCTCGAAGATGCTGGTCCACACGGTGTTGTAGTTGATCGCGCTGGCCATGACCGCGACCAGCGCCTCGGCGGGCCCGAGCTCCGGGGTCGGCACCTGCTCGACGTGCAGCGACTTGCGCGGGTCGCGTTCCCGGGTGGGCAGCCCGTCGAACATGTCGACCTCGTCGGACCGGACCACGACCGCGCGGTAGCTGTCCGGTACCGGTAGCCCGGTCACGGCCTCCGGGTGGCCTGACGTGATCGCTTCCAGGATCTGTCGCACGACGTCTCCCGCCTTTCCGGGGGTGGGCCGGACGTTACTTGGGAGTAGGGTCGAAACGGAACTTCCTGTGGCGAAGCCCACGCTCACGTGCGCAAACGTGCGTCAAGCCGGCGGTTCCACCAACTCCACGAGCACGCCTCCGGCATCCTTCGGGTGGACGAAGTTGACCCGCGAGCCGCCGGTACCTCTTCTCGGGGTTTCGTAGAGCAACCGGACGCCCCGCTCGCGCAGGGCCGCGGCCGCGGCCCCGACGTCGGCCACGGTGTAGGCCACCTGCTGGACGCCCGGCCCGCTGCGGTCCAGAAACTTCGCGATGGTCGAGTCGGGCCGAAGCGGCGCGAGGAGCTGGATCCGGTCGGCGCCGGGGCCCACCGCGAGCATCGCTTCGCGTACCCCCTGTTCCTCGTTCTCCTCCCGGTGCACGCAGCGCATCCCGAAGACGCGCGCGTAGAACTCGATCGCCGCGTCGAGGTCGGCGACCGCGATCCCGACGTGGTCGATGCGCTCGATGCCGATGTCTGTGACGGCCGCCGCATCCGGGGCCGGTAGAGAAGCCATGGCGATAGTGTTACCGAACGTCCGTTCAGTGCCTATGTCGGGGAGTTCACAATGACCTCGGTGATCGTCGGCGGCGCGCGTACCCCCATGGGACGGCTGCTGGGCAACCTCAAGAGCTTTCCGGCCACCGGGCTGGGTACCGCCGCGATCAAGGCTGCGCTGGAGCGCTCGGGCGTGTCGCCCGAGCAGGTGCAGTACGTGATCATGGGACAGGTGCTCCAGGCCGGCGCCGGGCAGATACCGGCCCGGCAGGCCGCCGTCGGCGCGGGTATCCCGATGACCGTACCGGCCCTGACCGTCAACAAGGTCTGCCTGTCCGGGCTCGACGCGATCGCGCTGGCCGACCAGCTCATCCGGATCGGCGAGTTCGACATCGTCGTGGCCGGCGGGATGGAGTCCATGACCAAGGCGCCGCACCTGCTCGTCGGGCAGCGGGAGGGGTACAAGTACGGCGAGGTGACGCTGCTGGACCACATGGCTTTCGACGGGCTGACCGACGCGTACGACGGGGTGTCGATGGGCGAGTCGACGGACCGGCACAGTAAGCGGTACGAGATCACCCGCCAGGAGCAGGACGCCTTCGGCGCCGCCTCACACCAGAAGGCGGCCGCTGCCCAGAAGAACGGCGCGTTCGCCGAGGAGATCACCCCGCTGTCGGTACCGCAGAAGCGCGGCGAGCCGCTGGTCATCGCCGAGGACGAGGGGATCCGCCCGGACACCACGCCGGAGACGCTGGCCAAGCTGCGGCCGGCGTTCGGCAGCGACGGCACGATCACCGCCGGTACCTCGTCGCCGATCTCCGACGGCGCGGCCGCGGTGGTGGTGATGAGCAAGGCGAAGGCGCAGCAGCTCGGCCTGTCCTGGATCGCCGAGATCGGTTCGCACGGCAACGTGGCCGGTCCGGACAACTCGCTGCACAGCCAGCCCGCCAACGCCATCCGGCAGGCTCTGGGGAAGGCCGGCCTTTCGGTTGACGATCTTGATCTCATCGAGATCAACGAGGCGTTCGCGGCAGTGGGTATCCAGTCGACGAAGGAGCTCGGCGTCAGTCCCGATATCGTCAACGTCAACGGCGGCGCCATCGCCCTGGGTCACCCGATCGGCATGTCCGGCGCCCGCCTGGTGCTCACCCTCGCGCTGGAGCTCAGGCGGCGCGGCGGTGGCCTGGGCGCGGCGGCGTTGTGCGGCGGCGGGGGGCAGGGCGACGCGCTGCTGATCCGGGTACCTGGAGCAGACTGAGAGGAGCCGGGGTGCGGCCACCACCACTGGAGTTCGCGGCCACGGTGGTGGGCGGGGCGGTGACGACGATCGAGCGGGACGGCTTCGTCGGGTACGTGTTCGGGCTCAGCGACGGCGGTGCCGGCTGCCTGGTCGTGCAGCGGGCGGACGACCCCGAGCCGCACGAGGAGCCGTACTGCCTGGTGTGGGGCGCCCAGGAAGGCACGACGTACGGAGGAGTGGAGCGGGTGAGGGTACTGCCCGGTGACCTCACCTTCGACCTGACCACGCTGAACGCGGCCGAGCTGGGTACCCCGCGCCAGTTCCGGATCACGTTCCCGGCCCACCGTACCGAGGAGGTGCGCGCCGGACTGTGTCGGACTCTCGGACCGGAGGTCGTCGGCTGACCGACGTACCCACGCTTGTCGATGCCGCCCGGAGCGGCGACCCGCGCGCGCTCGCCCGGCTGATCTCGCTGGTCGAGAACGGCGACCCGGCGCTGCCCGAAGTGGCCGCCGCGCTCGCGCCGCACACCGGTACCGCCCAGGTCATCGGGTTGACCGGGTCCCCCGGGGTGGGCAAGTCGACCACCACCAACGAGCTGGTGCGGGCGCTGCGGGCCCGCGGGCAGCGGGTGGCGGTCCTGGCGGTGGACCCGTCCAGCCCGTACACCGGCGGGGCCATCCTCGGCGACCGGGTCCGGATGCAGGACCACGCCACCGACTCCGGGGTCTTCATCCGCTCGATGTCCTCGCGCGGGCACCTCGGCGGCCTGGCCGCGGCGACCCCGCAGGCCGCCCGGGTCCTGGAGGCGGCCGGGTACGACGCCGTCCTCGTCGAGACGGTGGGGGTCGGGCAGGCCGAGGTCGAGGTCGCCTCGCTCGCCGACACCACGGTGGTGCTGCTCGCCCCGGGGATGGGCGACGCCATCCAGGCGGTCAAGGCCGGCATCCTGGAGATCGCCGACGTGTTCGTGGTGAACAAGGCCGACCGGGACGGCGCGGACGCCACGTACCGGGACATCCAGGGCATGCTGGGCCTGGTCTCCCGGGCGCCGGGCGAGTGGCGGCCGCCGGTGGTCCGGGCGGTGGCCGCGAAGGGCGAGGGCATCGAGGACGTCCTGGCCGCGATCGACAAGCACCGGAAGTGGCTGGTCGCGCACGACGAGCTGCGGCGCCGCCGGGAGGCGCGGGCCGCCGCCGAGATCGAGGCGATCGCGCTGGCCGCGGTCCGTGAGCGGATGTCTTCCCTGCGCGAAGGTACCGCGCTGTCGTCGCTCGCCGCGTCCGTCGCCGCCGGATCGCTCGACCCGTTCGCGGCGGCCCGCCAGCTCCTCGCCAGCCTGCGCCGCTCGGTGGCCGAGGCCGGCCCGGCGGCCTGACCGCTCGGCGGGTCCCGGCGGTGGCGCGGCGCGGGTACGCTCGCGCTCGCCATCCGCCCGTGACCGAGACCAGGGGGAGACCAGCATGACTGAAGTCGCGTCCGAGCCGACCGCGACGGTACGGGCCACGGCGGCGGTGCCGGCCCCGGCCGACGGGGCCGCCAAGCCGACCGGGGACACGTCCACGGTCGACGAAGTGCTGCACAAGGCCGGTGACCTCGCGGAGGAGGCCGGGGACGCGGTTTCGGACGCGGCCGCGAGCGTGGTGACCCGGATCCGGAACAACGCCTCGGTCGCGGCGGCCCGCGGCCGCACCACCATCGGGAACGAGGTGGTCGAGAAGATCGCCGGCATCGCCGCCCGGGAGGTACCCGGGGTGTTCGACCTCGGCGGCGACATCGCGCGGGCGCTGTCCACCGTGAAGGAGAAGCTGCGCCTCGGCGAGGAGAGCGCCGGGCAGGGCGTCTCGGTGAAGCTGGACGGGAAGACCGCCGAGATCGAGGTGGTCATCGTCATCGAGTTCGGGTTCCAGGTGTTCTCCGTCACCGAGAAGGTCCGCGAGAAGGTGATCAGCTCGGTGGAGAACCTGCTCGGCCTGGAGGTCGTCGCGGTCGACGTGACGGTCGACGACGTGCACGTACCGGAGGACGGCGCGGCCAGCGCCGAGGCCGAGCGGGCCAAGGGGTACGTGGCGGAGACGAAGGCGATCGTCGTCGGCGAGTAGTTGGGGTCAGCCGACCGTCAGCGAGGTGATGGTCAGCGGCAGCTTCGGGTGGCCGCCGCCGGGATCGGGGGCGTACGCGCCGTCGTCCCCGGCCGCGGCCACGTCGTCGACGACGCCCATGCCCGCTATCACGGTGCCGAACGGGGTGTAGTCGGGCGGGATCGGCGAGTCCTTGTACACGATGAAGAACTGGCTGCCGTTGGTGTCCCGGCCGGAGTTGGCGAGCGCGACCGTGCCGCGCGGGTAGACGACGTCGCCGTCGGGCGCCGGGGGCAGGGGGTCGGTGCGGGACAGTTCGTCGGCGAAGACGTACGCGGGGCCGCCGAGGCCGGTACCGCTCGGGTCGCCGCACTGCAGGATGTAGATGCCCTCGGTAACCAGCCGATGGCACGAGGTGTTGTCGAAGAAATGCCGCCCGGCCAGGAACGTGAAGCTGGCGACCGTGCACGGGGTCTTCCGCTCGTCGACCTTGACCAGGATCGGGCCCAGCGCCGTGCTGATCGTCATCGTCCGGGTAGCGATGCGGCGCGCCCGGCTGTGCGGGGGGATACCGACGCTGCGCTGGTACCGCCTGGTGGCCGGGTCGGCGGCCCACCACCGGCAGCCGTCGGCGTCGAACACCGGGGTGGCGGCCGCCCGGGAGCCGGACGCCTGGGCGGAGTGGGGGTGGTGCGACCGCGACAGGTTCCAGGTGACGACGCCGACGAGCAGGCTCAGCACCAGGACGACCGCGGCGAGGCCGAGCATGACCGGGGCCTTCCAGCGCTGGCCCGCCGCCGGCTCCTTCGCCGGCGGCTGTCCCTCGACAGGCGGCTGCTCCTGCTCCTCCGCGGCCGGCTGGTCTCCGGAGGGCGGCTGGTCCTCGGCGGCCGGAGGGTCTCCGGAGGGCGGCTGGTCTCCGGAGGGCGGCCGGTCCTCGGCGGCCGGCGCCGGTACGGTCTGGGTCTCGGTCTCCTCGTCCGGCTCGGTCGTCCGGGGTTCGGGCTCCACCCGAGTAAGGGTAGGGGGCCTGTGTGAGGGGCCACCGCCCCAGGTCCTTAGTCATCGTTCAGGCGGCCACTAGACTCGGCGCATGGACGAGAGCGGGATCGCCGCGGGCCGGGAACGGTGGCAGGCCCGGTACGACGCCGCCGCCCGGCGGGACGCCGACTTCACCACGCTGTCCGGCCTTGAGGTCGACCCCGTGTACGGCCCGCCGGACGGCGCTGACCTGCCCGGATTCGAGCGGATCGGCTGGCCCGGCGAGTACCCGTACACCCGGGGCCTCTACCCGACCGGGTACCGCGGTCGGACCTGGACCATCCGCCAGTTCGCCGGGTTCGGCAACGCCCGGCAGACCAACGAGCGGTACAAGTTGATCCTCGGCGCGGGCGGCGGCGGCCTGTCGGTGGCCTTCGACATGCCGACGCTGATGGGCCGCGACTCCGACGACCCGGCCGCGCTCGGTGAAGTCGGTCACTGCGGCGTGGCGATCGACTCGGCGCAGGACATGGACATCCTGTTCGACGGAATCGACCTGGCCGGCGTCACGACGAGCATGACGATCTCCGGCCCCGCCGTGCCGATCTTCTGCATGTACCTGGTCGCCGCCGAGCGGCAGGGCGCCGACCTCGCGAAGCTGGACGGCACCCTGCAGACCGACATATTCAAGGAGTACATCGCGCAGAAGGAGTGGCTCTTCCCGCCCGAGCCGCACCTGCGGCTGATCGGCGACCTGATGGAGTACTGCGCGCGGGAGATCCCCCGGTACAAGCCGCTGTCGGTGTCCGGGTACCACATCCGCGAAGCGGGCTCGACGGCGGCGCAGGAGCTGGCGTACACGCTGGCCGACGGGTTCGGGTACGTGGAGCTGGGGCGGTCGCGGGGAATGGATGTCAACGCGTTCGCGCCCGGCCTGACGTTCTTCTTCGACGCCCACGTCGACTTCTTCGAGGAGATCGCGAAGTTCCGGGCGGCCCGCCGGATCTGGGCCCGGTGGATGCGCGACGAGTACGGGGCGACCGACGAGAAGGCGCTGTGGCTGAAGTTCCACACGCAGACCGCCGGGGTGTCGCTGACCG
>JBKPCQ010000126.1:0-5959 GCA_046727455.1 Actinomycetota bacterium | reverse complement strand
TGACCGCGCCGGTGCCGGCGTTGACGAGCAGCGACCGGCGGTAGGTGAGCAGGTCCGGTTGGGTGCGCCGGGCCTGCTTCCACCAGGCGTCGAAGTGCCGCGCGGACACCACCTCGGGACCGACGCGCCGGTCGTAGAAGTCGAACAGCACCTCGTCGTCGACCCGGATGTCCCGCCGCCGGGCCCGGTGCTCCAGCGCCTCGACCTCGGCGAGCAGCCGGGCGTTGTCGTGGAAGAAGGCGTGCCGGGTGTCCCAGTCGCCCTCGACGAGCGCGTGCCGGATGAACAGCTCCCGGGCCAGGGCGGGATCGACCCGGCCGTAGGTGACCAGGCGCCGGGTGACGATCGGGATGCCGTACAGCGTGACCCGTTCGTAGGCCATGACGGCGCCGCGCTCCCGGTCCCAGTGCGGTTCGCTGTAGGAGCGCTTGACCAGGTGCCCGGCCAGCGGCTCCAGCCACTCCGGCTCGATCCGCGCGCACACCCGCGCCCACAGCCGGGTGGTCTCCACCAGCTCGGCGGCCATCACCCACCGTGGGGTGCGCCGGAACAGCGTGGAGCCCGGGAACACCGCGAAGCGGGCGCCGCGTGCCCCCAGGTAGTCCCCCTTCTCCGGGTCCTTGACCCCCACATGCGAGAGCAGGCCCGCGAGCAGGGCCCGGTGCACCGCCCGCGGGTCCGCCGGGGTGCTGTTCAGCGAACCGCCGAGCGTACGGGCGACCTGGCGGATCTGGGTGTGCAGGTCCTGCCATTCGCGCACCCGCAGGTAGTTGAGGAACTCCGCGCGGCACAGCTTGCGGAACTGGTTGCCGGACAGCTCCTTCTGCTTCTCCATCAGGTAGTGCCAGAGGTTGAGGTACGACACGAAGTCCGACTCCCGGTCGCGGAACCGGGCGTGCGCCTGGGTCGCGGCGTCCTGCCGGTCGGCGGGGCGCTCGCGCGGATCCTGGATGGACAGCGCGGCGGCGATCACCAGTACCTCGCGCAGGCAGCCCTGCTCGTCGCCGGCCAGCACCATGCGCCCGAGCCGCGGGTCGATCGGCACCTGGGACAGGTTGCGCCCCAACGGGGTCAGCCGCTGGCCGGCGTCCAGCGCGCCCAGCTCGACGAGCAGGTCCACGCCGTCGCGGATCGACCGCCGGTCCGGCGGGTCGAGGAACGGGAACTCCGCGACGTCGCCCAGGCCCAGCGCGGCCATCTGGAGGATGACCGAGGCGAGGTTGGTACGCAGGATCTCCGGGTCGGTGAACTCGGGGCGGGCGAGGTAGTCCGGCTCGTCGTAGAGCCGGACGCAGACGCCCTCGGCGACCCGGCCGCACCGCCCGGCGCGCTGGTTCGCCGACGCCTGGGAGACCGGTTCGATGGGCAGCCGCTGCACCTTCAACCGGTGGCTGTACCGGGAGACGCGGGCGGTACCGGGGTCGACGACGTACCGGATGCCGGGGACGGTCAGCGAGGTCTCCGCGACGTTGGTCGCCAGGACGATCCGCCGGCCGGCGTGCGGCGCGAAAACCCGGTGCTGCTCCGCTGTGGACAGCCGGGCGAACAGCGGCAGGATCTCGGTACCCGGCCTGACCCGGCCGGCCAGCGCGTCGGCGGTGTCCCGGATCTCCCGCTCGCCGGACAGGAACACCAGGATGTCGCCCGGCCCCTCGACGGACAGCTCGTCGACGGCCGCGCCGATCGCCTCGACCTGGTCGGTCTCCTCGTCGACCGGCCGGTACCGGATCTCGACCGGCCAGGTGCGGCCGGACACCTCGATGACCGGGGCGCCGCCGAACGCCTGGGAGAACCGTTCGACGTCGATCGTCGCCGAGGTGATCACGACCTTGAGGTCGGGCCGGCGCGGCAGCAGCCGTCGAAGGTACCCGAGGATGAAGTCGATGTTGAGGCTGCGCTCGTGCGCCTCGTCGATGATCAGCGTGTCGTACCGGCGCAGCAGCCGGTCCTGGGCGATCTCGGCGAGCAGGATGCCGTCGGTCATCAGCTTGACGCGGGTCCGCTCGCCGACCCGCGCGGTGAACCGGACCTGGTACCCGACCACGTCGCCGAGCGGGGTGTCCAGCTCTTCGGCGATGCGCTCGGCGACGGTACGGGCGGCCAGGCGGCGCGGCTGGGTGTGCCCGATCCGGCCGGCGGCGCCCCGGCCGAGTTCGAGGCAGATCTTCGGGAGCTGGGTGGTCTTGCCGGAGCCGGTCTCCCCCGCGACGATCACCACCTGGTGGTCCCGGATGGCCGCGAGGATCTCGTCCTTACGCGCCGTGAGCGGCAGCTCGGGCGGGTAGGACAGGGTCAGCTCGGGCACGCCGCAAGGATAGGCAGCCCGCCGCGGCGCGGCCCGCGGTTTACGCCGACGCGGCCGCCTGACGGAGCACCTCGGCCGTCGCCGGGTCGGCCGGGTACAGCGCCTCGATCATCAGCTCGGCGACGGTGACGTCCAGTGGGGTGCCGAACGTCGCGACCGTGCTGAAGAACGCCAGCTCCCCGGACGGGTGGCGCAGCCGCATCGGTACCACCACGTCGCCGGGGCCGGGCATCTCGACCAGCGGCTCCGGCTCGTCGCAGGGGTAGCCGCGCAGCTCCTCGTACAGCCGGGTCAGCTCCTCGTCGCCGGTCACCGCCGCCTGGCGGCGCAGCCGGCCGAGCAGGTGCGCCCGCCACTCGCCCAGGTTGACGATGTGCGGCGCGGCGCCCTCCGGGTGCAGGCTGGCCCGCAGCACGTTGGCCGGCGGGGCGAGCAGCTCCGGCGCGACCAGGTCGGCGAACATGCCGGTCATGGCCGCGTTCGCGTCGACGAGGTTCCAGCGGCGGTCGACGACCATCGCCGGGTACGGCTCGTGGCCGGCGAGCACCTGCCGGACCGCCTCGCGCACGGCCGCCATCGGCGCCTCGTCGAGGGACCGCTCCTGGTACACCGGGGCGTACCCGGCGGCGAGCAGCAGCCGGTTGCGCTCCCGCAGCGGCACCTCCAGCTCCTCGCTCAGGTGCAGCAGCATCTCCCGGCTGGGCTTGGCCCGCCCGGTCTCCACGAAGCTGAGGTGCCGGGTGGAGATGTCGGCCTGGATGGCGAGCTGCAACTGGCTGAGCCGGCGGTGCTCCCGCCAGCCGCGCAGCAGCTCGCCGACCGGGCGCGTCATGTGGCCGTCACCCGGCCGACGGTACGCGACGGTCCGGCCGGGGCCGGTGCCCCGGCCGGACTGTCCCCCCGTCACGCCCCCTGCGCGGGGGTGAAGAACCCGGTCACCTCGCCGAGCCGGCCGTCGGCGGCCAGCACCGCGAAGTCGACCCCGGCGGCGAGCGGCGCGCCGCCGTCGGCCGGGCCCAGCTCCCACCCCCAGCGGACCCGGTCGTGGTGCGCGTCCACCGGCTCGGTGAGCCAGAACCGGTGATCCGGGAAGCGCTCCTGGACCCCGGCGACCATCCCGTCCAGCGCCTCGTACCCCTCGGCGTCGAACATCGGGTCGACGTAGCTGCCCACCGGCGACCAGATCTCCTCGATGACCGCGCGGCGCCGGGCCGGGTCGGTCTCGTTCCACATGTCGAAGTACCGCTCGACGGTACGGGTGACCTCGGTGGTCGGTGTCGTCATGGCGTCCTGCCTCGGTAGTCGGTGTGGTTCTCGCCCACCACCATCGCCAACCGTCCCGCACCGTGTCGATAACGTCAGAGGTAATGCCCCGGGGCCGCCGCGACCGCCCCGTCGCCGGCCGCGAGCGCGCCGGACAGGTCGTCCCACAGGTCGTCCGGGTGCTCGATGCCCACCGAGATCCGCACCGTCCCCGCGCCGATGCCGGCGGCGGCGAGCTGCTCCGCGTCGAGCTGGCGGTGCGAGGTACTCGCCGGGTGCAGGACGAGCGTCTCGACGCCGCCGAGCGACGCGGCGTGGCGGACCAGCCGGACCCGGCTGACGAAGGCGTCGGCGGCGGCCCGCCCGCCGGCCAGGTCGAAGGTGAACACGGCGCCGTACCCGGACAGCAGCCGGGTCGCGACCGCGTGGCTGGGGTGGTCCGGCCGGCCCGGCCAGCGCACCGCCTCGACCGCCGGGTGCGCGGCCAGCCGCTCGGCGAGCAGCGCCGCGTTCTCCTCCTGCCGGCGCATCCGGATCGGCAGCGTCTTGAGGCCCCGGATCGTCAGCCACGCCGCGAACGGGTCCGCCGCGACGCCCAGCTCGACGGTGTAGTCCCAGATCCGGTGGTACCGGTCGTGGTCCGCGAACACCGCCGCCCCGCCGGTCACGTCCGAGTGCCCGCCGATGTACTTGGTCAGCGCGTGCACCACGACGTCCGCCCCGTACCGGATCGGCTGGCACAGCACCGGTGTGGCGAACGTGTTGTCCACCACGGTCAGCACGCCGGCCGGGCGGGCGACCGCCGCGAGGGCCGGCAGGTCGCTCACCCAGCCGGTCGGGTTGGCGATCGTCTCCAGGTACAGCAGCCGGGTCTCGGGGCGCAGCGCGGACCGCAGCTCCTCCGGGTCGGCGCCGGACACGTACGTCACCGCGATGCCGAAGCGGGCTTCGAGGTCGGCCAGCACCGCGTGGGTACCTCCGTAGAGCCGGCGCTGGGCCACCAGGTGGTCGCCGGCACGCAGCGCGCCCAGGAGCACCGCGTTGATCGCGCCCATCCCGGATGCGGTGACCAGGGCCGCGGCCCCGCCCTCCAGCTCGGCCAGCGCCTTCTCCAGCGCGCGTACGGTCGGGTTGGCGTACCGGCTGTAGACGTACGCCCCGCCGGGCCGGGTGAGCCCGTCGGCGATGCCGCCCGGCTCGGCCGGCGCGAAGATCGAGGTCTGGTAGATGGGCACGGCCACGGCGCCGTGCGCGTCGTCGGGCAGGGTGAGGTGGACGGCGCTGGTGTCGGTATGCATGCCTGGATGGTCCGGCGCGGCGGCCCCGGTGCCGAGAGCCAATTCCGGACGGGTGGCCCCGGAGGGTCGGTTTTCAGTCCCGGGGGATCAAGCGCAGCGCCAACCGGGGCCGGCCGGGGCCGTCGAACTGGCGCTTGCCGTACTTGCGGTCGAACATGCCCAGCACGCTGGCCCGGTCGGGCACCGTGTCGCTGTCCACCCGGGCCAGCCGGAACGCCTTGGCCGTCCGCCCGTCGAGCGCGAGCGGCTGCTCGGTGACCAGCTCCAGGGGGCCGGTGCCGTGGTCGGTGAGCTGGTCCACCATGGCGGCGCCGT
Organism: Actinomycetota bacterium; assembly: GCA_046727455.1. Lineage (GTDB taxonomy): Bacteria > Actinomycetota > Actinomycetes > Mycobacteriales > Micromonosporaceae > AC-43. Next base: position 778 of record JBKPCQ010000126.1, on the reverse strand, counting down.
CGATGAAGCAGGCGTCGTTGACCCGGACGAAGTGCACCAGGCAGGTGCGCAGCGGCACCTCCCGGTGGTACACGGTCACCGGTACCGCGACGTACTCGGCCAGGTCCCGGGTGCTGGGGTGGCGCCACAGGTCGTCGAAGCGGCTCTGCACGAACTCCCCGAGCGGGCTGGACAGATTAGTCCTCGTGGTCGAACATCGCGTGCTCCTCGACCCGGGACCGGCGCAGCTCCTCGAAGAGCGGGTCGAAGATCGCGTACGACAGCGCGACGATCACCACGCTGGCGCCGATGTTGACCAGCAGGTCGCGGTTGAACCCCTCACTCAGCCGGGCCCAGACCAGCAGGACCGCGGAGAGGACGAGCAGGACGGCGATGCCGATCAGTCGGCGGGCGCGCCGGCGCAGCCTGATCCGCGCCGTCCGCAGCCACTCGCGCACCGCCCGCCTCCCGCATGGATGTGCCCCTCAGCATACGAGCGGCGACGCGGCGTGCGGCTCAGCTCATCGGCGGGGGCTGCGCCGCCGCGAGCTGGCAGACCGCGAGCAGGCGCACGAGCAGCCACGGTGCGGTCGCCCAGTCCACCTGATCGGTGGAGGGCACGCGCCAGCCGAGGTCGGCGGCCATGTCCCGAAGCCCGTCGGCGTAGCCCGCGAGCCCGATCGGGCTGGGCGGTCGGGTGCCGTCGCCGAGCAGGTCGCGCAGGGCGGCGGCGTGCTGGTCGACGGCGGCGAGCAGGCCGGGCCGCGCGGCGGCGGCGGCCAGTCCGGGGGTACCGACG
>JBKPCQ010000125.1:0-6412 GCA_046727455.1 Actinomycetota bacterium | reverse complement strand
GCCCGGAACCGGGTGGTCGCCCTCCAATCCGGTGACGAGCCGACCCGTGCGGTGTGGCAGGACCTGGTCGCCTCGTCGGAGCACTCGTTCCAGAAGTTGTATCGGCGATTGGGCGTGCTCCTGGTACCGGCTGACGACATGCCGGAGTCCGCGTACCAGCCGATGCTGGAGTCGGTCGTCAGGACGGCGGATTCGGTTACGCGGCAACGGATCTGGCCGCGTTGCGGTACCGGATCCGGGACCTGCGCGCGGGCCGGATCCTGTACGTCATGGAGACCCGGCAGGCGTTGCATCTCGCGATGGTGTTCGCCACCGCCCGCCGGGGCGGCTGGCTCACCGACGAGGTCGAGGTGGTGCATGTCGCTTCGACCTGGACCGGATGGTGTCTCTCACCGGCAACACGGCGGTGTATCTGCAGTACGCGCACGCGCGGGTACGGTCGATCATGGCCCGGCTGCCGGACGACCTGCCGACGGTCGACCCGGCGCTGCCGACGCACCCCGCCGAGCGGGCGCTCGCGCTGGGCCTGGACGGGTTCGGCGCCACCCTGCGGGAGGTCGCCGGAACGCTGGAGCCGCACCGGCTGTGCACGTACCTGTTCGAGCTGGCCCAGGCGTTCAGCCGGTTCTTCGAGGAGTGCCCGGTGCTGCGCGCGGAGTCCGAAGCGCGGCGCGCCAACCGGGTCGCCCTGGTTCGGCTCACCGGCGACACCCTCGCCCGCGGGCTGGACCTGCTCGGCATCGCCGCACCGTACCCGATCTGATCAGGCGGACCGCAGCGCGCGGAGCTGGGCCAGGCGGCGGGGGAGGTACACCTCCTCGTCCAGCTCCAGCAGCTTGCGCCAGGGCAACGGCTGGTCGACCAGTATCTCGCCGTCCTCGACGACCCGGATCGGTACCAGGGTGTCGGCCTTGTCGTGGAGCCGCGCGGTCAGGTCGCGCAGCACGGTGACGGTCTCGGCGATCCGGTCGGCCAGCCCGTTCAGGCCGCCGTACCCGGCCGCGTACCGGTCCAGCTCGCGCACGTCGCTCAGGTCCCGGTCGTCGTACGCGACCTTCTCGCCGACCAGGACCGCCTCGGTGACCGCGATCAGCTCCTCGTGATTGCGGGCCAGGTCGGCGGCGATCTGCTCGGCGGTCCACCCGCCGTCGGACGGTGCCTGGAACCCGCCGGCCAGCACTTCGTCGATGAAGTCGGCGTAGGCGTCCATGCCTGCAGAGGTTAGCCGAGAAGGCGGAAGAACTGTCCGGCGAGCGGTACCGCCGCCGCGGTGCTCAGGCCGCCTTCCTGGACGAACACGGCGAACGCCAGGTCGCCCCGGAACCCGATGAACCAGGAGTGGGTACGCGCGGGGTTGGCGCTGTCGAACTCGGCGGTACCGGTCTTGCCGGAGATCGCCGGGCCGGGCGCGTTGGCCAGCGACTTCGCCGTCCCGCTGGTCACCACCTCGCGCATCATCTGGTGCATCGCGTCCACCGTGGCCTGCTTGAGAGGGCTGCCGTCGGCGGCCGGCTTCGCCGGTGCCGGGTCGGTCAGCAGGTGCGGCTGCTTCCACTGCCCGCGGGCCAGCGCGGCGGCGGCACCGGCCATCGCGACCGGCGAGACCTGCGTCGTACCCTGCCCGAATGCGGCCGCGGCCCGGTCCACGTCGCTCTCGTTGACCGCCACCTTGCCGGTGAACGCGTCGATGCCCAGGTCCCACGGGACGCCGATGCCGAGCCGGGCGGCGGTTTCGTGTAGCCCGGTGGGGCCGAGCTTGTCGTACAGCCGGGCGAAGGCCGTGTTGCAGGACTGGGCGAAGTCCTGGTGCAGCGGGAAGGTGCCGAGCTGCTCGCCCTCGACGTTGGTGAAGGAGCGGCCGCCGACGCTGAACGACTTCGAGCATTCGATCGGCGTGTTCGCGTCGGCCTGGCCGGTCTCCAGCACGTGCGTGGCGGTCACCGACTTGAAGGTCGAACCGGGCGGTACCTGCGCCGTGAAGGCCAGGTTGAGCGCGGCCGCACCGGGTCCGTTGCCGACCGCCAGGACGGCCCCGTCGCTGACCCGGACCGCGACGATCGCGGCCGGCTTGGCCGAGCCGGCCAGCGCCTTGTCGGCAGCCTCCTGGGTCTTGACGTCGAGCGTGGTCTTGAGCGGCTGCCCGGCCACGGCGTCGGTGTGGAACAGGATCTTCTCCGCGTCGCTGCTGCCCTGCTTGGCCGGGACCGACACGATGACCCCCGACTTGCCGCGCAGCCGGTCGTCGTACTTCTCCTCCAGGCCGCCGTACCCGACCAGGTCGCCGAGCTGGTACCTGCCCGGCTTGGCGTCCATCCGCTCCTTGTTGACCTCGTCGACCCGGCCGAGCAGCGCCCGTGCGAAGGCGGCGCTGCGCGCGAGGGAGCGGGTTCCCTTGTGGAACTGGGTGCCGCCGAGGTCGTAGATCCTGGGCTTGATCTGCTGGTACACGGAGTCACGGAGCAGGACGACCTCGACGAACTCCTCCGGCTTGGCGGCCTTGATCCGCGCGGGCAGGTCGGCGAGGTCGACATCGACCTGGGCGGACTTGAACGCGTCGCCGAGCGCCTTGACCAGCCCGTTGACGTCGGTCACGTCCTTCGGTACGACGCCGACGTCGACCACCTGCTGGTTGGTGAAGATCGGCTGGCCGGCGCCGTCGAGGACCTCGCCGCGCGGCGCGTCGGTGGTCTTCAATGTCACTTTGTCACCCTCGGTAACCCCGGGGGCGATGGCCGCCGGCTCCCAGATCGGCTTCCACTTGCCGTCCGCGAAGGTGAGCCGCAGCGTCGTCTGGTAGTTCCAGGTGACCCCGGCGGCGACCGGCCATGTCACGTCCACCGGCGCGGCGGCGTCGTTCTTGGTGACCTTCACCTTGCCGGCCTTGAGCGTGGGCTTGACCCCGGCCAGGTCGCCGCTCAGAGCCTTGATCTTGGCTGCGACGTCCGGGCCGGCCAGGCTCACGCCGTCGGCCGAGACAAGCGGCACGTCGGCCTTGAACTCGCCGCTACGCCAGCCGTCCAGGAACGCGTTCACGGCCGGATCCGGGGAGGGCTGGTGCGAGCAGGCGACCAGCCCGCCGAGCAGTACCGGTACGGCGAGCAGCGCGGCCACGCGGCGGATCACAGGCATGACGAGCATTCTGGCCGACCGGGTCCAGCCCCCGCAGCCCGGAGCTACCGGCCAATACCTCAACCTGGGAATACGGACAGTGACCGTAGGCATGAGCCGATCGTCGGTCCGGCCGCATAAGCTGAGCGGAGATGGACCCCACAGCGTGGTGGGAGCGAGGAGAGGTGCACTCATGAAACGGCGTGCGGCGACCGGGGTCGGCGCGTCCGGCGAGATCGACGAGGCACCGGCGGATTCCGGACTGGCGCCGGTGCGCGTCGCGGCGGACCGCCCGCTGGCGGTGCCCGGGGCGGAGACCGAGGACACCGAGCTGGAGGAGCCGCCGCCCGACGCGGACCGGCTGGTCGCCGAGGCGGTCGTCCAGTGCGGGGACGATCTGGACAGCGCGCGGCTGGTCCGCCGGTTCTGGCGGTTCGCGCCGGACGAGGAGCTGGTCGGGCTGAGCTGCGATGAGCTGGTGCGGGCCGCGAAGGAGCACCGGGAGCTGGCCCGGCAGCGGGTACCGGGTGAGCTGAAGCTCCAGGTCGACGAGACGCCGGACGGCGAGCTGACCCGGATCAAGATCGTCATGGACGACATGCCGTTCCTCGTGGACACCGTGCTCGGTGCGCTCGCCACCCGGCACCTGTCGGTACACCTGCTGGTCCATCCGCTGATCGTGGTCCGCCGGGAGCCGCTGGGCCGGATGATCGAGGTCTGCGCCGACGTGGAGGCCGACGACGCGATCGCCGGCGACCTGACCGAGAGCTGGATGCTGCTGCACGTCGACCGGGTACGCGAGGCCGGGCAGCGGGAGGACCTGGCGCGCGACATCAAGCGGGTACTCACCGACGTGCGCGAGGCCGTCGAGGACTGGCCGAGGATGCGTGCCCAGGCGCTGTCGCTGGCCGACGAGCTGGCCGCCGCCACACTGCCGGTACCGGACCGGGACATCACCGACTCGGTGGAGCTGCTGCGCTGGCTGGTCGACGACCACTTCACCTTCCTCGGGTACCGCGAGTACCGGCTGGTCGACGAGCAGCTCCTGGAAGCCGTCATGGGTACCGGCCTCGGCATCCTGCGCGGCGACCAGCCGCGGCCGCGCACGCTGGCGACGCTGTCGCCGGAGGCGCGGGCCCAGGCGATGGAGAAGCGCCTGCTGATCATCACGAAGGCCAACTCGCGGTCGACCGTGCACCGCTCGGCGTACCTGGACTACATCGGCTTCAAGACGTTCGACGAGGACGGCAACGTGGCCGGCGAGAAGCGGTTCCTCGGCCTGTTCTCCTCCACCGCGTACCAGGGCTCGGTCCGCGAGCTGCCGGTCGTGCGCCGCAAGGTGGCCGCGGTCCTGGAGCGCTCGGGCCTGTCCCCGCGCAGCCACTCCGGCCGCGACCTGCTCACGGTCCTGGAGGACTACCCCCGGGACGAGCTGTTCCAGATCAAGACCGACGAGCTGTACGACGCCGTCATGGGCGTGCTGCGGTTGGCCGGGCGCCGCCAGCTCAGGCTGTTCGTCCGGCACGACGCCTACGGCCGGTTCGTCTCCTGCCTGGTCTTCCTGCCCCGCGACCGGGTCACCACGGAGAACCGGCTCGAGATCCAGGAGATCCTGCTCAGCGAGCTCAACGGCGTCGGGGTGGACTACGCCACCCGGGTCGGCGAGTCACCGCTGGCCCGCATCCACTTCATCGTCCGGACCGATCCGATCCGCCCGCCCGTCCACATCGACGCCGCACACATCCAGGAGCTGCTGATCGAGGCGACCCGCGACTGGGACGACGACTTCCACCTGCTGCTGGAGCGGAAGGTCGGCGACGAGCAGGGCCGCCGGCTGTACGGGCGGTACGCCGAGGCGCTGCCGGACGCGTACAAGGACGAGCACACCCCGTACGAGGGGGTCAAGGACCTGGCCAAGCTGGAGCTGCTCGACGAGCCCGGCGACCTGTCCATGCACGTGTACCGGCGCCGCCAGGACGAGCGCAACGTACGGTTCAAGGTCTTCCGGTACGGGCAGCCGATGATGCTGTCCACCGTGCTGCCGGTGCTCCATTCGCTCGGGGTGCAGGTCACCGACGAGCGACCGTACGAGATCAGCCGCTCCGACGCGACCATCTACCTGTACAACTTCGGGCTGGTCCTGCCGGACGCGGCCAAGGAGCTGCCGGAGATCCGGCCGCACCTGGAGAACGCGTTCTCCGCCGCCTGGCGCGGCGAGGCCGAGGTCGACGGCTTCAACGAGCTGGTGGTCCGCGCCGGGCTGACCTGGCGGCAGGTGGTGATCCTGCGGGCGTACGGGAAGTACCTGCGCCAGGCCGGCACGGTCTACTCGCAGGAGTCGATGGAGGCGGCCCTGATCGCCAACCCGGACATCGCCGGGCTGCTGGTCAACCTGTTCCAGATCCGGTTCACGCCGTCCGGTGAGCTGTCCGACGAGGACCGCTCGCTGCACGGCAAGGAGCTGGTGACCGCGATCGGGCAGCGGCTGGACGCGGTGGAGAGCCTGGACCAGGACCGGATCCTGCGCTCGTACCTGACCCTGATCCAGGCCACCCTGCGGACCTCGTTCTTCCAGCGCGGCCGGGACGGGCGGCCCAAGTCGTACGTGGCGTTCAAGCTGGAGCCACGGGCGATCCCGGAGCTGCCGGCGCCCCGGCCGCGGTACGAGATCTTCGTGTACGCGCCGCGCTTCGAGGGGGTACACCTGCGGTTCGGGCCGGTGGCCCGGGGCGGGCTGCGCTGGTCCGACCGGCGCGACGACTTCCGCACCGAGATCCTCGGCCTGGTCAAGGCGCAGATGGTCAAGAACGCGGTGATCGTACCGGTCGGCGCGAAGGGCGGCTTCGTGCTCAAGCAGGCACCGCCGCCCGGCGACCGCGACGCGTACTTCACCGAGGGCGTGACCTGCTACAAGCTGTTCATCCAGGCGTTGCTGGACGTCACCGACAACCTGGTCGAGGGCGTCGTCGTACCGCCCCCCGACGTGGTCCGCCACGACGGCGACGACCCGTACCTCGTCGTCGCCGCCGACAAGGGCACCGCGACGTTCTCCGACATCGCCAACGAGATCTCCGTCCGCAACCAGTTCTGGCTGGGCGACGCGTTCGCGTCGGGCGGCTCGGCCGGGTACGACCACAAGAAGATGGGGATCACCGCGAAGGGCGCCTGGGAGTCGGTCAAGCGGCACTTCCGGGAGGTTGACCTGAACACCCAGGCCGAGGACTTCACCGTGGTCGGGATCGGCGACATGTCGGGTGACGTGTTCGGCAACGGGATGCTGCTGTCCGAGCACATCCGGCTGGTT
>JBKPCQ010000124.1:0-6973 GCA_046727455.1 Actinomycetota bacterium | reverse complement strand
CGTACGAGCCGTCGGCCAGCCGCGCCTGGTACCCGCCGCCGGGGCGGGCGAGCAGCGCGGTCACCGGTACCAGCAGGACGTTGACGTGCTGCGCGCTGGCGATGGCGACCTGCACCGGTGCCTGGTCCAGATCCGGTGCGCCGGAGGGCATCTGCACGCCGATCGTCACCGGTACCGTGGCCGGGCCGGACGGCGGCCCGTTGCCCTGGTTCGGGGGCGCGGTCGCCACCCGGCCGATCCGCAGGACCGTGCCGTTGACCGGCGGCGCGCCGCCGAGCGTCACCAGTACCGGATCGCCCACGTGGACCAGCGCCTGCCGGTCGGTGGTGAGTGCGACAGTCACCACCCGGGTGGTCGACGTCGCCGTGAGGACCGGACCGCCCGGCCCGACCGCGCCGCCGGGCGCGGCCTGGAGCTGGCCGACCCGCACGGCACCCGGAAGGAACACCACCCGGCCCGGCTCCAGCTCACCGGTCCGCTGCGCGGCCGGCAGCCCCCACGCCGCCTGCCACCGCCGGATCGCGGCGGCGGTGGCGGAGCTGAAGTGATTGTCCACGGTCATCGCGTGGTCCGGATCGAGGCCGAGCGCGGCCAGGTTGGCTTCCAGCTCGGCGACGTCCGGGCCGTCGGTCATGCCGGCGGCGAAGCCCCGGTACGCCGGGAGGGTGCCGTACAGCAGCCGGACCGGCTGGTTGTCGACGGCGTACAGGATGCCGCCGCGCGACACCGTGGCGCCCGGGTCGGCGAGCGCGGTCACGGTACCGGGGGCGAGATGGTTGGCGACCGGGTAGGACCCGTCGTAGCCCAGGGTGCCGGAGACCTGTTCGCGCTGGGTCACGGTACCCCGGGTCACGGCAGCCGTGGTCGTCTGCACCACCGGCGCGGTACCGGCGCCGGTGCGCGGCCGGTCCAGCGCCGCGTAGCCGACCCCGACGGCGGTACCGGTGGCGATGACCGCGAGCACGACGGCGCCGATCCGGCGCGCTCGGGAACCGGCGCTCATGATCCGACGATCCCGCGGTCCCAGTACTGCCGGCACGCCTGCATCGCGGCCCGCAAGCGCGGCGACTTGCCCTCGGTCTCCAGCGGCGTGCCGTGGATCGGGAAGCTGCCATCGGCCTTCGGGTCCGGCCAGTCCGGCATCCCGTTGCGCCGCATGCACTGCGCGAACTTCAGCAGGTTCGCCAGGTCCTCCTGGGTGTACTCGGGCCGGTTGCCCGTCGCGCCGGCCGGCAGCCGGTCCAGGATCGGCTGGCACGCGTGCTCGGCGTCCGGGTTGGCGTTCAACTCGGCCTTCACGTGGTCGCCCGCCGGGCCCTGCGGCAGGCTCAACTGGCCGTGCTGGTCGATGACCGGGTCGGGGAAGTCCGGGATCCCGTGCTGGCGCATGCACTGCGCGGCCTGCTGCCCGATGGCGAGGACCTGGTCGTTGCTCATCGCGCTCGGGCTCGGGCTGGCACCGGCCGTACCGGACGGGTGCCCGGAACAGCCGGCGAGGGTGAGGGCGGCGAGCGCCGCGAGGGCGCCGAGACGGAGGAATCTGGTCATGCGTTGAGGCTGCCGCCGCGCACCCGACCCGGTCGTCTCGCCGCGGTCCGGACTTTCCCCGGCCGGGTACGACCATGGTCGGACCCGCCGGTCCTACCGCGAGCAGATGTCCGGCCCGGTACCGGCTTCGTACGATGAGCCGGTGACCAGGCGTACCCTCCTCGCCCTGGCTCTGGCGCTGGGCCTCACGGCGGCGAGCGCGGTGGGCGGCCTGACGGCTTTCACGAGCGGGCGGAACAACCCGAAGCTGATCACGGAGTTCGGCTCGTTCGGCGCGTGGCAGCGCGCGGTCCTGATCTGGTGGCTGTTCGGCGCCCTCTGCGCCGCCGGGCTGGTCGTCGCCCACCGCCGGCCCCTTCCCGGTGTGGTGCTGGCCGGCATCGGCGCCGGTGGCCACCTGCTCAACCCGCGCATCGGCACCTTCCCGCTGGACCTCGCCGCGCCGATCGCCCTGTACCTGCTCACCACGCGCGGCCGCGCGTTGCGCACCGCGTGGATCGCGGTGTGCGTCATGGCGGTCGGGGCATACGGGCTCACCATCACCGGCCAGGCCCTCCTCGACGCCGCCGGTATCCGGGCGCAACCGACCACCGACGGCTGGGCCACCAGCAAGCCCGGGATCGCCGCGTCTGTGATCAACGCCGATCTGTTCCTGTCCGCCGGCCGGTCGGTGGTCGAGGATCTTCTCCTCCTGGTGCTCGCGTTCGCGGTCGGCATCGCCACCCGCAACCGCCGGGCGCACCTCGCCACGCTCGAACAGCGCACCGCCGACCTGGAGCGGGAACAGAACCAGCGCGAGGCGCTCGCCACCGCCGCCGAACGCGCCCGGATCACCCGGGAACTGCACGACGTCGTCGCGCACGGGCTGTCGGTGATGGTGGTACAGGCGCAGGGCGCGGCCGCCGCGCAGGACCGGCACCCGGAGCGCACCGCCGCCGCGTTGCAGGACATCATCGCGACCGGGCGGGCGTCGCTGGCCGAGATGCGCCGGCTGCTGGGCGTGGTACGCGAGGACCCGCAACTGGCGCCGCAGCCCGGGATCGCCGCGCTGCCCGCACTGGTCGACCAGGTCCGCGCGGCCGGCACGCCGGTGCGCTTCTCGATCGAGGGCGAGCCGGTACCGTTGCCGGCCGGCGTCGACCTGTCCGCGTACCGGGTGGTCCAGGAGGCGCTGACGAACACGCTCAAGCACGCCGGCCCGGGTGCCCGGGCGACGGTACGGCTGGGGTTCGCGCCCGACCGGCTGGACATCGAGGTACACGACGACGGCGTGGGTACACCGTCCACTGTGGACACCGGCAACGGGCTGCGCGGCATCGCCGAGCGGGTCGGGATGCTGCACGGCCGGCTGACCGTCGGCCCCGGCCCGGACGGCGGGTTCCGGATCACGGCGTCCCTGCCGGTCGGGGCGACGCCGTGATCCGCGTGGTGCTGGTCGACGACCAGGCGCTGGTACGCACGGGCTTCCGGATGATCCTCGACGAGACCGAGGACATCGAGGTGGTCGGCGAGGCCACCGACGGCGCGGCGGCGGTCGAGACGGTCCGCCGTACCCGGCCCGACGTGGTCCTCATGGACGTGCGGATGCCCGGGATGGACGGCATCGAGGCCACCGGCCGGATCCGCGCGGCCGCCACCGGCCCGACCCCGCGGGTCATCATCCTCACGACGTTCGACCTCGACGAGTACGTGTACGCCGGGCTGCGGGCCGGGGCGAGCGGCTTCCTCCTCAAGGACACCCTCGCGGCCGACCTGCTCAGCGCGGTACGGGTGGTGGCGTCGGGGGAATCGGTCGCCGCCCCCACGGTGACCCGCCGGCTCATCGCGCACTTCGTCGGTACCGCCCCGGACCGGCCCCGGCACACCGAACGGCTGGCCGCCCTCACCGCCCGGGAACGCGAGGTGCTGACGCTCATCGCCCGGGGCCTGTCCAACGCCGAGATCGCGCAGTGCCTGCACCTGTCGGAGGGCACCGTGAAGACCCACGTCGGGCGGATCTTCGCAAAGCTCGACCTGCGCGACCGGGTACAGGCGGTCATCTTCGGCTACGAGGCCAACCTGGTCGCCCGCTAGATCGTGAATGGTCGGGCCCGAAGCCGCCAGCCGCGGGATCTTGAGGACCGAGGTATGGGAGTACCTCAAGCGGGCCTTCGCGGTCGGGTTCGGCTCGACCCGGTAGCGACCCGCGTCGTCAGCCCTCTAGCGGTGCGGGCCCTTGGCGTAGGTCAGGTAGAGCATCGGGCCGATCGGGAACGACAGCACAATGATCAAGGCCCAGGTGGTGCGGTTGAAGTAGCGCAGCTCCCGGTCGCCGGTGCGGGCCAGGTCGGCCAGGAGGCGCGTGTCGAACCAGACGACCACCGCCAGCAGCGCGGCGACCGTGACCAGGATGACCGTCACATTGCTAGTCTCTCGCAGCGTGAAGGTACTCGTGGTCGACGACCAGCCGAACATCGTGGACATGGTGGCTACGGTGCTGCGCTTTCACGGGTTCGCGGTCAGCACGGCGGCGACCGCGCGGGAAGCGCTGCGCAAGGCCGCCGACGAGCGGCCGGAGCTGATCGTGCTCGACGTGATGCTGCCCGACGGGGACGGCTTCGAGCTGTGCCGGGCCCTGCGCGCCGACGGCCACCGTATCGGCGTGGTGTTCCTCACCGCCCGCGACGCGCCGGCCGACAAGATAGCCGGGCTGACCTTCGGCGGGGACGACTACGTGACCAAGCCGTTCGCGATCGACGAGCTGGTCGCCCGGGTACGGGCGGTGCTGCGCCGGGTACAACCCGCGACGGAGCCCCCGGCGGAGGGCGTGCTGCGGTACGCCGACGTGGAGCTGGACGAGCAGGCCTGCCAGGTGCGCCGCGACGGGCACCTGATCGCGCTGTCGCCGACGGAGTTCAAGCTGCTGCGGTACCTGATGCTCAACCCGGGACGGGTGCTGTCGCGTGGTCAGATCCTGGAGGCGGTGTGGAGCTACGACTTCGGCGGCGCCACCAACGTGGTCGACACCTACATCGGGTACCTGCGCCGCAAGCTGGACCCGTGGGGACCGCCGCTGATCGCCACCCAGCGCGGCTTCGGCTACGTCCTGCGGCTGCCTGAGCGATGACGCTGCGGCGCAGCCTGCTCGGCGGCATGGTCGCGCTGACCGCCGCGGCCCTGACCCTCGTCGGCGCGACCAGCGTGCTCGCGGTGCGGTCGGACCTGCTCCGCCAGATCGACGACCAGCTCCACCTGGCCGGCGGCGTGGCCAAGCAGCGAGTGGCCGCGCTGAGCGGCCTGGACCCGATGGATCCGGGCCTGCGCGAGGTGATCGGGCCCTCGGACTACGTGGTGGAGCTGCGCGGCGCGCCGGGCCTGCTGCGCGTCTCGGGTCCGGAGCGGCTGCCCACGGGTGCGCTGCTCGGGGTGGCGCCGGTGCCGCCGGGCGACGGGTCGGTCTCGCCGCCCGCGACGGTACTGGCCGGGGCGTACCGGGTGGTGTCCGTCCGGACCGCGGACACCACGGTCGCGGTGGGGCTGCCGCTGGCGCCGGTGCACCGGACGGTGGCGCGGCTGACCGCGGCGGAGGTCGTCGGCGGGCTGGCGGTGCTGGTGCTGCTGGCCGGGTTCGCCTGGGTGCTGCTGGCCCGCGGGATGCGGCCGCTGGAGGAGATCACCGCAACGGCGACGGCCATCGCCGGTGGCGACCTGGAGCGGAGGATGCCGGTCGCGGTGAACCCGCGCACCGAGGTCGGCCGGCTCACGCTCGCGGTCAACGGGATGCTGGCGCGTATCGAGGTGGCCCTCGCCGCCCGGGCCCGCTCGGAACAGCGCATGCGCGACTTCGTCGCCGACGCCTCGCATGAGCTGCGCACGCCGCTGACCTCGATCCGCGGGTACCTGCAACTGTTGCGGCAGGGGATCGTCCCGGACCGGGACCGGCCCGACGCCCTGCGCCGCGCGGACGAGGAGGCCACCCGGATGGCCGCGCTGGTCGACGACCTGCTGTACCTGGCCCGCCTCGACGCCGAACCGGCGCTGCGGCACGAGACGCTCGACCTTACCGTGGTGGTCCGCGACTGCGTGGCCGACGCGCTTGCGGTACAGCCGGGGCGCACCACCACGCTGCACGCCCCGTCGCGGTGCGCGGTGCACGGCGATCGGGATGCGCTGCACCAGGTGATGACGAACCTGCTCGCCAACGTCCGGGCGCACACGCCGGCAGACGCATCCGTGACCGTCGATGTGGTGAGCGCGGACGGGATGGCCCGGGTGACGGTGCGGGACGCCGGGCCGGGGATGCCGCCGGAGCTGGCCGCGCGGGCACTCGACCGCTTCGCCGGGGCGGGCAACGGCGGCGCCGGCCTCGGGCTCGCGATCGTCGCGGAGATCGTCGCGGCGCACGGCGGTGAGGTCGGCATCGACAGCCGGCCGGGCGCCGGTACCGCGGTCACGTTCAGCATTCCCCTGGCCGACTCTTAACGGACTCACATCCGCGTCGCGCCGGGTTCACACGCCCGGTTGGTGAGCTGGCGGGCATGGTCAGTTCAGCCCGAGCCGCGCTGCTCACGGTCGCCGTGCTGGGACTCGGCGCGTGTGGGCCGGAGGCGGCCACGGTGCCCGCACGCCCGAGCGCCGGCCGGGGTACCGGCGGCGCCGGCTCCGTCACCGTCTCCGTCACCAAGCCGGTCGTGGTCGCCGGCCACGTCGACACCACGGTGTCCTGCGCCACAAGCAACCGCGTCTACACGGCGAGCGCCGACAGCGCGGCGGTCGCCGGGTACCACGTCGCCTTCACCGTGCGGGTCGCCCCCTACCACGGGCCCGGCGAGTACCCGGCCGCACTGGTCTCCCTCACCCTCGACGGCCCCACCGGCACGATCGGTTCCGGCAGCGGACCGGCGCCGGCCACGGTCACCGCCTCGGGCGGCTCGTTCACGCTGGACACCACCACCGGCAACGACCAGAGCTTCGCCGCCCACCTCGCGTGGGCCTGCTCCGCGGGGTCGGCGAAATGAGGATCAGTGCGGTCGTGGTGGTAGCCGCCGCACTGGCGGGGGTGGCGGCTTTCGACGTGGCCGCCACCCCCGCGTTCGCCGCTCCCAGCCTCACCGTGGAACTGTCGCCCGGCAGCTTCGACATGAAGGGCGGCGACACCCGGTCGATGACGGTCAAGCTCACCAACTCCGGCCCGCTGGCCCGGGTCACGCTGACCGCCACGGCTCCGACCGGGCTGGGCGGGGACGTGACGCTCGCCAGCTCGGACAGCGCCTGCTCGGGCTCGGGCTCGACGGTGACCTGCACGGTGGACATCGTCGGCGACGCGCAGAAGAATGTGGTCCTCACGCTCGCCGCGAAGAACCCGGACAGCCTCGGCGCCGGGCAGAGCAGGACCGACACGAGTGGAGCCGTCACCGCGACGATGGGGCTGGGCTCGACCAAGCTG
>JBKPCQ010000123.1:0-19040 GCA_046727455.1 Actinomycetota bacterium | reverse complement strand
TGCGCGGGCTGGTGGTGGTGGATACGGGCGCCGCGGGGGCCGGGTGCGGGGCCGCGGCGGCGATGGTGGTAACCGCGGTTACGCCGTCGATTCGGCGCTGCGGCGCAGGTTCTCGGCGACCTCCAGCCATTCCTCAGCGATGGCGCAGGCCAGATCCGCGATCACGTACGAGCAGTGCGGCGGGATCGCGCGGACCGCGCTCTCCCAGCCCGACACGCCGACCGCGCGCGCGTCGAGCCAGCGCAGCAGGCTGCGCCCGGAGTCGGTGAACCGGACCGACGGGTCGCGCCGCAGGTTCCGCAGGATGGTCGCCCGGTCCCGGGACTGGCTCACCCGGCCGACGGCCACCCCGCGCCGGAGTTGCCGCTCCGGCGTGACCGGCTGGCGGCGCCCGCCGTTGGTTCGCTGCCGGGGCGGGATCGGGTCCTCGCCGCGCCGCATCCGCTCCCGCACATCCCGCGCGGTACCGGGGGAGATGCCGGCCTCCCCCGCCACCTCGCGGAGCGACGCGTCCGGGCGCCGCGCGAACACCTCGCTCGCCCGCCGCCGGCCGTCCGCGCCGTTGAGCGGGCGCACCCGACCGTCCCGCCCGATCCTCGCGTGCAACTGCGGTACCTCCGCACCCGCGCCCCGCCGGATCGCCCCCACCGTCTTCGCCGACAGGCCGGTGACGCCGGCGATCGCGCGGTCCGACCACTGCGGGTTGGACTTCACGATCCGCGCGGCGGCGGCCTCGCGGTCGGCCAGCGAGAGGGGCAGGCCGTGCGCGATGTTGGCCTCGACGGCGAGGACGAACGCGGCGTCCTCGCTCCCGCTGTAGAACCGTGCCTTGATGGTGTCTTCCCCCCGGAGCAGTGCGGCGCGCAGCCGGTGCATGCCGTCGATGACCCGCATCGTCTTGCGGTGCACCAGAATCGGCGGCAGCTCCTCGTACGACTCGGCGAGCAGCCGGACATGCTGCTCGTCCTCCCCCGCGAGCCGCGGCGAGTCCGCCGGCAGCAACGACCTGATCGGCAGTACCGCCTGCTCACTCGTCTCATCCACCAGGGTTGCCGGAGGAACGCCCGGTGCCGAGGTGCCATGCTCGGTGAGCGACTTCCGGTCGAACGATGAGACGAGATTCTGTACCGACATTCCTCAGCTCCCCCTTGGCGATTCCTGGCTAGTTGGTCATCGGTGAAAGCGCTCCAAGTGCCGCGTGTCTTCGAGCGGTGCCATCAATGTGTGGGCCCGGTCGGGAGGGGACGGTCCGGGGAGTACGCCGTACCCCTCCCGGCGCGCGCGGTGGTCCGCGTCGCGTGCCGGCCAGGTCAGTGGCTGTGTGCATGGTCGTGGCCGTGGGAGTGCCCGCCGTGCGGATGCCCGTCGTGGGCGTGGTCGGGCGGCAGTACGCCGCCGTGCGCGTCCAGGTGGCACGGCGGGCACAGCATCCGGCCCCGGTGGTGGTGCAGGGTCCCGCTCGCCGTCAGGTCGCCGCAGCCCTCGCACGGCGCGTTCGGGCCGACCGGTTTCGGTTCCGGCGCCGGCGCGTCCAGCTCCTCGACGGTCAGGATGGTCTCCACCGGCGCGGCGAGGATGCGCTGGACCCGGGCCGCCTGCAGCTCGGCGAAGCGGGCCCGCTCGTCCGGGGTCGCGGTGCCGTCGCCGATCCGGCCGGCCAGGGTCTGGGTCAGCTCGTCCCGGTACGCGTCGGTGCCGGCACGGGCCCGGACGCGTACGCCGGCACCGTCGGAGCGGCGCCAGAACGAGAAGATCACTTTTCCGTGGTCCCGGTGGACCAGGTTGCGCTTACCGTAGGTGCAGCCGGTCAGGAGCTGGATCGCGTCCACGGCGCAGGCGTCCGTCTCCGTCACCGCCACCAGCTCGTTTCCGGGCTCGTGCCGGCCGAGCCGCGACACCGCCAGCTCGGCCGCCCGCATGCCCAGGCTCAGCCCGGGGCACTCGTGGCCGTGGAATCGGACGACGTCCTGGTAGGACAGGTTCATAACCGGCCTTTCTGCGTGTGGAGTGACATGGTCGGTGCCGGGGTGAGCCGGATGGTGGCCTCCTGCGCGTTGTCCCCTTCGTAGAAGGCACGCAGCCGCGGTTGGTGCAGATCGACCGCGGAGACGACGAAGGTCCACTGCCCGCAGCCCGCGGCGAGTACCCGGTCGAGGGCCGTGCAGGTGTCCCGGAGCGGGTCGTGCGGCCACGGGACACGGTGCGTGTGGTAGTTGCCGAACATCTGCCAGCCCTGCTCGTCGCAGGCGTCCTCGATGGCCAGCAGCTCGGCCGGGTGGGCGATCCAGCCGCGCTGCTCGTTGGGGGTCTCCGACGGGATGGCGTGGGAGTCCACGATCTCGTCCATCTCCCGCCGGTGGCGGTCGTCCCGGCGGAGGTTGACCAGTAGCGGGAAGATCGCGGTCGCGACGAACCCGCGCGTCACGGACCGGCCGGCGACGATGCCGAATGCCTTGCGTTCCCGGGTCTCGCACTCGAGATAGTGGCCGGTGAGCTTGCGGACCACGTGGCTGACGAGGCTGGCGTAGAGCGGTCTCGGCAGCAGGATCTCGATGCTCATAACACCGCGGCCCGCCGGTCCAGCCAGGCCCGGCCGCGGGCCACCACCCGCATGGTCAGCTCGGCGGACCGGCCCAGGTACTGGGCGGGGTCGAAGATCCGGTTGAGCTCGTCGTCGGCGAGCTGGGCGCCGACCGCGTGGGCGCGTACCAGGTCCCGCAGCGAGATGCCGTCCCGCCGGGCCGCCTGGCTCAGCTCGTACACCACTTCGTGTGCGGTCTGTTTGCCGACCCGTCTGCCGATCGCCAGCATCAGCCCCTCGGTCGCCACCTGGTCGGCGACGACGTGGACGTTGTCGCGCATCCGGGCGGTGTTCACGGTGAGCCCGTCGAGGATCGACCGGGTGATCTCGCACGCCGCGAGCGTGTAGTGCGTGACGTCGGGTACGCACACCCACTCGATCCGCAGCGACCGCGAGTCGCGCTCGTTGTCCCCGCTCATCGCGGCCAGTGCGGCCGGGGTCAGCCCGGCGGCGAGCCGCGCCATCACGACGACCTGCTCGCACGCCTCGGGGTTGCGCTTGTGCGGCATCGTGCTGCTGCCGACCTGGCCGTGCCGCCAGCCCTCCTGCACCTCGGCGAACTCGGGCCGGGACAGGATGCGTACCTCGTCCGCGATGCGGCCCATCGTCCCGGCGACCATCGCCAGGGTGGTGGCGTACTCGGCGACCCGGTCGCGGGCCACGTGCCAGCCGATCAGCGGCGAGGACAGCCCGAGCCGGTCGGTGAAGCGTTCGAGCAGTTCCAGCGCCTGGTCGCCGAAGCCGGCCATGCTGCCGACCCCGCCGAAGAGCTGCGCGGCCAGGACCCGGGGACGCATCGACTCGACCCGCTCGCCGTGCCGGATCACCTCGTCCATCCAGCCGGCCACCTTGAGCCCGAAGCTCATCGGCAGCGCGGGCTGGGCGTGGGTACGCCCGAGGGCAACGGTGCGCTGGTGCTCCTCGGCCAGCTCGACGAGCCGGGCGATGATGTCGCTGAGGACGTCGCCGAGCGCGTCGAGCGCGTCGCGCATCTCCAGCGACTGGCCGGTGTCCTGGATGTCCTGAGTGGTCGCGCCGTAGTGCAGGTACTCCCCGGCGTCGCCGCAGACGGTCTGGAAGACGCGGAGCAGGCCGACCAGCGAGTGCCCGGTACGGCGGATCTCTCGCTGCACGGCGCCGAGGTCCAGCAGGCTCACCTGGGCCGACTTCGCGATCACGTTCGCGGCGTGGTTCGGGATGATGCCGAGGTCGGCCTGGGCGAGCGCGAGCGCGGCCTCGATGTCGAGCCAGCGCTGGAACCGGCACTCGTCGCAGAAGATCCGGCGGCTCGCCGGGGTGCTGTAGCGGTGGCCGTAGAAAGCTGAGTCGACGATGTGGCTGCGCTCGTGGCGGCACTCTTCGCTGACGTTCACCGGGCTATCGCCTTCCTGCCGGGTACCACTGGGGGCGGTGTGCGGACGGTGGCCTCGCGGCGCCGGCCCGGACGGCAGGTACGGGCTTGCGCCGTAAGGCCGCTGATCGGGGAAGACCGCGGCGGCCGCGGCCATGTCGAGCGCGACCCGTGCGGGCGGGAGGCCGCGGACCCGGGCGCCCTCCAGCACGTCGCTGACCAGCTCGGTGACGATGCCGGCGACCAGATCCAGGACCTGTTCCGGGGACGGGGTTCCGGCCGGGCCGAACAGCGCCTCCATGGAGGCGGAGCCGCCGCTGCCGCCGATGAAGTCGGGGACGACCGTGACGCCACGGTCGGTCAGCAGCGCCTCCACGTCCGGGCGCAGGCCGCAGTTGGCGCCGACGGCCACGACCGGGGTACGCAGCCCGTGCGCCTGGTCAGCGGTCATCGCGTCCTCGCCGGCGGCCAGTACCAGCAGGTCGAGCGGGAGTTCGAAGAGCATCGTGCGGGGGAGCGAGCGGCGCCGGTCCACCATCCCGACCACGGGACAGGACCGGGCCGTCTGTAACATACCGGCGACGTCGAGGCCGTGCGAGTTCACCGCGCAGCCGTACTCGTCGGCGATCGCGGTCAGCACCACACCGGCCTCGGACAACGACTGCGCGGCGGCCCGGCCCAGGTTGCCGAAGCCCTGTAACCCGACGTGCAGACCCGTGCGGCGGTACCCGGCCTTGGCGGCGGCGGTCAGCGCGGCGTGGGCGAGGGCGTGCCCGGCGCGGCGCTGGCCCACGGTGTAGCCGCCGACCGGGGCCTGGAGCAGGCTCATCCGCCGGGCGAACTCCTCCGGGCTGAAACCCTGCGCGGTGCGCACCGCCGTCTTGATGGAGTCGAGGCCGAGCCCCCGGGCGATGTCTTCGAGCTGGTCGAAGCTCGTACCCATGTCGCAGCCCATGCTGAACCGGTTGGTCAGCTCGTCGCGGAGGAACTCCAGAAACCGGGCCAGCACGCCCCGAGCGCCGTCGGCCTGTGGGTGGTAGGCGATGCCGCATTTCGCGCCGTCCACATTGAGCCCCAGGACACGCTGCTTCAGCGTCATCCGCGCGGCCAGTTCGGTTACCGTCTGGAGGGTGAGGCCGGCCTGCATCCGGCAGCCTCCGGCGGCGAGGCGGCAGTCGAGGCGGTCGTAGACGAGGTATCCCGGGCATCCGGCGACTGGGTCAAGGTACTCGAGAACCTGCATCCCAGTCCCCCCCGGACTGCCGCTAACACTCGGTTACACTTGAGGTTTCGCTCGGTAAGTCAGCATCGGTGACAGTCAGCCAATGGTCAAGGATGTGCGGAGGCAGATGTTCGACATTCACAAGGACCAGCCATCTTCATACAGTCGGGAGGTTACCGGGCAAAGACCCTTGGGCCTCTCGCCGGCGACGTCCGTCTGGCATGCGTTCCTGCTGCGTAAAGCGGCTCAGCGGGTGACCGAGATGGCCGAGGCCAGACTCAGCCCGCTCGGCCTGACGCTGCGCCATTTCGGGGTGCTGAGTGTGGTGGAGGCGGAGCCCGGCCAGAACCAGCGAGGTGTCGGCGAACGGCTGCGCATCGACCGGACCACCGTCGTCGCGCTGACGGACGACCTCGAAGAGGCCGGTCTGCTGGAACGCCGCCGGGGTACCGACCGGCGTACCTTCGCGCTCTACCTCACCAAGACGGGAACCACCCGTCTCGGTGAGCTGAAGCGCCTCGTGGCGTCGGTACACGACCACTTCCTGGACCGGCTGACACCCGGCGAACGCGGAATTCTGCATGAACTTCTGGTGAAACTCACCGCCGACGAGTAAGCGTACGACTGTCGCCTTTTCGGCGCTTGCGCGCCTCCCGGTAATGGGGCATTCTGGCCTGGTTCATCTGTCGGGCTGACTATTGGACAAGCTGACATGTCTGATGACTTCAGTAGTGTCTTCGACGCACCGCTCGACCGGCCACCCGCCCTCGACGACGTGGTCAGGGCCACGATGGCGTGGCACTTCTCCCCGCCGACCGGCAGCCCGTACTGGACCTCCCGGGCCGGTGACCTCGGCTTCGACCCGCTGACCGAGGTGCGCTGCGCGGAGGACCTCCGGCTGTTCGAGGAGGTCGCGGTCGACTGGTCGGCGATCGACGCCGGCGACCTCATCCCGCGCGGCCACGACCCGGCGCACCGCTTCGGCGTCTACGAGTCCGGCGGTACCACCGGTGCGCCGAAGCGGATCGTCGACGCGACCTCCCGGCGGCGCAACGTCGAGTACCAGAGCGGCATCCTCGACACCCAGGGCTTCCCCCGCGACGGCGGCGGCTGGCTGCACATCGGCCCCACCGGGCCGCACATCATGGCCAAGAACGTCACCAACCTCGCGACGATGCGCGGCTTCCTGCCCTACTACGTCGACCTCGACCCGCGCTGGGCGAAGCGCTGCGCGGCCGGGGGCCGGCAGGCCGACTTCCGCGCGTACGTCGGCCACGTCCTCGACCAGGTCCGCGATGTCCTTGCCGCACAGGACATCCGGGCCATCTCGTCCACGCCGCCGATGCTGGAGGCGATGGCGGGGCGGCCCGACGTGTACGAGCCGCTGCGGGCCACGGTGCGCGGCATCGTCTGGGGCGGCACGAGTACCGACGCGGAGACCATCCGGCTGCTGCGCGAGGAGGTCTTCCCCGACGCGGTGATCCAGGGCGCGTACGGCAACACGATGATGGGCGTCGCGCCGCAGCGCCCGCCGCGCGAGGGCGACCCGGCACCGTGCGTGTTCCGGCCGTTCTTCCCGTACAGCCTGGTGGAGGTCGTCGACCCCGGCGACCCGGCGAAGCCGGTACCGGAAGGCGTCGAGGGCCGGATCAAGGTCACCACGCTTACCCGGGACCTGTTCGTGCCGCCGACGCTGGAGCGGGACGCGGCCACCCGGCGCACCCCGATCGGCTGCGTCACCGGCGTGGAGGTCTCCGACGTGCACAGTGGACTGCCCGGTGGACCGGCGGTCGTCGAAGGGGTCTACTGATGGCCTACCGGGTCCCCATCGTCCGGACCGGCAAGACGGTCAGCTCGGCCCGGACCGCCCCGCTGTCCGGGGTCGACGGCACGCCGCTCGCCGAGGTCGACCAGGCGCCACCGCTGCTGGCCGGCCTGACCGTCGCCGACGCGCGCCGGCATCCCGCCGGGCCAGCGCCGGATCCGGGCCTGCTGCGCGAGGCCGGGCAGCTCTTCGCGACCGCGACCCTCGCCGACCTCACCCCGGAGCGGTACTGCGAACTGCAGGCGCGCACCACCGGCGTACCCGTCGCGGTCGCGCGCCGCTCGCTGTCCGAGATCGAGACGACCTTCACCCACCTCGGCGAGCGGGTGGCCGCCGAGCGTCCCGCCGGAGTGGCCGCGGACGTCGCGCCCGGGCAGATCGCGCCGGTGTGGGTACGCCGGGGCGACGTGCTCGCGGTCATCGCGCCGAGCAACAACCCGGGGGTACACACCCAGTGGATCCAGGCGGTGGCGCTCGGGTACCGGATCGTCGTGCGCCCGGGCACCCGGGACCCGTTCACCCCGGCCCGGATGATCGCGGCGCTGCTGGCCGCCGGTGTCGAGGAGACCTCGCTGTCGCTGCTGCCCGGCGGCCACCCCACGGCCGACGCGCTGGTCCAGGCCGCTGATCTCAGCCTGGTCTTCGGTGGTGACGCCGCGATGGCCCGGTACGCGGACGACCGGTCGGTGATCCCGCGCGGCCCGGGCCGGTCCAAGCTGCTGCACTCCGGCGCCATCACCGAACCGGTTTTGGACACCGTCTGCGGGTCGGTCGCCCACGACGCCGGAATGCGCTGTACCAACGCGAGCGCCGTGTTCACCGACGCCGACCCGGCGGAGCTGGCGCGGGCGGTCGCGGACCGGCTGGCGCCGCTCACCCCGGCGCCGCCGCAGTCACCGGAGGCGCAGCTTCCGGTACTCCCGCTCGACGAGGCCGGGCGGATGCGGGCGTACCTTTCCACGCGGCTGGCCGGCGCGGTGGACGTCGCCGCGACCCGGTACCCGGACGGCGGCGTGGCCGACCTCGGCGACGGTTCGGCCGCCCTGCGCCCGGCCGTGCTGCTGTGCGACACCACCGAACACCCCGGAGCGGCGATCGAGCTGCCGTTCCCGTGCGTCTGGATCCTGCCGTGGCGGCGCGAGCAGGGCCTGGCTCCACTGCGCAACACGCTGGCGCTGACCGTCCTCGGCGACGACCCCGGCCTCGCCCACGACGCCCTGCGCGAACCGTCGATCCGCAAGGTCCTGTTCGGCGCGCTGCCGACCTGGAAGGCGGGCACGGTCAGCCCGCACGACGGCTTCCTCGGCCATGAACTCATGGAAGCCCGCGCCTACGGCATCGCCGCTTAGCTCCGACACATACTCCCCGGAAAGGACGGCCATGGCCCGCACAGTCGTGATCACCGGTGGTGGCACCGGGATCGGCAAGGCCATCGCGGCGGCGTTCGTCGCCGACGCCGACAACGTGTTCATCACCGGGCGGCGCGGTGACGTGCTGTCCGCGACCGCGGCCGCGCTCGGCCCGTCGGTCACCGCGATCGTCTGCGACGCGGCCGACGCGGACCAGGTGGGGCTGCTGCGCGACAAGGTCGCCGACCCGGTCGACGTGCTCGTGAACAACGTGGGCGCGAGCCACGGCTTCGCCGGCGTAAAGACCGAGGACCTGCGGGAAATCACCGCACACTGGCGGGCCAACCTGGACGGCAACCTGCTGAGTGCGGTACTCACCACCGCGGCGTTCGAGAGTCGGCTCTCCGACGACGCCAGCGTCGTGCACCTCGGATCGTTCGCCACCGACCGGGGCCAGGGCGCGTACGGCGCGGCCAAGGCCGCGCTGGCCTCGTGGAACATCCATCTCGCCCGGCGCCTCGGCGCCCGCGGCATCCGGTGCAACGTGGTGTCGCCCGGATACATCGCCGACACCGAGTTCTTCGGGCCCGGAGCGCCGCCCGAGTTCCAGCAGGCCCGGGTTGCCGAGACCATGCTGGGCCGGGCCGGTAACCCGGACGACGTGGCGGGGGTCGTGCACTTCCTCTGCACCGCGGCGGCGCGACACATCACCGGCCAGGTGGTGCATGTCAACGGCGGCGCACTCACCACCCGGTGACGTCATGAGGCTGTCGCCACCGCCGGGGATCGCGGCCGCGGTGCTCTGGCTGCCGTCCGGCCGCTCCACCGCCGCCGAGGCGTTGCGGGCACAACGGATCGACGAGGAGACCGCGCAGCGGCTGGGGTACCTGGAGCTGACCGAGAGCCCCGACCGGGCGGCCCCGGAGATGGCGGTGCTGGCCGGGCAGAAGGCGCTCGCCGAGGCGGGCTGGTCCGGCGAGGACCTGGGGCTGGTCGTGCACTCCTGGATCTACCACCAGGGCCACGACTTCTGGTCCGCGCCGCATTTCGTCGCGGGCGGCGTCGGTGCCCGGTCCGCGACGCCGGTCGGGGTGCAGCAGACGTCCAACGGGGGCATCGCCGCGATCGAGGTCGCGGTGGGCCGGTTGGCGCTGGATCCGTCGGTACAGCGGTGCCTGGTGACCACCGCGGACCGGTTCGTGGAACCGGGCTTCGACCGGTGGTTCGGCGACATCGACGTGGCGTACGGCGACGCGGGCACGGCGCTGCTGTTGGACCGCGCGGGCGGGCCGTACCGGTTGTTGTCCATCGCGTCGGTGAGCGTACCCGAATACGAGGTGCTGTACCGGGGCGAGGACGAGTTCACCGCGGCCCCGCGCGAGGTGCACGGTACCGTCAGCGCCCGCCGCACCAAGCTGTACTTCCGGGCCGGTGGCGGCTGGCCGCGCTTCGTCGGCATCCTGCGTCGCTCGGTCCAGAAGGTGGTGCTCGACGCCATCGCCGACGCCGGCCTCACGCGCGACGACCCCCGGGTGCGGTACCTCGTGCTGCCGCGCCTGAGCGTCGGCGCGCTCACCCAGTTCTACGAGCCGTCAGTGCGCGAGCTGGCCCTGCCGCACGCCGAGGTCGTCGACCTCGGCCGCGCGACCGGACACCTCGGCGCCGGGGACCCGGCCGCCAACCTGGCCGTGCTGCACGCCGACAACCTGCTCGCGCCCGGGGAGCTGGCCCTGTTCCTCAGCGCCGGCAACGGCTATACCTGGTCGTGTGCGGCGATCCGCCGGGAGTAGAAGCGCACGTTCGACAGTGGAGGAGTGGACGCGTGGCACAGCAGGCAGACACCCTGGTGATCGGCGCCGGGGTGATCGGACTGACCACCGCGGTGTGCCTGGCGGAGCAGGGCCGGACCGTCCGGGTACGGGCCAGTAGACCGCCCCGGGAGACCACCTCCGCGGTCGCCGGGGCGATCATCGGCGGCCCGCTGATCGCCGACGCGGCGGAGGCCGGGGCGAAGTTCTCCCCGCTCGAAGTCACCACCCCGTGGCACCGGGCGAGCATGGAGCAGTTCACCGTGCTGGCCGGGCAACCGGGCACCGGCGTGCGGATCGCCCGCGGGCGGCTGGTCAACCGGCAGGGCACCGGGTCCGAGTGGGCCAAGGACCTGCCCGGGTACCAACCGTGCGGGGCCGAGGAGCACGCCGGGTACCCCGTGGCGTTCTGGACCACGATGCCGATCGTCGACATGCCGGCCTACCTCGGCTACCTGGCCGACCGGTTGGCGGCCGCCGGAGGCACGATCGAGACCGGCGACGTGGTGTCTCTGGAAGCCGCCGCCGCCGAAGCGCCGCTCGTCGTCAACTGCACCGGCGTGGGCGCCGGGGCACTCGCCGGCGACGACGGTGTCTTCCCGGTGCGCGGACAGCACGTGGTGGTGGAGAACCCCGGGCTGGACGACTTCTTCTTCGAGCAGAACCCCGGCCCGGCGTCGACCAGCTTCTTCCCGCACGGCGGGCGGGTGCTGCTGGGTAGCACGGCGAGCCGGAACAACTGGAGCCTCGAACCCGATCCGGCCGAGACCGAGGCGATCCTGGCGCGGTGTAGCGCCGTCGAGCCCCGGCTCGCGGAGGCCCGCGTCCTCGGCGTCGAGGTGGGCCTGCGGGCGTCCCGGTCCCAGCCCCGGCTTTCGGCTGAAACCATCGGCGGTTCGCGGATCGTCCACAACTACGGTCACGGCGGGATAGCGGTCGGGCTGTCCTGGGGCTGCGCGGGCGACGTCGTGCGCCTGTCGACCGCGGACGCCCCCGCATGAGTACCGGACTGCTGACGCTTTCCTCTGGCGGTACGGCACTGTTGCGGGCGCTTGACGGGATCTTCGAGGGCTGGGGCGTCGAGGGCGGCGCAGCCTCCATGATCATGCCGCCGCTGCTGCCCGTCGCCGACCTCGCCCGGCTCGACTTCTACGAGAACTTCCCGCACCAGGCGCTCGTGGTCAGCCCGCTCGACCTGAGTCGGCGCCGGCCCGGCGAGCGCCCCGACGAATTCCCGACCGACGCCCTCGAACCGGCCCGCCTCGGCCTGCCGTCGGCCGCGTGCTTCGCCGTGTACCTGCACCACGAGGGGCACACGCTCGCTACCGACACGACGGTCACGGTACTGGGGCGGTGCTTCCGGCTGGAGGAGCGGTACGAGGGGCTGCGGCGGCTGCTCGGCTTCCACATGCGGGAGATCGTGGCGCTCGGGTCGCCCGAGTTCGCGCAGGAGCACCTGCAGCGGTTCGAGAAGCGGATCCTGGCGTTCGCGGCGGCGCTGGACCTGCCGATGCGCAAGGAGGCCGCGGTCGACCCGTTCTACGACCGGGGCGGCCAGCGGGCGCTGCTTTCCCGGCTGGCCCCGGTCAAGCACGAGTTCGTCGTCGACGACCTGGCGATCGCCTCGCTCAACGTGCACCGCAACTTCTTCGGCGAGCGGTGCGGCATCACCGCGCAGGACACCGGCCGGTCGGTCTACACCAGTTGCGCCGCGTTCGGGCTGGAGCGGTGGCTATCGGTCCTGCACAGCCGGTACGGCAGTTGGGAAGCGGCGATCGAGGCGGTCGGGAAGGCATGAGTCCGAAGCTGGGCGAGGTCGTCGCGTGGCTCCGGCGGCGACATCCGGAGGCCGGCGAGATCGGCCCGGAGGACGACCTCATCGACAGCCGGCTGATCGACTCGCTGGGGTTCCTGGAGTTCATCGTGCTCATCGAGCGGCTCAGCGGCCGGCCGGTGGACCTCGGCACCCTCGACGTCGACGACTTCCGCACACTACGGCGGATCGACCGGATGCTCGTGACCCGGGCGGAGCCGGTGGCTCCGCCCGGGTAGCCCGCCGCTACTCCTCCTGCGCGTAGGCGGTCGGGTTGTAGGCGGGCGGCGCGATGATCGGGTAGATCTCGTACTGCAGGTGCAGCCCGGCCGGGCTCTCGTAGAGCAGAGACATCAACTGCTCGTGCGAGTCGACCTCGTAGATGTTGAGTCCCGCCGAGGCGCCGACCAGGATCCACCGGTGCCTGATGATGCCTTTGTCTTCCAGGTCCTTGGTGTACTGGAAGCCGTCGGCCAGCTTCCGCTGGAACTCGTCGATGCTGATTCCGACGGGTGCCCGCCTGGCGATCACCGCGAACAGCGCCATCTGCCACTCCTCTCAGGTCCGGACCGGCGCGGACCGGGCGGACCGCGCGAAGCGCATGCGGGCCAGGGTGCCGACGATCGACACCGGCAGGGTCACCGCGGCGGCGATGCCGAACACGATCCCGAACTCACCGCCGCTGGCGAGCCCGCCGACGGCGGCCGTGCTCACCGCCGCGCCGGTGAAGACCGCGCACGCGACGAGGGCGGTGGCGCTGCCCCGTACCGGCGGCGCGGCCGCCTCCAGTACCCACGCCTGAAGCGCGGACTGGCCGATCGCGAGGGCGAGCCCGGACAGCACGCTGGCGACCAGGATGCCGGCGATCGACTGGGTCAGCGCGGCGGTCAGGTAGCCGAGGAACAGCAGCAGCGTGCCGCCGCCGAACATCGCCGCGCCCGACGCCCGGGCGTCCAGTACCCGCACCGCCGCGCCACCGCCGATGGCCGCGACCCCGTAGGCGCTCGTGACCAGCCCGGACAGCAGGACGCTGCTGCCGTGCCTCTGCAGCGCGGCGTTGAAGAAGTTGAACAGCCCCACCATCGCCGCGCCCTCGACGAAGGTGAACGGGATGAGGAAGCGGAACCAGCGGTCCCCGAGCACCTGCGCGAACCGGTGCCATACCCCGGTCCACTCCGCCCCGGGCGTCGACACCTCGGGAAGCCGACCGTACAGCAAGGCGAGTACCGGTGCCGCGAGGGCGACGACGAGGATCGGCGGGCGCCAGCTCAC
This sequence comes from Actinomycetota bacterium, assembly GCA_046727455.1. GTDB lineage: Bacteria > Actinomycetota > Actinomycetes > Mycobacteriales > Micromonosporaceae > AC-43. The sequence continues at coordinate 5,819 of JBKPCQ010000123.1, read as the reverse complement.
CAGGTCGGTCAGCACACCGGCGACCAGAGTCGCCGACGCCGCGCCGACCGCGCTGACCGACAGCAGCGTCGCCATCGTGCGCTGGCGGCGCTCCATCGGTACCCGGTCGCCGACATACGCCACCGTCACCGGGATGATGGCGGCGGCGAAGGCACCGGCGACGGAGCGCCCGACGATGAGCACGACCACGTCGGGCGCGAGCCCGGCAACCAGGTTCGCCACCCCGAGCCCGACGAAGGCGGTCCGCAGCACGCGGACACGGCCGACCACGTCGGAGACGCTGCCGTGCACGAGCTGCATGACGCCGAACAGCAGCAGGTACCCGGTCAGCGCGAGCGTGGCCGTGCCGAGGCTGACGCCGAAGTCCTTGGACACCGGTACCAGCAACGGGTTGATCACCACGAGGTCGAAGTCGAGCAGGAAGAAACCCGTGCACAGGACCGCGATCATTCTCGTCATTCTGCCCGTACCGCGATGCAGGACCAGCTGAACCCCCCGCCCAGGCTGAGCAGCAGCGCGACCTCCCCACCGGCCAGCCGTTTCTCGGCGTGCAGCACAGCGAGGTTGGCGGCGGAGTCACCGGCGCCGAGGTGTCCGGTGTGGCCGCCCAGGTTCAGCACCTCGGCGTTGCGCAGTCCCAGCCGCTCCACCGCAGGGTCGAAGAACTCGGCGAGCGTACCGGTCCCCAACCGGGGCAGCGTCAGCACGCGGACACTCGGGTCGTCCGGGGTGAGGCCCGCGTCCGTCAGGGCCTCCCCCACGGCCTGGACCACCGCCTCGACGAGGGTCGCGGCGAACCGGGGTTCGGCGCCCGACGCGACGAACGCGCGCTTGGTGCGGCGTACGTCGAGCGGCAGGGTACGCGGCGCCGGGCTGAACGGGTCGTCACCGCGGTGCATGTTCTCGAACTCCGACCGCACCACCGTGGCAACCGACAGGAGCCGGTACGGGCCCTCGGCGCGGTTCAGCAGCAGGGCCGTTCCGGAGTCGCCGTAGGCGAGTTCGTAGTCGCCGAGCCACCGGTCGAACGCCGGGGCGAGGAACCGGTCCGCCGTCGTCACCACACACCGGTCGAGTGCCGGGTCGGCGACCATCCGGGTCACCGCCACTTCGAGTGCGGCCGCGCCGCCGTTGCACATCTGCTGCACGCCGACGGCGACCGCGGTCGAGGCACCGATCCCCTGGGCCACGAAGTTGGCCGGCGACCAGAAGTCGTGGCCCTGGTGGTACGTCCAGGCGTGGGCCACCATCCCGACGTCGGCGCCGAGCCAGCCGGCCTCGTCGAGCGCGGCGCGGGCGGCGAGGACCGCCATCTCCGGCGCGGCATGGCGGACGCTTTCGGTGACTTCCTGGTACCCCAGGCGCTGTGCGGTCTCCTCGTCGACCCGGCCGGCCGCGAGCGCGGCGGCGGTGGTGTCGCGGTGGTCCGGAAGCCACAGCGCGGCGGCTGCGACCCGGAACGATGGAGACAGTCGCACGGGCCTCCCCCTCGGCAAGACATCGTCAGGTATGCGGATTATCCGTGCGGCGGCGAGACCCCGTCAAGGCGGGCAACCGGCCCCGGCCTCCAGGCCGGTGCGGCCCGTACTTGCATCGATCATCGATGCCGTTCTAGGTTCGTCCAACGGCACCGGTGAGGAGGCCGCGTTTGGACGATGAGAGCGCACGCCGCGGGGCCGTCTTCGAGCTGCTGCACCGCCCGGGCGTCGCGGAGATGCTCGTCGCGCTGCGGGCGCAGGGCGGTACGGCCACGATGAGGTACGTGGGCGCGCGGTGGCGCCTGTCCGTCGTCCGCCAGCTCGCCGCGGCCGGTTTCGTCTCTGTGGGCGGCAGCCTGGACGACCCGATCGATCCCGCCATGCCGGTGTGGCTGACCGAGTCGGGGTACGACCTCACCCGAGCGCTCGCCGACGGCCGCCACCGGCCGAGCTGGGTGTTCGCGCTACGCGCCTGGACCGCCCGGCTGGGGCGGTGGTAGGGGCCGCGTGCCCGCCTGATCGACGTGGCCCGTTCTTGTCGGAGGCAGGGGGCATGATGGCGGGCATGACTGTGACAGGACGCCTGGAACTCGCCGCGTTCGACGCGCCGGACATCGAGAAGCTCGCCGAGTTCTACACCGCGCTCACCGGTTGGGAGGTGGTCCGGAAGGTGCCCGCGTGGATCACTCTGCGGGCGCCGGATGGCCAGGAGATCGCGTTCCAGCTCGCTCCGGACCATGTCCCGCCCCAGTGGCCCGGGCAGGAGCACCCCCAGCAGTTCCACCTCGACCTGTTGGTGGACGGGTATGAGGCAGCCGCCGAGCGGGCCATCGGCCTCGGCGCGACCCGGCTGGCCGACGGGCCGACCTGGATCACCGTGGCCGACCCGGCCGGCCACCCCTTCGACCTGTGCCAGCGGGACGGCGTCGGCCCGGAGATGGGGCTGTTCGGGGTGACGATCGACGCACCTGACGCGCCGGCGCTGGCCCGCTTCTACGCCGACCTCATGGGCATGGAGGTCACCTACGAGGGTCCCGAGGGCGCGCTCATCGCCGGTGACGGCAAGAGCGTGATGTTCCAGCAGGTGAGCGGGTACAACCCGCCCCGGTGGCCGGACCCGGCGCGCCCGCAGCAGGCGCACCTCGACATCCTCGTCGACGACCTCGATGCCGGGGCGGCGCGGGCCCTGGAGCTGGGCGCGTCCCGGCTAGGCGGCGGTGGCGAGACGTTCCGGGTCTTCGCCGACCCGGCCGGCCACCCGTTCTGCCTCACCCAGCCGTAGGTCTTGGGCTCCTGCGCGACCTCGGGTTCGCCGCGGTTACCGCCCTACGGGAGGCCGAGGCGAGCACCGGGGCGCGCCGAGGCCCAACCCCTTGACAAACGTCGATATCTGGAAGTTGGCTGTCTTCGGCCGCATACCACACCCCCGGAGGTCCCCCGTGCGCCGAAGTACTGCCGTTTCCCTGCTCGCCGCGGTCTGCCTCGGGACCGTCGGGCTCGGCGGCGCGGTGATCGCCGCGCAAGCCTCCACCACAACCCCGGTGAAGAAGACGTGCGGCGGGATCCCGACCCAGCCCGGCCGGTATGCCTGCCTGGCGGAAATGCGGACCGACTCGGTCCGGCCGTTCGTCGCGCCCCAGGCCGCCCCCTCGGGCCTGGGGCCGGCGGACCTGCAGAGCGCCTACAAGCTGCCGTCCGCGAGCGCCGGCGCCGGGCAGACCGTCGCCATCGTCGACGCGTTCGACGACCCCAAGGCCGAGGCTGACCTCGCCACGTACCGGTCCCAGTTCGGCCTGCCGCCATGCACCACGGCCAACGGTTGCTTCCGCAAGGTGAACCAGACCGGCGCGGCGAGCCCGCTGCCGAGGTCGGACGCCGGCTGGGCCGGCGAGATCTCGCTCGACCTCGACATGGTCTCGGCGATCTGCCCGAAGTGCAAGATCCTCCTGGTCGAGGCGAACGCCCCGAACAACTCGCTGTTCACCGCGATCGACACGGCCGCCCGGCTGGGCGCCAAGTACATCTCGAACAGCTGGGGCGGAGCGGAGCAGGCCGGGCAGGACGCGTTCGACCGGCAGCACCTCGACAAGCCCGGCGTGGTCATCACGGCCAGCAGCGGCGACGACGGGTTCGGCGTCATCCACCCGGCCAGCTCCCGGTTCGTGACGGCCGTCGGTGGCACCTCGCTGCGGCGCGCGAGCAACGCGCGCGGCTGGACCGAGACCGCGTGGCGCGGCGCCGGGTCCGGCTGCTCGGCGCAGAGCCCGAAGCCGACGTGGCAGAAGGACACCGGGTGCGCGCGCAGGACCGTCGCCGACGTGTCCGCGGTGGCCGACCCGGCGACCGGGGTCGCGGTCTACCTCACCTTCGGTGGCGGCGGATGGGCGGTCTTCGGCGGTACCAGCGCATCGGCGCCGATCATCGCGAGCGTGTACGCGCTGGCCGGTACGCCGGCCGCGAACACCAACCCGGCGAGCTACCCGTACGCCCACCCCGGCAGCCTGTTCGACGTCACATCCGGCAGCAACGGCTCGTGCAGCCCGAGCTACCTGTGCCGGTCCGGGGCCGGGTTCGACGGGCCGACCGGCCTCGGTACCCCCAACGGGGCCGGCGCGTTCACGGCCGGCGGCGCGCCGCCGCCACCCCCACCGCCGGGCAACCACTTCGAGGCGGAGGACGCCCGGCTGTCCCAGGCCGTCGTCGCGCGCAACCACACCGGGTTCACCGGTACCGGGTTCGTCGACTACGCCAACGTGGCCGGCAGCTTCGTCGAGTGGACCGTGCCGCGCACGGCGGCGGGCAGCGTGACGCTGACGATCCGGTACGCCAACGGCACCACGGCCAACCGGCCGATGGCGGTCAGCGTCAACGGCGGTACCGCGAGGACGGTGAGCTTCCCCGGCACCGGCTCGTGGAACACCTGGCGTACCGCCACGGTGACGGTGAGCCTCAGGGCCGGTACCAACACGATCCGGGCCACGGCGACGGTCGCCGCCGGCGGACCCAACGTCGACTGGCTGGAGGTCTCGCCTTAGCCCTTGGGTCGGAGGTCCACGATCCGGCGCATCTTGCCCATCGACCGCTCGACGCTGTCCGGCTCGATGACCTCGACCGCGATGCTGACCCCGATGGTGCTCTTCACCTGGTCCGCGAGGGCCGACCCGGCCTCGGCCGCCGATGCCGGGTCGGCCTCCGCGCGCCGCTCCACCCGCACGGTCAGCACGTCCAGCCGCCCGTCCCGGGTCAGCACACACTGGAAGTGCGGGGAGAGCCGCGGCCGGCGCCGGATCAGCTCCTCGATCTGGGTGGGGAACACGTTGGCGCCACGCACGATCATCATGTCGTCGGCCCGGCCGGTGATCCGCTCGATCCGCCGCATCGGCCGGGCGGTACCCGGCAGCAGCCCTGGCGCACCATCTCGTCCAGGATGGCCAGCATGTGGGTGGGCGTGACCATGATGACCTCGGGTTCGAGATCCCGGATCAGCAGCACCTGCCGCTCGGTCATCCCGCCGGACACCGGGATGACGGTGCAGCCCAGCTCCTCGGCGCCGTAGTGCGCGCCGAGCCCGCCGGTGAACAGCCCGTACCCGTAGGCCACGTGCACCCGGTCGCCCGGCCGACGCGCGGATCGACGCCCGCTCGATCGGCTCCAGATCGTCCGGTCCCGGCCCGGCCACCCCGCGCACCATCGGCTGATGATCCCACCGGGCGGCCGGGCCGGGCCAGGGGCTCGTTACGACACCGCGAGGTAGTCCACGTTCGGGCCGCCGGTGGCCGTGGTGGCGGTGGCCCTGACCGTGTTGCTGCCGGCCTTCAGCGTGACCGTGAGTGTCGCGGTCTTCCAGGTGTCCCAGTTCGTGGTCCCGGTGAAGGCCAGCCCGGACGAGACCGTGGAGCCGTTGACGGCGATCGCCATCGGCCGGTTGGTCGTGGTCCCGTTGCTGTACCGGAACGTCAGCGTCGCGGTACCGGCCGCGGCCGCCGTCACCGTCCACTGCACGTAGCTGCCCGTCACGTTGGCGTAGTCGGCGAAGCCGGTGCCACTGAACCCGGTGTGGTTGGTCGCGACGGTGGCCTGCGACAGGGTGGCCTTCTCCGCCTCGTACTTCGTCTGCGGTGGCGGCGGGGTGGTCGGCGAGGGCGACGGGCCAGGGCCCGGGGTCGCGGTCGGGGACCAGTAGTCGCCGGCCATCACGAGGTAGACGATCATCTTGATGGTCTCGCCGAAGTAGTGGTCGCCGAACGGGTTGGTGGCCAGGTAGTTCCAGATCGTGTTGGTCCAGGTCTGGTCACCGGCGGCCATCGCGGACGGGCCTACCGAGTCGCCGGCCTCCTCGGC
>JBKPCQ010000122.1:0-4871 GCA_046727455.1 Actinomycetota bacterium | reverse complement strand
CCATCACGCCCGCCTACCTCCTCATCGGCGACCAGTTGCAACGCAAGCGGGTAGGGCAACCTCGTAGCCAACTCGCGGAAAACCTGGGCCTGCACCAACGCGGACACCTTCATGTCCTGCGCACCCCGCGCATAGAGCCGATCACCCTCGCGACGCGGCCGGAACTGACCGGGCTCGCCCGGCACCACGTCAAGGTGCCCGTTGAGGATCACACGAAACTCCGGCCGCGTCGCCCCACGGTAGCCGTCAGCGTAGACAAGGGCGCTCGGCTTGCCGTTGGACTCGAACCGCTCCACCGAAAAACCCGGACCGACAAAGTCGACGACCGACTCCACAGCACGCCGAAGCTGCTCGGGCCGCTCCGCAGTGGACGGCACAGCGAGCAGCTCGACGGCCACGGCCAAGAAAGCGTCCAACTCCACACCGCCATCCTGCCCGCCAGGTCGCCTCAGCCGGCGGCCCCGTACGTGCCGACACAGCCGAGCAGGCCGCCTGACATTCCCACCAACCAGCGTCCAGAGCTGGAGGCGGCCGACGTGGCCGTGCTCGCCACCGGCAAACACCCACCCGAGGTTCTCGCGCAGCTCTGCGACACCACCACACCCGTCGCCGAATGCGCATCGTGCTTCTCGTCGACAGCGACGGACTCCTGTCCTGCCTGGAGGCCTACTCGACAGGCGACGAGCTCGTCCGACAGCCCTCCGGCGGCGGATCGGATCAATCCTTACCCCAACAGATGACCATGCTGGACTCCCGATCCGGGTGTCCGCCGACTTCGCAGAGCGTGCTCCGGTGCCGTAGGGACCTGGTGGGCCACCCACGACGGCGTCAGGCGATGGTGGACAAAAAGGTGCGGGCGGGCGGCGGTCATGCTTCTACCATGATCGCGCCAGTGCACCCGGAGTCAGGCCTGTCGAAGAGCGTCTGAACAGCCGAGGACTTCGCCGTGATGGGCCGGCACGACAGCTGCCTGTACGCGGTAACCGTCCTGGAATACGAGGACGACGAAACGGTGCCCCCCCCGCCCGGCTGCTGCCGGACTACATCGTCGGGTGGGTGGATCCTTAGCCGCCCGCACCACACCTCGCCTTCTGGGTCGCACCGGTCACCCTCGTGTTCGAGCGGATATGGGGGATCTCACCGGCCAGCTCGGCCCCACCTCCAACCCCTGGAGATCGTCGACTTGCATCGCCCGCCTGCCACGGACGGTCATCCCGACCCGCTGTGGCACCTCGAAGGCCAGCAGTTCGATCTGCGTCTTCGGGCACCCGGATACGTCCAGTACGTGCGACGCGCACCTCAGCACATCTCGCGTCAGACGTTGACTCTCGGCCAGCGTGGCGGTGTCAGCCTCGCGGAAGAGCCCTTCGCATGATGACGCTCACGGCTGCTGGCAGCGGGCACCCAGATCGATAATCGGAAGCAGGGTGGCGCTCGCCGGCGCGCCGATCTCACGTGGCGTGGGTCCGGCTGGCGTCGGCATGTCGACCAGGCGGCTCAGGAGCTGGTCGAGGGCAGCTTGTCCGTCGTCAACGGCGGCGCGTTCCTCGTCGGTGAGCGGGATGCTGGTCGCCATGCGCTGCAGGTTCTCCCTTGGCCTCCAGAAGTTGTCCCCGGCTCGACGGTTTCGGGGTGTAGAAGTCGCAGTGGGCGCAGGCCATACGGTGCGGGCATTGCTCGAAGAAGGTGTAGGTGCAGTAGCCGTGTCCGAGGTCGTAGTACTGCCACGGCTGGCCGGCGGCGGCTGCGCCGCTGGTGACCGCATCACGGTCGACAAGGACTTCGATGGTGCGTACGTTGCGGGCGAAGTACCCGGCGTCGCGATACGCCTTGACCAGCACCATCGGGCTGATCTTGGCGTAGTGTCGGGTGGATTCCGGGGAGCGGTGACCGAGCCACGCCTGCAGTTCGTAGAGCGTCATGGGTTCCTTGGCGTTGTAGAGCTGGCTGGCGATGGTGGCTCGGGCGCGATGGCTGGTGATGTTGCCGCGGACGTCGGCGGTGGGGACGCCGGCCTTGCGACACAGCGCCGGGATGATCGTGTCGTTGATGTAGGCCTTCGCCACTCGCCGTACCCGGATGGCGAACAGCAGGTCGACGTGTTCACCGGTCTTGCGGTCGAGCATCTTGGGCTGGTCGGGGCGCACGGCTTGCCATGCCTCGATGGCTTGGCCGAGTAGCGGGTCGACGGGTTTCGTGAACGCGGTGCCGGTCTTGTGGGTGGGGATGTCGAGCAGGCACACCGCGTCCTTGACGAGAACCTCGGTGGAGTCGCCGCGGATCGGAGCGTTGTTGTGCTGCCACCGGATGCAGCCGACGCGCAGGCGGGCGATCTCGTCGCTGCGTTGGCCGCTGAACAGCCAGGTCAGCGTGACGGCGCGGATGAACTCCATCGGATAACTCGGGCCGCTGGAGTTGGCCGGCAGGTCGTCGACGTCCATGTTGAGTCCGGCCCACAGCAGCTTGGCCCACACGTCGTCGGCGATGATCCGCGGGTCCGGGCCGATAAGCGCCGTAATGGTCGGCGGCGTGGCCAGCGCCCGGAGAGGGTCGAACCGGCGTGGGATCCATTCCCACTCCTGCAGATCTCCGAAGAAGGTTCTGGTTGCCGTGATATATCCAGCCTTCGTCTTCGGCGACAGTGGTTTGCCGACCTTCTTACCCAACCCCTTGCGGTGTTGCACGTAGTCGCCCACGGCCATGCGGTCGATCGCGGCGATCCAGGCCGCGCAGGTCTGCCGGGTCCAGTGGGCAGGTTCGGTGACGTCGGGGTGCTGGTCGGCCAGCCACCGGCCGGCCTTGGACAGCACGCTGCGCCAACTGGTGCGTACCTTCGGGGTGAGTGTCGAGGTCGCGTACCAGCGCTCGACCATCTCTGCCCATGGTGACGGCGCGCCTTCAATGTCGGCCCGCGGCGTCGGTGGCGGCGATGGGCGCTCGTCGCAGAAGCCGAGGCTGGCGACCGCCTTCTGGATGCAGTGCAGGGCGTGGCTGTGTCGCCCTGCCATCGCCGGATTCTGGCGGAGCCGGTCGAACGTCTCTGTCCTCAGGGCATGCAGGTGTGGGCTGCGGTTGATCAGCAGCGCCTCACCCAACGCGGTCATCAGCCGCTGGTTGTTGGCCAGCCCGATCCGGTAGCCCCATTGAGTGAGGATCCGCGCGACCTGGTCGTGGGCATCATCGAGGGCCCGTTGTCCGAAGATGCGCCGGGCCAGGGAGAGGCGACCGAACGGGCCGAGGCGATGAAAGTCAGTGAACCCGCCGAGCAGATAGGCCAACGCCGCGACATAGGGTCGGACGTTGACGTCGAACCGGATCGGCCATGGCTTCTGAAAGTCGTCGATGCTGGTGCCGATCAGCCGAACCCAGTCCTGGCTCGACCAGCACCAGAACGCTCGGTTCTGGTCGGCGCATCGCAGCAGCACCAATGCCACCGCGTCGCCGGCGAAGCCGCGGTGCATCCGGGTGTTGTCCGTGGACCAGTGCAGCCCCGCCACGGCGTCATCCAGTGGTCGCAGAAGCCGATCGATGATCGCCCACTCGGGCGTATCGGCGTCATGGCCGCGTCGGCGTCGCAGGTTCATCTCCAGCCTGTTCAGGGCCTCCCGCTCCCGGTCGGTGAGCTGAACCCTTCGGTCGTAGCGGCCTGCGTCGATTGGCGACGACCAGACCGGCTGGATCACCGGCGTGCTCACCTCGATTGCGGCGGCCGTCATGGACGGCCCGCCGTGGCGGCGGTGTCCGGTTGGGTGAGCATCGCGACCCGCCATGCATGGATCTGGTCCATCCCGCGGTTCAGCTTGTCCGACAGGTCTCTTCCAGACAGGTGGATGTAGCGCATCGTCGACTCGGTCGAGCGGTGACCTGCGAAGGTGGCGATCGCGTGCAACTCCCACCCCATCCGGGCCAGGTCGGTCAAGCACAAGTGCCGAGTGGTGTGCGTGGAGAACCCGGGCACCCCAGCGGCCAACGCGATCTTGCGTACCACCTTCGACCAGGTCCACAACGTCAACGGCTGGGCCAGGTTGCGGCGTGACTCGGACAGAAACAACGGCCCACGGGCACGGCTGAACCTCGCCCGGTAGGCAAGGTACTCCAACAGCAACACCCCGGTCGTCGCCGAGTACGGCACGACGCGCCCCATCCGGTTCTTCGTCACCTCGGCCCGGATCCGCAACGTGCGATGCGCCGGATCGAGGTCGTCGGTACACAGCGAGCACAGCTCCTCGCGGCGCAGGGCCGCGTCGTAGGCCAACGCGAGCATGACCCGGTTGCGAACCGTCTCCAGCCGGGCCACATCAAGGATGGCCAGCCACTGTTGCTCGCTGGGGATCCACGGCAGTTTCGTCAACCGGGGCACGAGACCGCGCTGGTGGCCACCGAAGCGTCGGCCCGGCGTATAGCGACCCCGCCCGACCGGGTTGGACTCCCGCAGTCCCTCCTCGATCAGGAAGTCGTAGAACAGCCGAACCGGTACCAGCCGCTGCTGCAGCGTCGCGTTGGCCAGCCCCACCCCCGAGTCGATGGACACAACGTTCGCGCCCCGCTGGCTCGGCCGGTTGGTCAGCTCACGCACATATGCCGCCACGTGTGCCTTGCCGGCGGTGACCGGCTCGACGCCCTCCCGGTCGCACATCGCCAGGTACTCCGCCAGCCCGCGGGCGTACGCGTCGATCGTGCGCGGCGCCCGCCCCAGATCTGTCCACACCCGCAGCCAGTCGGCTGCCCGTTGTCAAGGGCGCCTGAAAACTGACCCCCTTTCGACGGTTGAAAACTGACCCCCTGCGTGATCTTGGCTTGCTGGTTGTGGCTGGCTCGTGCTGGTCTTGGCCGCCGGAGCAACGGTGACGGCCGGGAGGGGTGAGCGTCGG
>JBKPCQ010000121.1:0-11917 GCA_046727455.1 Actinomycetota bacterium | reverse complement strand
CGCCCGGCTACCCGCACGCCGCCCCGGCACCCGCCCACCCGCAGGCCGCATCCGGCTACCCCCGTGCCGCACAGAGCTACCCGCAGACCGCGCCTGGCTACTCCCAAGCCGCACCGAGCCACTCACCGGCCACACCCGGCTATCCGCCGGCCACACCCGGCTATCCGCAGGCCGCGTCCGGCTACTCCCAAGCCGCACAGAGCTACCCGCAGGCCGCGCCCGGCTATGCACCCGCGCTGCCCGAGACGCAGTGCCGGCTCTGCGGTTGCGTCCCCGCCGCCGACGTCACCTTCCGCGGCCACCGCGGCATGCTCGTCCTGATGCAGTTCCTGCACATGAGAGGCCCGTTCTGCCGGGACTGCGGCCTGGCCACCTTCCGGGACATGACCGCGAAGACCCTGATCCAGGGCTGGTACGGGTACGCCTCGTCGGTCATCACGCCGATCACGGTGCTGATCAACCTGGCGCGGCGCGGCAAGGTCGCGAGCCTGCCGCCGCCCCGGCCGCCGGCGCAGGGCCCGCACCGCAGGCCCCTGGATCCCGGGCCGGCGCTGTTCGCCCGGCCGATCGCGGTACTCGGCCTGTTCGTGCCGGTACTGCTGGTCATGCTGGTGGTCGGTTACGTGGCGGTACGGGCGGCGACGGCCTAATGCGCGCGGCGGCGAGCCAGCCGCCCCCGCTCGGCGGCATCGAGGACGACCTTGCGCAGCCGTACCGCCCCGGGGGTCACCTCGACGCACTCGTCCTCGCGGCAGAACTCCAGTGCCTGCTCCAGGGACAGCTTGCGCGGGGGTACCAGCCGCTCCAACTCCTCGCCGGTCGACGAGCGGATGTTGGTGAGCTTCTTCTCCTTGGTGATGTTGACGTCCATGTCGTCGGCACGGGAGTTCTCGCCGACGATCATCCCTTCGTAGACCTCGGTCCCGGGCTCGACGAACAGCGATCCGCGCTCCTGGAGGTTGAACATCGCGTAGGAGGTGGCCGCGCCCGGCCGATCGGCGACGAGCGAGCCGGTCGGGCGGGTACGCAGCTCGCCGAACCAGGGCTCGTACGCCTCGAAGACGTGGTGCAGGATCCCGGTACCCCGGGTCTCGGTGAGGAACTCGGTCCGGAAGCCGATCAGGGCCCGCGCGGGCACCAGCCACTCCATCCGGACCCAGCCGGTGCCGTGGTTGACGAGCTGCTCCATCCGGCCCTTGCGGGTCGCGAGGAGCTGGGTGACCGGGCCGAGGTAGTCCTCCGGCGCGTCGATCGTCAGCCGTTCCACCGGCTCGCAGACGCGCCCGTCGATCTCCCGCGTCACGACCTGTGGCTTGCCGACGGTCAGCTCGTACCCCTCCCGGCGCATCTGCTCGACCAGGATCGCCAGCGCCAGCTCGCCCCGGCCCTGCACCTCCCAGGTGTCCGGCCGCTCGGTCGGCAGTACCCGCAGCGAGACGTTGCCGACCAGCTCCCGGTCCAGCCGGTCCTTGATCAGCCGGGCGGTGATCTTGCCGCCCTTGGTCCGGCCGGCGAGCGGTGAGGTGTTGGTCCCGATGGTCATGGAGATCGCCGGCTCGTCGACCCGGATCTGTGGCAGCGGTACCGGGTTGTCCGGGTCGGCCAGCGTGTCGCCGATCATGATGTCCGGGATGCCGGCGACCGCGATGATGTCGCCGGGTCCGGCCCGCTCGGCGGACCGGCGCTCCAGCGCCTCCGTCATCAGCAGCTCGGAGATCCGGACCCGTTCGATGACCGACCCGGGTCGCGGGGCGGAGCCGCGCGGGCCGTACCGGTCGTCGGAACGGCACCAGGCCACCGTCTGGCCCTTGCGGATCTCGCCCTGCCGGACCCGGCACAGCGCCAGCCGGCCGAGGAACGGCGACGCGTCCAGGTTGGTCACGTGCGCCTGGAGCGGTGCGCCGTCCACATAGGACGGTGCTGGGATGGTGGCCAGCACCGTGGCGAACAGCGGCTCCAGGGTCGGCGAGTCGGGCAGGCCGCCGTCCGGCGGTTGGGTCAGCGAGGCGCGCCCGTCGCGGGCGCAGGCGTACACGATCGGGAAGTCGATCTGGCTCTCGTCCGCGTCGAGGTCGAGGAACAGCTCGTAGGTGTCGTCCACCACCTCCTTGATCCGCGCGTCCGGCCGGTCCACCTTGTTCACCACGAGAACGATCGGCAGTCGCGCCGCGAGTGCCTTGCGCAGCACGAACCGGGTCTGCGGCAGCGGGCCTTCGCTCGCGTCGACGAGCAGCAGCACCCCGTCGACCATGGTCAGCCCGCGCTCGACCTCGCCGCCGAAGTCGGCGTGCCCGGGGGTGTCGATGATGTTGATCGTCACGGCGTCCCCGGCGGCCGGTCGGTAGTGCACGGCCGTGTTCTTGGCCAGGATCGTGATGCCCTTCTCCCGCTCCAGGTCCATCGAGTCCAGAACCCGGTCGGCGATCTCCGCACGGGCATGGAAGGCACCGGCCTGCCGCAGCATGGCGTCGACGAGGGTGGTCTTGCCGTGGTCGACGTGGGCGATGATGGCGACGTTGCGGAGGTCGGTACGCGCGGGCATGCCTCCATCCTCCCCGGTCGCGTGCGGGGTCCGCCGCGCGACCCGGCGTCGGGTAGGGTCGGCGGGCGTGGCGCTGCTGTCCAGTCCGCGTAACCGGGCGATCGCGGGCGCCGTCGTGGTCACCGTGGTCGCCCTCGTCGTCGCCGCCGCGGTGGTCGGGCCGCGCGGTCACCCCCGGCCGGTCGCGGACCCCATCTTCGTGGTACCGGCGGAGTCGAGCGCCGCCCCACCCTCGCCGACCCCGGAGGCGAGCGACAGCCCGTCACCGACGCCCCGCCCGTCGCCGAGCCGGAAGGCCGTCTCCGCCGCACCGAGCCGGAAGAAGGCGCCACCAGCCGCCCCGAAACCGGTCACGGTCGCGCAGCCGCCGCCAAACCACCCGGCACCGCCGCCGCCCCGCTCGCCCGCACCCGGAGCGAGTTGCCCGACCTACACCGGCCCGGTCGCGCCCCGCTCGGACGTCGCGGCCGCGATGAGTACCGCCGCCAGCCGCCCGTACCGGCCGACGCTGAGCCTGAACGACCCCGACCCACCCGCCATCACGGTGCGGCTGCAGATGGTCGAGGGGATCGGCTGGATGGAGTCCGGCTGGCAGTCGACGATCGTGTCCTGCGACGGCGGCGTCGGCACCATGCAGGTGATGAAGGACACCGCCGACTGGATGAACATGAAGTACGGGACCGCGTACGACTTCCACACGCTGCCCGGCAACGTGTCCGTCGCGGCCGGCTACCTGGCGTGGCTCACCCGGTACTTCGGGGACAGGTACTTCAACCGCGACTACAGCCTGGCCGGCGATCCCGACAAGCTGGTCCTGCTCGACCTGGTGATCTCGGCATACCAGGCCGGCTTCGGCGCCGTGGACAACGCGATGGCGGCCGGGAAGGATCTGCCGAACACCTGGTACGTGTACGCCGTGGAGGGTTTCATGACCAACCAGCCCTGGACGGGTTGAGCGCATGCGCTTCCGCCTCGCCGCCCCGGACGGGCGGCTGCTGGACGAGGGCGAGGCCGTCGCCGAGATGGCGGCCGGCGCCCTGGTCGTCACGCCCGCCTTCGGCCAACCGCTGCGCGTCGCCCCGGCCGACATCGTGGAGATCGGCGAGCCGGTGGAGTACGGCATCCGGCTGGTCCTGCGCGAGGGCCCGACGCTCGACCTGTACCAGCTCGGCCGGCTGCACGGCCAGGTACTCGCCGAGCTGACCGAGGCCCGCGCCGAGGACACCACGAGCACGCTGCTGCTCGGCGGCGTCGGGCGGCCGGAGATCTTCCCCGGCGCGGTGGACGACGCCGACGCCGAGCTGCGGCTCTACGACGACGCGCTGGTCACCCTGCCGACCCGGGGCGAGCCGGACAAGCTGCCCTACCCGTTCATCCGCGGGGTGACCGCCGACCCGTCCGGGTACCGGCTGACGGTCGAGGTGACCGGCCGCGAGCCGGTGACCGTTTCCCGGCTGGCCCGGCGTACCTCCGAATTCTCCGGGCTGCTCCGCGAGCGCGTCGGCGCGGCCGCCGGCCGGACCGCCGCGTTCCTCGGCGCCCTGCTGCCCGGCCTCGGCCCGCTCGCCCTGCGCCAGGTCGCCGGCCTGCTGCGCGACGGCGTCGCCGCCGCGAAGCGGGATCTCGACGCGGTCGACGCGACGATCTGGCCGGCCCTGGTCGCGGCGGCCACGCTGCCCGAGCGGGCCGCCTGCCTGACCACCCTCGCCGGGCACGGCGAGCTGTGGCTCGGCTTCAAGCAGACGGTCTCGGTGCGGCGCGACGCGGTCGGGGCACAGCCCTGGTCGGATCCGGCGGTCACACCGACGTTCCAGCACGACGGGGGAGCGGGCTCTTTCGGCGGCCTGCCGATCGCGCTGGGCTTCGCCGGCCCGTTCCAGACGGTGGGCCCGCTGCTGGCGTTCCAGCTCCTCGGCACCGGCGGCGCGGGACACGCCATCCGCCCCCGGGCGGACGTCACGCGCGACCGGCTCATCCCGGCGTCCACCGACTACGCGGCGCTGCGCGCGGCCGGCGAGCAACCGACGGTACTGGCGTTCGCGCTGTGCCTGACCGAGTCCGGCGCGCTGGTCTACGAGGCGCTCAACGCGCCGGACCACGCCACCTACGTATACCGGGCCGGCTCCGCCGACCGTGCCCTCGCGCTGAACCGGGCGCTCGACCTGATCGGCTTCCAGGTCTCCGCCGTCGACGACGTCGACGCCGGCTCGCCGTATCGTAAGGCGGCCGAGCGGCTTCCCGCGCTGCGGATCCTGCGTGAGGCGTACGCTGCCCAGGTTCTCCATACCGGTGGCTGGGCGGACCGGCTGGGCCGATGCGTCGGCTGAGCGCGGCCTCCGGTGCCGCCCTGTTCTTCGTGCTGGCGCCCGGCGTGGTGGCCGGGCTGATCCCGTGGTGGCTCACCGGGTGGCGGATGCGCGCCGCGCCGGCCTGGTGGATCCCGGTGCGCGTCGCCGGCGCGGTGCTCATCGCGGCCGGGCTGGTCGTGCTGGTCTCCGCGTTCGTCCGGTTCGTGGTCGAGGGCGCCGGTACCCCGGCCCCGGTCGCGCCGACCGAGGAGTTGGTCGTCGGCGGCTTGTACCGCTTCGTGCGCAACCCGATGTACGTGGCCGTGCTCGCCGTGATCCTCGGTCAGGCGATGCTGCTGGCCCAGCCGGTGCTGCTGGCCTGGGCCGCGATCGCGGGCGCGGCGATGGTCGCGTTCGTGCGGTGGTACGAGGAGCCTACCCTGGCCCGCCGGTACGGCGACCAGTACGCCGCCTACCGCGCCGCGGTACCGGGCTGGTGGCCCCGGCTGCGCCCGTGGCAGCCACCCACCTGAACCCCTTCCTTCGCGGTGCGGCGAGTGGCACGCTGGTCACACGTGAGCCCACCCCTTGGCAGGGGGTAACGATGGTCGGCAAGAGGGAGACGTTCGAGCCTGAACTCGCGCCGTGCGGCAAGACCGTGGGGGGCGAGAGTTACCGCGACTCCGACGGCGAAGGCTTCGCCGTGTTCGTCCGCTACTACGATTGCGGCTGCCGGCGCACCCGTCACGAGTACCACGACGGCAGCGTCACGGCGACGGCGGTCAAGCACGGCCGCAAAGAGGGCAAGATCTTCTGGGAACAGCAGGCGGGACATCCGGTCTGAGGTGGTCGTGACAGCTATTCACGATGTGGTGATCGTTGGCGGTGGCGGCGCGGGACTCCGCGCCGCGATCGCGGTCGCGGAAGCCGAGCCACGGCTCAGCGTCGCGGTCGTCTCCAAGGTGTACCCGATGCGCAGCCACACGGTCTCCGCCGAAGGCGGTGCGGCGGCGGTTGCCAAGCCCGACGACAGCCTCGACGAGCACGCCTACGACACTGTCTCCGGCGGGGACTGGCTGTGCGACCAGGACGCGGTCGAGGCGTTCGTCGCGGAGGCTCCCCGGGAGATGCTCCGGCTGGAGCACTGGGGCTGCCCGTGGAGCCGCGAGCCGGACGGCCATATCGCCGTGCGGCCGTTCGGCGGCATGAAGAAGGTGCGGACCTGGTTCGCCGCCGACAAGACCGGCTTCCACCTGCTGCACACGCTCTTCCAGACCTCGCTCAAGTACCCGTCGATCGTGCGCTACGACGAGTGGCATGTCACCCGGCTGCTGGTCGACGACGGGCGGGTGTGCGGCGTGGTGGCGCTGGAGCTGATGTCCGGCCGGACCGAGGCGATCCTCGGCAAGGCGGTGATCCTGGCCACCGGCGGGTGCGGCCGGATCTTCCCTTTCACCACGAACGCGGCCATCAAGACCGGCGACGGCATGGCCCTGGCCTACCAGGCCGGTGCGCCGCTGAAGGACATGGAGTTCGTCCAGTACCACCCGACCGGGCTGCCTTTCACCGGCATCCTCATCACCGAGGCCGCCCGCGCGGAGGGTGGCTGGCTGGTCAACAAGGACGGGTACCGGTACCTGCAGGACTACAACCTCGGCAAGCCGTCACCGGGGCCGGTGCTGCGCAGCATGGAGCTGGGCCCCCGCGACCGGCTCTCCCAGGCGTTCGTCCACGAGGTGGAGAAGGGCCGCACCGTCGACACGCCCTACGGCCCGGTCGTCCACCTCGACCTGCGGCACCTCGGCGAGCAGCTGATCGACAGCAAGCTGCCGTTCGTGCGCGAGCTGTGCCACAAGTACCAGAACATCGACCCGGTGCACGAGCTGGTGCCGGTACGGCCGGTGGTGCACTACATGATGGGTGGCATCCACACCGACATCACCGGCGCGACCGCGCTGCCCGGACTGTACGCGGCCGGCGAGGTCGCCTGCGTGAGCATCAACGGCGCCAACCGGCTCGGCTCCAACTCGCTGCCCGAGTTGCTGGTGTTCGGCGCCCGCGCCGGTACGGCGGCCGCCCGGTACGCCGCCGCGGCGGCGCCGTCGGGGCAGGCGGTGCTCGCCCAGGCCGCCGACGAACAGCGCCGGCTGGAACAGGACCTCCGCGGGCGTACCGGGGGCCGCGAGCGGATGTCCACGATCCGCACCCGGATGCAGGCGACCATGGAGAACGCGGCCGGCATCTACCGCGACGGCGACACCCTGGCCAAGGCCGCCGACCAGCTTCGGGAGCTTCAGGAGCGGGCCGCGACGGCTACCCTCGACGACGCGAGCCGCACCTTCAACACCGAGCTGACCGCGGCGCTGGAACTGGGCGGCATGCTCGACCTGGCCGAGTCGATGGTGGCGTGCGCGCTGCACCGGGAGGAGTCGCGCGGCGCCCACCAGCGCACCGACTTCCCCGCCCGGGACGACGACCGGTTCCTCGCGCACTCCCTGGTGTACCGCGAGGCCGACGGCCCGCCGCGGGTGGAGCACCTGCCGGTCACCATCACCCGGTGGCCGCCGGGCGAACGGGTCTACGGGAGGTGAGTGGATGCCCGAGCAGATCACCCTGCGGGTGGCCCGGTACCGGCCGGAGCAGGAGGACCGGCCGACCTTCGACGAGTACGAGGTGCCGCTGCGCCAGGACTGGGCGGTCCTCGACGGCCTGAACTACATCAAGGACGAGCTGGACGGCACCCTGTCGTACCGCTGGTCCTGCCGGATGGGGATCTGCGGGAGCTGCGGCGCGCTGGTCGACGGCGAGCCCCGCCTGACGTGCGGGACCTTCCTGACCGACTACGCCCCGGGGCCGGTACGGATCGAGCCGCTGGCGAACTTCCCGATCATCCGGGACCTGGTCGTGGAGCTGACCGACTTCATGGCCAAGCTCGGCGCGGTACAGCCGTGGCTGATCCGCGAGGACGAGGAGGAGCCGGACGGCGAGTACCTCCAGACCCCGGCGGAGCTGGAGGAGTACAAGCAGTTCAGCATGTGCATCAACTGCATGCTCTGCTACTCCGCGTGCCCGGTCTACGGCCTGGACAACGCGTTCATCGGGCCGGCGGCGATCGCGCTCGCGCAGCGGTACAACCTGGACTCGCGGGACGACGGCGCGCACCGGCGGCTGACCGTCCTGTCCCAGCCGGAGGGGGTCTGGGGCTGCACGTTCGTGGGGGAGTGCTCGCGGGCGTGCCCCAAGGGGGTCGATCCGGCCGGAGCGATCCAGCGGTACAAGCTGACCGCCGCGACCGAGGCGGTCAAGTCGCTGCTCATGCCCTGGAGGCGGCGATGAGTGCCCCGCCGGTGGCCCGGCTCTACCGGCCCCAGCCACGGTTGCTGTGGTGGCTGTCGCGATGGTCGTACCTGCGCTTCGTCCTGCGCGAGCTGAGCAGCCTCTTCGTCGGGTGGACGGTGGTCTACCTGCTGCTGCTGATCCGCGCGGTGGCCCAGGGCGACGCCGCGTACCGGCGGTTCCTCGACTGGTCGGCCAGTCCCTGGCTGGTCGTGCTGAACCTGGTCGCGCTGGCGTTCCTGCTGCTGCACACGGTCACCTTCGTCAACCTGACCCCGCAGGCGATGGTGGTGAAGCTGCGCGGCCGCCGGGTACCGCCGCGCCTGCTGGCCGGCTCGATCTACCTGAGCTGGATCGTGGTGTCCGCGTTCCTCGCGTGGCTGGTGGTGGTCTAGGTGGCCGGTCGCGACCGGAGTACGCCCGAGCCGTTCGTGTGGCTGCTGTTCAGCGGCGGTGGGGTGGCGGCGGCGCTGGCACTGCCGGTGCTGCTGGTCCTGTTCGGTGTGCTGGTCCCGCTCGGGTGGGTACCGGCACCGGACCACGCACACCTGCTCGCGGTACTCCGGTTCCCGCTGACCCGGCTGGTACTGCTCGGGGTGTTCTTCCTGGCGCTGGTGCACGCGGCGCACCGGTTCCGGTACACCCTGCGGGACGGGCTGCGACTGCTGCGGTTCGACCGGCTGATCGCGGCGGCCTGCTACGGCGCCGCACTACTCGGCTCCGCAGCCGCCGCGTACCTGCTCTTCGCCGTCGTGTGAGCCGCCGTCGTGTGAGCCCGAGACCTACTTCATCTGCGGCTGCACGACGTCGACCATCCACGGGACGCCGAACCGGTCCGTGCACATGCCGAACTCGTCGCCCCACGCCTGCTTCTCCAGCGGCATGGTCACCTGGCCGCCGACGATGAGCTTCTCCCAGTACCCGCGAAGCTCGTCGCCGTCCTCGCCGCTGAGGCTGATGGTGATGGTGGTGCCCGGTACGTGCTCCATGCCCGGCCCCAGGTCCGACGCCATCAGCGTGTAACCGCGGTCGGTCTCCAGCATCGCGTGCATGACCTTGTCGGCCATGGCGGGGTCCGGGTTGCCGAACTCGCCGAAGGTGGTGATGTTCAGGTTGCCGCCGAAAACGGTCCGGTAGAACTCCATCGCGTCCCGCGCGCTGCCCGGGAAGCTGAGGTACGGGTTCAGCCGAGTGGCCACGACATCCTCCTTGATGAGTGCCCGGTAACCTCGACAGCCTAACGCCACCGCCGGCTCACCGGCCCCGGGCCCGCTATTCCGGCAAGGCGTGCCACCCTCACCAGCCTCGCGCGCGCCACTCCGGCAGCGCCGGCCGCTCCCGGCCCAGCGTTGTGTCCGCGCCGTGCCCCGGGTACACGATGGTCTCGTCGGGGAGTCGGTCGAACAGCTTCGTCTCGACGTCGTGCAGCAGGGACCGGAAGTTCTCGGCGTTGCCGAAGGTGTTTCCGACACCACCCGGAAAGAGCGAGTCCCCGGTGAACAGGTGCCGGCTGCCGGACGGGTCGCGGTACAGCAGGGCGATCGAGCCGGGCGTGTGGCCGACGAGGTGGATCACCTCCAGGGCGCAGGTGCCGACCGGTACCGTGTCCCCGTCGACGACCGGCTCGTCGACCCGTACCGGCAGCCCGGCGGCGTCGTCCGGATGCGCCACCGAACGCGCCCCGGTCGCCGCCAGTACCGCCGCCAGCGCCTGCCAGTGGTCCGCGTGCCGGTGGGTGGTGATCACCCGGATCAGCCCGCCGTCGCCGACCAGGGACAGCAGGCGCTCCGGCTCGTTGGCCGCGTCGATCAGCACCTGCTCCCCGGTCGCCTGGCAGCGCAGCAGGTACGCGTTGTTGTCCATGGGCCCGACCGAGACCTTGGTGACGGTCAGCTCGGGGAGTTCATGGATGTCCATCGCGGTCACAACCAGTCGGGGATCGCCGGGAGCGGACCGGGCGGGTCGACGGTGAGGCCGTCGGCGGTGGAGCGGCCGGCCAGCCAGGCGGCGAGCGCATACGCCGGACCGCCGAGGCTGGGCGGGCCGCCGGCACCGACCGGTACCGGGTGACCCAGCTCGTCCGGCCGCAGGGTCAACGAGACGCCGGACAGGCCACCCGCGACCTCGTGCAGCACGTGCAGGGTGAACGCCGCCGGCCAGTCCGCCGGCCCGTACCCGGCGGCCAGGTCGACGTGGTGCACCTCGACCTCGCGCAGCCGCCGCCACGGGATCAGCGCGACCGGCGACCGGCGGCCCGGCAGATCCAGGTGCTCCGCCCACTGCTCGGCCGTCAGCGCCTCGGCCGCCTTCGCGAACCGCGCCGAGCTGTCCCGCACGTCCTCCACCAGGACGCCCCACGGTCGCGCGGCGCCCGCCTGGATGTCGGCGGCGCGCCGCTCCGGGCTCTCGTACTGCGGTGTCACGACCCCGGTCCGCGCCCAGGCGAGCAGGTTCACCAGGCCGTCGGCGTTGCGGGCGACGTGGGTGAGGACGTGCCCCCGGGTCCAGCCGGGCAGCAGGGAGGGGGTGGCGGGATCGCCGTCGAGGGCCTCGGCCGTGGCCAGCAGCCGGGCCGTGGCCCGTTCCACTTCATCGAGCAGTACCAGCGGATCAGCGCTCACGCACAGACGGTACCCGTTAATGCCTTTCCCCGGCGCGTGCCGGCGCCTACCGTCGATCGCGACGGGTCGGGGGTCTGGAAAGCGTCTCTCCGCCGACAGGAAAATAGATGAAACTGGATATTGTGTCCCTGGGGTGGGACGCCGGCTTCGCGGCCGCGTACGCCCCGTTCGACCGC
Source organism: Actinomycetota bacterium (assembly GCA_046727455.1). Lineage (GTDB taxonomy): Bacteria > Actinomycetota > Actinomycetes > Mycobacteriales > Micromonosporaceae > AC-43. The sequence goes on along the minus strand of JBKPCQ010000121.1, from coordinate 954 downwards.
CCGGGCCACCGGCCGGCCCGGGTGAGCCGCGTCGACCGGGGGGTGTGCGGCCTGCTGGCCGCCGACGGCCCGGCGCGGGCCGGGCTCGGCGGGCCGCTCCTTGCCCGGGTGGCTCGCGACCCCGTCGCGTCACCGTGCGCCGGCGACTGGGTCGCCCTGTGTACCTGGCCGGACCACCGCCACACGATCGAGGCCGTACTGCCCCGCCGGACCACGATCGTCCGCGCGACGGCCGGCGGCCAGTCCCACGGCCAGGTCCTCGCCGCCAACCTCGACTACGCGGCCGTCGTCGAGCCGATGGACCCGGAGCCGCGGGCCGGCCGGTTGGAACGGCTGCTCGCGCTCGCCTGGGCGTCGGGCGCGCGGCCGGTGGTCATCCTCACCAAGGCCGATCTCGTCCGGCGGCCCGAGCGGGTCGCGGCGCAGATCGCCGACCTCGCGCCGGGTGCCGAGGTGATCGCCGTCAGCGCGCGGACCGGGGCCGGCCTGGACCGGCTCCGGCCGATGGTGCAGCGGGGCCGCACGCTCGGGCTGCTCGGCCCGTCCGGCGCGGGCAAGTCCACGCTGGTGAACGCGCTGGCCGGGGCGACCGTGATGGTCACCCAGGCGAACCGGCGGGCGGACGGGCGGGGCCGGCACACCACGGCCCACCGCGCGCTCATCCCGCTGCCCGATGGCGGGGCGATCCTGGACACTCCCGGCTTACGCGGCGTCGGCCTCCAGCACGAGGCGGCCGACGGCCTGGAACTGACCTTCGCCGACATCGACGAGCTGGCCGCCGCGTGCCGGTTCCGGGACTGCCGGCACGAGCGCGAGCCGGGCTGTGCGGTGCGCGGGGCACTGGCCAACGGCGACCTGTCCGCCCGGCGGCTGGACAGCTGGCGCCGGCTGCGCCGCGAATTGACCTGGCAGGGCCGCCGGTCGGCGGAGATCAGGCGGCGGTACGAGCAGCGG